>JBGQCL010000398.1:0-11197 GCA_041495365.1 Kofleriaceae bacterium | reverse complement strand
TCTGGACGCGTAGCGCGGCGTCGAGGTTGGACAGCGGCTCGTCGAACAGGAACACCTTGGGCGCGCGCACGATCGCCCGGCCGATCGCGACGCGCTGGCGCTGCCCGCCCGACAGCGCCCTGGGCTTGCGGCCGAGCAGCTCGCCGATCTGGAGGATGCCGGCAGCGCGCTCGACCCGGTCGCGGATCTCGCCCTTGTTCAGGTGGGCGAGCTTGAGCGCGAACGCCATGTTGTCGTAGACCGACATGTGCGGGTACAGCGCGTAGCTCTGGAACACCATCGCGATGCCGCGCTCGGCCGGCGGCAGGTCGTTGGAGCGCTGGCCGTCGATCACGACGTCGCCGGCGGTGATGGTCTCCAGCCCGGCGACCAGGCGCAGCAGGGTCGACTTGCCGCAGCCCGACGGGCCGACGAACACGACGAACTCGCCGTCGGCGATGGTCAGGCTGACGCCGCGGATGACCTCGACCGTGTCGAACGATTTGCGGACGTCGCGCAGGACCACGGTCGCCATGGGCGCGATCCGACCACAGCCGGTCGCTGCAGTTCAAGCCGTAAGCGGCGCGGTTCGACGGCGATCGCGGATCGACGCCATTGTCTGTGCTCGCCGGGAACCGGCCTGGCCTCTGGGCCGCCCCCGCGGCGGCCTAGCGCATCCTTTGCTCGCCGGTCGAGAGCGTGTCCAGGGCGTGCCCGGTGAGGTCCTGCCACAGCGCGGCGATCGACCGCGGCAGCGTGCCCACAACGCCCCGGATCTCGCCGGGGCTGACGTGCTCGACCAGCAGATGGATCACGGCGCGCAACACGTCCACTGGATCGAGCCGCGGATCCAGCATCAGCTCCTGCTTGACGCGTGCGATCATGGTCGCGCGGTCGCGGATCCGCGTCGGGTCGTTGGCGAGCGTCCAGCCTTCGTAGTAGAAGCCGCGGATCAGCGTCGGCAGCTGGGCACCGAGGTCGACGACTTCCGCCGCGGGCAAGCGGTCGCGAATGGCGTGCAGTCCGGCTCGCAGCGCATGCAGAGCCCGCGGTCCTTCCGTCGCAGGGAGCTCGAGGTTTTCCCCGAGCTCATTCACCCACTTGTTGGCCGTCTCCAGATGCGCATCGAAGATGTGTGCTCGGGTCACGGCATGCTCCTCCAGTCGCAGGCGGTGCACGTTGCACACCAACTCATCGAGGCCACACGCGTCCCGGAGACGGTGGAGACGGTGGAAGTGCCTGACGCAGGTTCGCGCGCCTCCTGCGCAGCGCACCTGGGCGGGCGAATGGATTGCGTTCGCAGCCCGCTGGCTCACGACCGACGATGGAGCCGCGAGGCAACGCCAGGGTCCAGTCGCTGCGCGCGTCTTCCGAGGCTCGAATCGTCCGTCGAGCGCGGCGGGAGCGAGGCGATCACAGGTGTTGGCACCCAGGTTGCTGTCTCGTGCGGTATGAAGGCCTTGAGCAAGACCCGCATCGCGTCGCGGATCATCCGCGAGGTGATGACGCCGTTGCTGCGCGTGGGCGATCGACATCGCGCGCGTGCGCGAAGCCGGGCCCCCCTCGACGAGGTCACCGGCCGACTCGAGCCGATCGATCCATCGCTGTTCGAGCTTGCCCGCGTGCTCGCGCGCTGACCAAGGAGAAACTCGTGAAGAACAAGACCAACGGTGTACTCGTGCGCTGGTTCGAGGAGATCGGGATCGCCGATGTCCCCGACGTCGGTGGCAAGAACGCGTCGCTCGGCGAGATGTACCGCGAGCTCGCCGGCAAGGGCGTCAAGATCCCGAACGGTTTCGCGACAACCGCCGGCGCGTACCGGACGTTCCTGCACGATACCAGGCTCGATCGCGCGATCGCCGACATCCTCGGCGGACTGGACACGCAGGATCTCCCCGAGCTCCACAGACGCGGCCAGCTCGTTCGCCAGGCGGTCCTCGACGCGAAGCTCCCGCCGGCGTTCGAGCGCGCGATCGCCCTGGCCTACGACCGGCTGAGTGAAGGCACGCGGCCCGGCGTCGACGTCGCCGTGCGCAGCAGCGCGACCGCCGAGGATCTGCCGGACGCTAGCTTCGCCGGCCAGCAGGAAACCTACCTCAACGTCCAGGGCCACGCCGCGCTGCTCGAGAGCTGCAAGCGCTGCTTCGCGTCGCTGTTCACCGACCGCGCGATCTCGTACCGCGCCGACAAGGGCTTCGATCATGCCAAGATCGCATTGTCGATCGGTGTCCAGCGCATGGTGCGCTCCGATCTCGGCACAGCCGGTGTGATGTTCACGATCGACACCGAGTCGGGCTTCCGCGACGCCGTGCTGATCAACGCGTCGTTCGGTCTTGGCGAGAACGTCGTCCAGGGCTCGGTCAATCCCGACGAGTACATCGTGTTCAAACCGACACTTCTGGCCGGGGCCCGTCCGATCGTGCACAAGAGCCTCGGCACGAAGGAGTGGAAGCTCGTCTACGACGTCGGCGGTAGCAAGATGACCAAGAACGTGCCGGTCGCGCCGGCGGAGCGCGCGCGGTTCGCGCTCGTCGATGACGACATCCTCGCGCTCGCGCGCTGGGGCTGCATCATCGAGGATCACTATCGCGCCAGGGTCGGGCACGACTGCCCGATGGACATCGAGTGGGCCAAGGACGGCCTGACCGGCGAGCTGTTCATCGTGCAGGCGCGTCCCGAGACCGTGGAGTCGCGCAAGCCGCGCGACGTCATCGAGACCTATCGCCTGAAGGAGACCGGGCGCCGCCTCGTCGAGGGTCGCTCGATCGGCGAGAAGATCTCGCACGGCCCGGTCCGCGTGATCAAGGACGTCCAGCACCTCCAGGAGTTTCAGGCCGGCGAGGTGCTGGTCACCGACAAGACCGATCCCGACTGGGAGCCGATCATGAAGCGCGCCGCGGCGATCGTGACGAACCGAGGCGGCCGGACGTGCCACGCCGCGATCGTCAGCCGCGAGCTCGGGCTGCCGGCGATCGTCGGCACCGAGCGTGGAACCGAGCTGCTGCGCGACGGTCAGCAGGTCACGGTGTCGTGTGCCGAAGGCGACATCGGCACGGTCTATGACGGCTCGCTGGGCTTCGACATCGAGCGCGTGAACCTCACATCGCTGGCGCGCCCGAAGACCAAGGTGATGATGAATGTCGGCAACCCGGCCGAGGCGTTCGCGCTGTCGTTCATCCCGAACGACGGCGTCGGGCTCGCGCGCGAGGAGTTCATCCTCGCGACCTACGTCAAGGTCCACCCGCTGGCCCTGCTCGACTACGATCGGATCGAGGACGCGGCGCTGAAGACCCAGATCGATCAGATCACGAGCGGTTACGCCGACAAGCCGCAGTTCTTCGTCGACAAGCTCGCCGAGGGCGTCGCGATGATCGCCGCGGCGTTCTACCCCAAGGACGTGATCGTACGGATGAGCGACTTCAAGTCGAACGAGTACGCGAACCTCGTCGGTGGCAAGCGCTACGAGCCGATCGAGGACAACCCGATGCTCGGGTTTCGCGGCGCGTCGCGCTACTACGACCCGCGTTACCGCGCCGGCTTCGCCCTCGAGTGCCGCGCGATGAAGAAGGTGCGCGAGGACATGGGCCTCGCGAACGTCAAGCTGATGATCCCGTTCTGCCGCACGATCGAGGAGGGTCACCGCGTGATCGCGGAGATGGCCGAACACGGCCTCGTGCGCGGCGAGCGCGGTCTCGAGGTCTACGTGATGTGCGAGATCCCCAGCAATGTGATCCTCGCGCGCGAGTTCGCCGAGGTGTTCGACGGGTTCTCGATCGGCTCGAACGACCTCACGCAGCTGACGCTGGGTGTCGATCGAGACTCGGCGATCGTCGCGCACGTGTTCGATGAGCGAAACCCGGCGGTCAAGACGCTGATCCGATCCGTGATCCGTGATGCGAAGGCTGCCGGCCGAAAAGTCGGCATCTGTGGCCAGGCACCGAGCGACTACCCCGAGTTCGCGCGCTTCCTCGTCGAGCAGGGCATCGATAGCATCTCCCTCAATCCCGATGCCGTCATGAAGACCACCGTGACGATCGTCGACGCGGAGAACAACCGTCGTTGAGATGGATCGCGTCTGGATGGTCGGGCGCGCCGCGACCTCTTCGATTCTCGTCACGCATGACGGGGTCGCCTGCGCCGCGCCCACCCTCGGCGCTCGCCCGGGGAGGCGCGTCTTGCGAACCTGGCGGAAGTCCTCGTACCAGAGCCCGATCGCGAACGCGAGCAGGCGTCCGTCAGCCGGCTCACCGCGGCCGGACGATGCTCCGCGATCATCTCGCCCGCGGTCAACAGGTCGATGCCCTCCTCGAGTTGCTGCACCGCCGCGGCGAAGCGGCGCTCGCGGCGAAGCAGCTGGGCCACGGCGAGGTATCCATCGGCGATCTGTGCAACGTCATCGCGTGCGAGTGCGTCACCGAGGGAGCAGCGCAGCTCCTTGAGCTGCTCGATGCGATCCAGACGGTTGTCGGTTGCGCGTGGTGCGATGTCCGAGTGAGCCGGTGTCTGGCGGCCGTGGAGCGCTGGCGTGGAAGTCACCGGTCACCAGCACTTCGCGATCTGGCGGACGCGATTGCAGGGCAGCGCCGTGCCACGGCTTCCGTCGGCGACATAGACCATCGTGCCGTCGGGCACGACCGCGAGCCCCTCCAGGCCGCAGAGCTCGGAGCTCAGCGGATCATCGCCATCGCGATAGCCGGCGGTGCCGTCCCCCGCGATGGTCTGGACGGCCGTGCCGGTGATCCGGCGAACTCGGAAGTTGTCGCTGTCGGAGACGTAGACGTCGCCGTTCGCGGCGATCGCGATGCCCTGGGGCCGATGGAACATCGCGCTGTCAAGGTCGCCATCACGGAAGCCCGCGACGCCGGTACCGGCGAGGGTGGTGGTGACGCCCGCGCGGGTCACCACGCGGATCCGGTGGTTGTCGAAATCGGCGACCACGATCGCACCGTCGTCGCGCACCGCCATGCCGTACGGCACCGAGAACCGCGCGTCCTTGCCGGCTCCATCGACCATGCCGGGACTGTCCCATGCGCCGGCGAGCGTCGTCCCCACGCCGGTCGCGGGATCCACGATCTCGATCACGTGATGATCATAGTCGGAGGCGGCAAGCTTGCCATCGGGCAGCACCGCGAGACCACGGGGCCGGCCGATCGCCCGCGCGACGACGGCCGCGCTGTGCGACCCGGGCGCGATCCTCCAGATCGTTCCCGACATCAGCGTGTGCCCGCCGCTGTCATCGTTGTCGGTCGAGACATAGAGGGTCCCATCGCCGGCGAACGCGAGGGCGAACGGACGCTGGAAGCCCGACTGCGCGATCACGGTGGTGGTCTCGTAGCTTGCGAGGTCGATCCGCCGGATCTTGTTGTTATCGAAGTCGGCGACGTAGAGCTCGCCGTCGCGATACGCCACGTTCACCGGATTCGCGAACATCGCCTGCTTGCGCGAACCATCGAAGTAGCCGGGCTCGGCGCCGCCGGCGACCGTGCTCGCGCCGAGCGTGAACGGCACGTCGTTGTTTCCGCCGTCGCTGCCGGTGCCGCCGTCGCTCCCGGTCCCGCCGTCGCTCCCGGTCCCGCCGTCGCTGCCGATGCCGCCGTCGCTGCCGCCGCTGGTTCCACCGTCGACCCCTCCGCCGCTGCCGCCGGCATCGGGGAGCGCCGGAGCTGAGCTGCCCGAACAACCTGCGAGTAATGCCGCGATACAGAGTCTTTGTGAGAGATACCTTGTCATGGACTTCCTACCCTCTCCGCCGGCGGCTAGCCACGCGCCGCTTCGGTGCTTGGACCCCGAGTGGGGCTGGTACTCGGTAACGCAAGCGATATGCCATCGTGCAGTCGGGACGGCACGATGTGAATGCGCATCTCGTGCGTAAGACCGGGTTAACCGCGATCGCGCTGCGCGACGGAGATCGGACCGCGCCGCGGCATGGGCGCAAGGGATGCGCGACCCGCGCGGGTGTGACGTACGACCGGACCGACTCGCATCGATACGCAGGGCCAGGGCGGAACGCCACTACGCGCGACTGGCACGACCGCACTCGGGCTCGCGCCCCGCGCGCTGATCGTCAATCGCACGTGGCCCCGCGCACGCGCACGCTCAAAGGGGTGGTCTCGAAGCAGACCGCCGCCATCGATGTGCGGCTCGCCGACGGCACCAGCCTGCCCGCCTGGATCATCGACACCGGAGATGCGCGAGCGAGCTTCTTCGTCGCCGTCTGGTCGGCGCCCTCCCGCTGGGAGGCGCTGATCGCCCGCGACGCCGCCGGCGCCGAGCTCGAGACCTACCGCCGGCGCTAGAAACGCTGCCCTCGGCCGGGATACTTTTCGTCGTAGTACCGAACATCGGCGGCCAGCTCACGCGCGGCCTCCGGTCGGAAGATGATCACTTCACGAGGCTCCGCTTCACGTCGCTCCACGGGATGCCGGCGACGCCGTCACGAGCTTGCTGCGCGCGACGCCTGATCTCGTCTTCATCCTCGATCGAGATGCCGGGAGGTGGTTCGAGGCTATCCAGCAGCTGTGCTGATCTTGTCCGGGTTCTGGCCGGATCTCGGACGATCGTCCGGTATCCGGACGAAACCCGGACAGCCGCGAGATCTCGGCGCGCGCCGCCGGGCGCTGCGCGTGAACCTGCGTCGCCTGGCGATCCTCGTCGGAGCTGAGGCGGATCGAGTGCGCGGCCGGCGCGCGGCGCGCGGCGCCGAACGCGATCGGCGCGGATCGGTATGCGGCTTGCTGAGGGCGCCGGCATGCGGATTCGATTCGATCGTGGAACGCTGGTGCTCGAGGCCGAGCACGACGGTGAACAGCCGGGGGACATCGCCGGCGTGGCCTGGGACGAGGAGCGGCGGGCGTGGCGGCTGCCGGCGGAGCACCACGCCGCCGTGCTCCGGGAGCTGGCGGACGCCGGGGTGGCGGTGGCGGACGAGCTGGGTGGCCACGCGGCGGCGATGACCTGGGTGATGCCCGGGCTGCGCTGGTACCAGGAGGTCGCGCTGGCGCGCTGGCTCGCGGCCGGGGCGCGCGGCGTGGTGGCGCTGCCGACCGGGGCGGGCAAGACGCTGGTGGCGATCGCGGCGATCGCGCGGCTCGGGGTCGCGACGCTGTGCCTGGTGCCGACGCGCGTGCTGCTGGACCAGTGGGCGCGGGCGCTGGCGGTGTGCACGGCGCAGCCGATCGGCCGGCTCGGCGATGGCGATCATGTGGTCGCGCCGGTCACGGTGGCGACGTACGCCAGCGCGACGTCGTGGGTGCCGCGGATCGGCGGGCGGTTCGGCCTGGTGATCGTCGACGAGGCGCACCACGTGGGCGCGTGGTGCCCGACCGAGGTGTTCGAGATGCTGGTCGCGCCGGCGCGGCTCGGGCTGAGCGCGACGCCGCCGGAGGACATGGCGACGCTGGCGCGGCACGTCGGGCCGGTGGTGTACGCGCTGACGGTCGAGGACCTCGTGGGCGACGGGCTGGCCGACCACCGGGTGGTGACGGTTCCGGTGGCGCTCGACGGGGCCGAGCGGCGGCGCTATCGCGAGCTGCGCGGGCGGTTCGCCAGGCGCTACGCGGCGTTCCAGCGCGCGACGCCGGACGCGGCGTGGCGGGAGTTCGTGCGCGACTCGTCGCGGACGATGGAGGGCCGCGCGGCGCTGGCGGCGTGGCACGAGTACCGCGCGCTGCTGGCGTATCCCGACGGCAAGCGCGCGGCGCTGCGCGAGATCCTGGGCCGGCATCGCGGCAGCCGCGCGCTGGTGTTCACCGCCGACAACGCGACGGCGTACGCGATCGCGCGCGAGCTGCTGGTCATGCCGATCACGCACGAGATCCGGCGCAGCGAGCGGACCCAGGCGCTCGCGGGGTTCCGGACCGGGGAGTGCCCGGTGCTGGTGTCATCGCAGGTGCTCGAGGAGGGGTTCGACGTGCCGGACGCGGACCTCGCGATCGTGGTCGGCGGGTCGGGCAGCCCGCGCCGCCACGTGCAGCGGGTCGGCCGCGTGCTGCGGCCGCGCGACGGCAAGTGCGCGCTGATCTACGAACTCGCGGTGGCCGAGACCACCGAGGCGGCGGACGTCGCGCGCCGGCGCAGGGGGCTCGGCACGGCGGCGCTCGCACGGGGAGGTGTGTCGTGATCGCGATGGTCTACGAGGAGCCCGCGCGGGTGCCCCGGCTGTACGACGAGGGCGACCTGCCGTGGATCGCGCAGCTGCTGGACCTCGTCGAGCGCTCGGTCGGCGAGCCGTGGCGGATGCTGGTCGAGCGGGTCGAGTACGCGCCGCTGCGCGTGCATCCGTCGCACCGCGCGGCGATGCTGCAGGCCCTGCGCCGGGTGCTCGGCGGCGCCGGTCAGCGCGCCCGGATCGCGCGGCGAGCCCGCGCGCTGGTGCTCGGGCCGCCCGCGCTCGATCCGGCCGAGCGCCAGGCCCGGCTGGCGACCGCGGCGGCGACGCTGGGGACCACGCCCGCGGACGTCGAGTCGCTGCTGTGGATCGACCTGGCGATGGAGCGGCCGGTGGTGCTGCCCGAGGGCCGGCCGGCGGAGACCGAGCTGGCCGCGTTCGCCAACCTGGAGCGGATCCAGCGCTGCGTCCGGCGCGCGCACGACCTGCAGCTGCGGGTGTGGGACCGGGCGACGGAGCTGGTCCGCGTGGTGGCGCGCTACGGGCTGATCTCGCAGATCCGGTGCGACGGCGACGCCACGGTGCTCGACGTGATGGGGCCGCTCGCGCTGTTCCACGCGACGATCGTCTACGGCCGCGCGCTCGCCCAGCTGGTGCCGCTGCTCGCCGAGCATCCGCGGTTCGAGCTCGACATCCGGTGCCGGATGAGCGGCGAGGAGGCGCGCCTGCACGTGGCACCGCCGGTGTGGCTGCCGCCGGCTCCGCCGTCGCGCGTGGTGCCGAGCACGGCGGAGCGGCTGGCGAGCGATCTGGAGGTGCTGGGCCACGCGGTGGAGCGCGAGCCGCCGCCGATCGCGAGCGGCGCGCACCTGCTGTTCCCGGATCTCGTGCTCGATCGCAGCGGTGGGCGCGGCGGCGGGCGCTGGTTCATCGAGGTGCTGGGGTTCGCCACCCAGGAGTACCTGGCGGCCAAGCTCGATCGCTACCGCGGCGCCGGGATCCCGCAGGTCGTGCTGTGCGCCGACCTCGCCACCGCACCGGGCTGCGATCTCGCGGCGCAGGTGTGCGGCTTCACCCGCCACGTCGAGGTCGACGATCTGCTCGCAGTGGTCAATCGCAGCGAGGCGGGGAGTGGCGGCACCGACGGCTCCGCCGGCGGGGCGGGCGGCAGCGCCCCCCGTGGGATCAATCGCAGCGAGCGAGCGCCGGGATGATCAGCTGCCGCCGCTGGTGCCGATCGCGAGGTGGGTCAGACCGGCCTGCTTGGCGCGCTCCATGATGTTGACGACCCGGCCGTGGGCGACGCCGCGGTCGGCCTTGAGCACGACCTGGGTCTTCTTGTCCTTCTGGAACGCGGCGTGGAACACGTTGTCGAGCTGGTCATCGTGCATCAGCTTGCCGCCGACCGAGACCTCGCCGGAGATCGGGATGATCAGGACCAGCGACTGCTGGTTGAGCTCGATCTCCTGGGCCTGACCGGACGGCAAGTTGACCTTGAGGCCGCTCTTCTTCTCGACCTCGGCCTGCTGCTGCTCCTCCTTGACCCTGTGCTTCTCGCGCCGCGCCTCGACCTGCACGGCGAGCGCGCTCACCATGAAGATGATCACCATCACGAGGAAGACGTCGGTCAGCGGTGTGATGTTGATCTCGGCGAAGATCGCCTCGCCGCCCTCGTCCCCGTCCTCGTCAGGTAGCTTCCCGATCGCCATCGCCATCGCCTTTCGCACGCTTGGTCATGTCCCGGGGCTCCTTGTGGTCGCGCGCGTCGCCGTGCTCGGGTTCGTCGCGCCGGACCTTGCTGCGCGCCGGCTGGGTCTCGTCCGGAGTGTCGAGCAGGAGCTCGAGGAACTCGTCGGTCAGGAGCCTCATCTCGGTCGCGATCCGGCCGGCGCGCTGGCTGAAGAAGTTGAACAGGATCACCGCGCCGACGGCGACGCCGATGCCGACCGCGGTGACGATCAGCGCCTCGGAGATCGGGCCAGACACCATCGAGAACTTGACGTCCTCGTCGCCCTTGAACCGGCCCATCGCGTTCATGATGCCGACCACGGTGCCGAACAGGCCGACGAACGGGGCGGTGGCGCCGACGGTGCCGAGCACCCAGAGCCGGACCCGGAGGTCCTGGTTGACGCGCATGCGCTCGCGATGCACCGCGGTGACCACGTGCTCGGGCTTGGCCCGGCCGAGCCGCTCGTAGCCGACCAGGAAGACGTCGGCGACCGGCGACGGCGAGCGCTCGCAGGCGGAGCGGCCCTCGTCGACCGCGCCGCGCGCAAGGCAGCGGGTCACCGTGTCACCCAGGCTGCGCGCCCGCGTCACGAACTTCCACTGGGCGATGGCGCGCTCGATCGCCACCGCGAGGGCGGTCACCGAGAACGCCATGACGATCCCCATGGCGCCATAACCAAGACTCAGGAAATCCCAGATCTGTTCCATGAGGAAACGCCGCGGAATGTCATAGCACAGCGATCCGGCGGAGAGTCGCGTGCTGGGGGTGCAACGGCAATGGTGTCGGAGTGTTGACCGTGGCGGCGACGCACGGGTTGCCTGCCAAGATGGGGCACCCGCGCTCCGGGGGCAGAACCCGGGTCCCGGCGGATTGCCCCACGCCCCGAAACCTGGTCGAATCCGCGCGATGAGCCGTATGGTGAAGTGCGCCAAGCTCGGTGAGACCCTGCCCGGTCTGCCCTACAAGCCGTTCAGCGACGCGCTCGGCCAGCGCATCTACGACACCGTGTCCGCGCAGGCGTGGACGATGTGGATCGAGCACAGCAAGAAGATCGTCAACGAGTACCGGCTCGACCTCACGCAGAAGAAGGCCCACGAGGTGCTGAAGGAGCAGTGCGAGGCGTTCCTGTTCGGGGACGGCGGCATCGTGCCGCCCGACTACGTGCCCGAGAAGCATTGATCGCGCTGGAGAACCACCTGCCGCGCCTGCGCGTGCCGTGGGTACCGATCGGCCGCTGGCCGACGCCGCTGACCGCGCTGGACGTCGAGCGATGCGAGACGGAGGGTGGGGACCCCGACGGCTCCGCCGGCGGGGCGGGGGGCGGAGCCCCCCGTGGGATCGAGCGATGCGAGACGGAGGGTGGGGACCCCGACGGCTCCGCC
>JBGQCL010000397.1:0-11217 GCA_041495365.1 Kofleriaceae bacterium | reverse complement strand
CGCGAGTACCTCTGCTATCCGCGCCAAGAGATGAAACATCGGCTCAGGCAGAGGGATCTCCTCTCCGGTAGAACCGACAAGACGTGGCTGCAGCGACATGCGCGTCTTCCGGACCCCCAAGATGCGCGCCAACTGCTCGGCCGTGGATCCAAGCTCCGCAAGCGTATCCCGTGGCGCCGAGACCGGTGTCATACGGCGGATCTGTTCCTGCAGCGGTGCCATTGCGGTCGCCATCGTGTTCTCCTCCAGAAGCCGCGATCCCCTTGAGAGGGGACGGTTGCCAACTTCGTAACAACTCGGCTCTCCAGCAACGTAGGTCCAAATCGACCAAACCGCAACCTGGTGCAGGTCCAAATCGACCAAACCGCAACCTGTGCCTAAGCTCACGCGCGGCGAATTTTCCGGTCACATCGTATTGAAATTACTTAATATTGAAGGGCCGAGCGCTGGCGTCTCACGCCGCGCACAGGACGCGCTGCCGCGCACACGCATAGCGGTGGCAGCCGATTCGACCCGACTGATCGCCGCCACGATCGCCCGCTGGGCCGCCCACAGGCTGCCCACCCGGCCCCGCAATGGGTGCGCGCGCGGTGCGCGACCTAGATTAGATTAGATTAGGTCGACGCTGGCGACGGTTCGCGACCTCGACCAGATCGACGCCCGCGTCACCCCGATGCACAGCTCGCCGCGCACGCACCGGCCGCCGCGCCCTCGCCCCGCTGGTCGCCACGGCCGCCACCCGGCCGCCGTACGGGCGGCCATCTGGCCGCCACCGATCAGGTCGGCGCCGACGACGTGCAGCGCGAGCAGCTCGCCCCCCGCTCGGCCGCCACCGCGCTCGATCGACCTGGCCGAGCTCGGCGATCGGAACACTGCGACCTGCGACCTGTACCGGCTCTGCCAGAGAGAAAGCTCGTCAGCCGAACGTGCTACGCCGCTGATGCGATGCTACGCCGCGAGGTAGAATGGCGGGCGTTGCCCGTCGTGCCGAGGTGGAGTGATGTCATGACGGCAATCGAACGGAGCGTCAAGCCATGACCGCGCGCGCTCAACGCCAGCCCGCGCCGGCGCCGGTCAGCGCGATCACCGAGTTCGCGCAGCAGGCCGACGGCACGCGGCTCCGCGTGTTCACGCTCGACGGTATCCGCGTCCAGGTCCAGACGCTCGACGGCGCTAGCGACACAGCGGCGGCCGAGCTCGTCGCCAAACTGCACGCCATCTGCTCGATCCCGCCTGGCCCGGCCCGAATCGGGGCCTGGGGCCCGGGACAGCACGATCGCACGCGACTCGGGCCCGGCGTCGAAGCGTCGATCCGCGTCACGCGCGAGGGCCGCACGCGGCTCGTAATCCCCGGCGGTGACCTCGACGTCACCGAGGGGGACTGCAGGCTCGGGCTCGGCCTGCTGGAGGCAAGCCGGATCGCGGGCGGAGATCCGGATGCGGCGCGAGGACCGGGCGCGGCGGCGGAAGCGCAGCGAACGGGGCCGAGACCGTCAGCCACCGCGGAGGCCATGATCCGCGCCCGCATCTCGGCCGCGCTCACGGCCAAGCGCGCGGGCCGCGAGGTGGTCGGCGAGCGCGACCCGGAGCGGGTGGGTCGCTGAGGCCGCGACCGCCAGCGCGCGGCTTCGCCGCCAGGGCGGCGACACCTCGAGCTCGGCCGGCCCGGCGAGCTGCGCGCGCTGGTGCAGGGGCGCGCTGGTCCCGCAGCCGATCGCCCGGCCGCGGCCGGGCCCCGCGATCTGCTCGCGCTGGTGCGCGCGTCGCCGGCGTCGACCTCGCTCGTGGCGATTCCGCGGCGACCGTCGAGCTTGGCGATCGCGGCGGCCAGGGCAGGGGGCGAGCTGCTCGTGCCTGGCGGTCGAGCTCAGCGATCGTCCGGGTCGTACGACCCGGTTCCACCGTCCGCGCCTCGCCACCACGCGGCACCTGCTCGACGAGCCGGCGGGTCGCAGCGGCGGCGGGCCGGTCGCCGATGTCAAGCGCTCGACGGGGCATCGACGTCGCGCTGGCGGCGGCGCGCGAGGACGTCGAGCTCGGCGGTCGCCGTAGCGCCGGCGTCGACCTGGTCGACGAGCTCGGCGATTGCGGGCGGGGTCGGGCGCCGATGTCGAGCCCTCGACGGCAGCGTGGCGGGGAGTGACGTCGAGCTCGGCGATCGTCCGGATCAGACTCGACTCACATCGCCGCAATTCGCTGCGGTCGACGTGAGCATTCCACGAGAATCACATATAGCTCAAACGAGCCATTTTTACCGCGTAGCGATCTGCTGCGGGGCGTAGGCGCCACCAAGGCACGATGTGGCATGGAGGCCGTCAGGCAAGCCGGGATCCCGTCGGAGACGGTCAGCGACACCGTCGACGATCGCGGCGGCGAGCTGGATAGCGCGTTACTTGGGACTGCAGTAGCAGACGTCGACTCCATCGACGCTACCGACGGCACGCGCTAGTTCGTGCGTGACCCCGTACGCACACGGCGACGCCTGATCGCACTTCGGGCGACAAACGCCCGCTATGCACCACCCGAGGCCCCCGTGACAGAGCGTGGACATGTGAACCCTGCTAGCTAGATGCGTCAGGCTCGTTCGTGCAGGCCTCGCCAAAGAAGTCGATGCTGATTACTTCATCGTTGGCCACCACTGCTTCTTTGTACAGGAGATCCAGCTTATCTTCATTGCTCGGGGCGCTATCGGGACCGGCATTGGACCGCGGTGCGAACGCTGGCATGCCGCCCAGCTGCGGCGACGACGATGCCGCGAGTTGTTCACGCAAGCGACGCAATTTCTGACTGCGCTTCTTCTCCATTTGTTGTTTCGGGATCTCGGCTGCGGCAGGCCCCCCGCCAGCGACCGCACCTCCAGAGCCTTCATGCCGGCCGTCGGCGGATGGCGGATCGTTCTGCGATTCGAGAGCGGCAATCTTCCGCTCGATATCGTTGAGCTCCGCCTGCACCACCTTCATCTCTTCCTTCGCCCACGTCTCAAGAGCCGGATCGTTGGCTGTGGCCAAAACGAATCGCAGGGTACGCAGCTTGGCACCGGGCTTGTCGAGCCGATCCAGGTACCCCGTGCGGATGGCGTGCGCCTGGTTCGATTCCTGGAGCACGAGCTCGCGCTCCTTCTGGTAGTGCGCCTGCACCGCGGTCGTCACCGGAAGCACCGCCGCGATGATCGCGGTCAGCGTCGTGATCGTCGTCGCCTTGCGCCACCACGGCGCTCGCTTGCCGAGCTCGGCCCGGAGCTGCGCGTTCTCGCGCTCGCCCTCGTCTCGTAGCTGCGGTAGCTCCGCGCTACCCACCGCCGGTGCGCTCGCAGCGCCAGCACCAACGCCCGCCGTCGCTGCCTCCGTCACCATCTCCGCCATGTTACCTCCGACCTCTGAGTCAGCGACCACGATACCAGCTTGCTGGTGTCTGGTGTCGCGCGGAACGCGTGCAGATCGCCGCCCGACGAGAGCCCCGCCGGAACGGCCCCCCCACCCAGAGCTCGGCGATTTTCGCACTGGGCCGCGCGGCGCGCTTGAGCATCGGACCGGCGGGAGCGCGAGCAGCTCACCACTTGCCAGCATCACGCCTGCAACCCATGGTGATCCGTCTTAGGCCGCCGCTGAAGCGCTGAAGCGCTGAAGCGGCCGCGCGGCCGCACCGACGCCTCACGTGGCGACCGGGTCGATCGACCGCAATCCATCGGGTTCCGCGGCCGACGTGGCACCGCACGCCCAAGCTCCATGCGTTCGGCCTCAACGCGCGCGCGGCCGTGCGAGCGTTCCGTAGGCGAACTCGCCCCGCGCGAAGCGCCTCCGCGCGAACTCGCCCCGCGCGAAGCGCCTCCGCCTGCGCGGAACTCGCCCCGCCGCAGGTCGCTGCGCGCGTACCGGGGTTCCGATAGCAAACCGGTGAAATCGGTCGATCTTGGTCAGGACCGCCGGAGCGGACGAAGGGGACCCTTCGGCACCTCGGCGGGGAAGCGGTTGAGGCGCATATCACGACACGGCCGGCGCCGTTCACGCCGGCGATGGCCCGCCGCGGCTGGTCGCCGGCGGCGAGCTCGGCCGTGGCGGTGGTCACCGTGGTAGGCTTCCGGCGTATCCACCATGTTCTCGGCCAAGGTCAAGGGCGGCGTCATCGTCGCCGAAGACATCGACCTCCCGGAGGGCGCGACGGTTACCGTCGTCCTCGACGAGGATACGGCGAACGACAACGCCGACGACGTGACGTCCGAGGAGCTCGCCGAGCTCGATGAAGCGATCGCCGAGGCCGACCGCGGCGAAGGCATCCCGTGGGAGACGGTTCGGGCTGAGCTGTTCGGCAACCGCTGAGCTGTTCAACAGCCGCTGATCCGGATGCCGTACGCGATCGTCATCATGCCCCGCGCGCGCCGGCAGATCGCCGAAGCGCGCGACTGGTGGAACCTGAACCGCGCCGCGGCACCGGCTCTGCTCGGGGAGGAGCTCGATCGCGCGCTCGACCGCGTCGCCGAGAACCCCAACGTTGGCGCTCCGTGGCCGCGCGCGCCGGCGTGCGCCGGCTCGTGCTCGCACGTATTGGGTTCCTCGTGCTGTACCGCGTGCGCGCACGGGCGGAACGCATCGAGGTGCTCGCGTTGTGGCACGGTCGGCGAGGTCAGCCCCCGCCGGGTCTGTGAGACCACCGAGCTACTCGATCTGTGGGTCGGCGACGTCTCTCACCGACGGTGAGCAGCAAGATCGACCGATTTCACCCGTTTGCTATCGGAACCCAGGGCGAGCGTGGCGCCGAGCACTCCGGCGAGCTCCCAGAAATCGTCGCGTCGGTCCGGCCGTGACCGGGGATCGCACGGCGCCGCGCGACGCGAGGCATGTACGGGTGTGCGCGCGCTCTCGCTGTGCGGGAATGCCGCAGCTCGACGACGAACATCTGCTCTGAACGGCGTTACGCAACCCGGGCGCAATTTCTTCAACCGACCAGTTGGACCGTTGCGACGCGTCATTTAAGGCTAGCTATGGGTAACGCGACGCATTACAGTCTGCCTGTTTTTCCGGGAGACGCCATGTCGCCACATTCCTGGACCGGACTCATCGACCCCATGGCCGGCCGCGACGCATGCGGTGTCGGCTTCGTCGCCGACATCAAGGGCGTGCGATCGCGCGAGATCGTCGACGACGGACTCGAGGTCCTGCGCCGGCTGTCGCATCGGGCGGCGTGCGGCGCGGACCCCGAGACCGGCGACGGCGCGGGGATCTTGATCCAGCTGCCCGAGCGGCACTTCCGCACCGAGGCCGCGCGGCTGGGCTTCGAGCTCGCGCCGAACCGGCGGTTCGCGGTCGGCCAGGTGTTCCTGCCGCCCGGTCGGGAGGCGCGCGCGGCGTGCGAGGCGATCCTGGAGCAGGCGATCGCCGCCGAGGGCCAGCGCGTGGTGGGCTGGCGCGACGTGCCGATCGACACCGCGCACGTCGGCTCGGTCGCGCGCGACGTGATGCCGGTGTTCCGCCAGGTCTACGTGCGGATGCGGCGCGTGCCGCCGTCGGCGTGGGAGCGCACGCTGTACGTGATCCGCAAGCTCGCCGAGAACCGGGTGCGCGACAGCGGCGTCGACCCCGGCGGGTACTTCCACGTCGCGAGCCTGTCGACCGAGACCCTCGTCTACAAGGGCCTGCTGCTGCCCCGCCAGCTGCCGCTGTTCTACCCCGACCTGCGGGCGCCGGAGCTCGCGAGCGCGATCGCGGTCGTGCACTCGCGGTTCTCGACCAACACGTTCCCGACCTGGGACGGCGCCCAGCCGTTCCGCTACATCGCCCACAACGGCGAGATCAACACGCTGCGCGGCAACACCAACTGGATGCAGGCGCGCCGCAGCCAGCTCAAGAGCGCCAAGTTCTCCGGCGGGCTCGAGCGGCTGCACCCGATCATCGTGCCCGGCAAGAGCGACTCGGCGCAGTTCGACAACATGGTCGAGATGCTCACGCTGGGCGGCCGGACCTTGCCGCACGCGATGATGATGATGATCCCGGAGGCCTGGGAGGACGCGCTGCCGGGCGACGCCGACGACGGCGCGCCGGTCAGCGCGGTGCCCGGCAAGAACACCAAGCCGATCGAGGAGGACCGCAAGAGCTTCTACCGCTACGCGTCGTCGCTGATGGAGCCGTGGGACGGCCCGGCGGCGATCGTGTTCAGCGACGGCCAGCTGGTCGGCGCGACGCTCGACCGCAACGGCCTGCGGCCCGCGCGCTGGACGATCACCACCGACGACCGCGTGATCCTGGCGTCGGAGACCGGCGTGATCGACGTGCCGCCCGAGCGGGTGCGCGCCAAGGGCCGGCTGCAGCCCGGCATGATGTTCGTGGTCGACACGTCCGAGGGCCGGATCGTCGACGACGCCGAGCTCAAGCGCGACGTCGCCGGCCGGTTCCCGTACAAGAAGTGGCTCGACAAGAACGTGTTCGAGCTCGACAAGCTCGAGGGCGGTCCGCCGCCGCCGCGGATCACCGGCGACGAGCTGATGCGGCTCGCCCGCGCCCACGGCTACACCGACGAGTGCGTCGGCATGCTGGTCGAGGCGATGGCGCGCGACGGCAAGGAGCCGATCGGCTCGATGGGCACCGACACGCCGCTCGCGGTGCTGTCGGATCAGGCGCCCAACCTGTTCGCGTACTTCCACCAGCTGTTCGCCCAGGTCACCAACCCGCCGATCGATCCGATCCGCGAGGCGCTGGTGATGTCGCTCGAGACCACGATGGGTCCCGACGGCAACACGTTCGACGAGACGCCCGAGCAGTGCCATCAGCTCAGGCTGCGCGGTCCGGTGATCGGCACCCGCGACCTCGCGCGGATCCGCGCGGTGCGCGAGGGCGTGTTCGATCCGGTGACCCTGCCCTTGCTGTGGCCGATCGCCGACGGGCCGGACGGGCTCGCCGCGGCGGTCGACCGGCTGTGCCGCGCCGCGGCCGCTGCGATCGACGACGGCCACAACCTCTTGATCCTGTCGGATCGCGGGGTCGACGCGCGCCACGTCGCGATCCCGGCGCTGCTCGCGCTGTCGGCGGTGCAGCACCACCTGGTGACCGCCGGGACCCGGATGCAGGCCGGCCTGGTGGTCGAGACCGCCGAGGCCCGCGAGGTCCACGACATCGCGCTCCTGATCGGCTACGGCGCCGCCGCGGTCAATCCGTACCTCGCGCTCGACCTCGTCCGCGACCTGGTCGCGCGCGAGCGGGTGCCGGGAACCGTCGACGAGGCCGTCGCGCGCTACGTCCACGCGGTCGAGGACGGGCTGCGCAAGGTGATGTCGAAGATGGGGATCTCGACGCTGCAGAGCTACCGCGGCGCGCAGATCTTCGAGGCGGTCGGGCTCGATCGCGAGCTGATCGATCGCCACTTCACCGGGACACCGTCGCGGCTCGGCGGGATCGGCCTCCACGAGCTCGGCGCCGAGGCGATCGCGCGCCACGCCCGCGGGTTCGCCGCGCCGGCGGTCGACGGCGACGGCGACGAGCTGCCGACCGGCGGCCGCTACCAGTGGCGGCGGCGCGGCGAGCTCCACAAGTGGAACCCGGCGACGATCGCGGCGCTCCAGGCCGCGGTCCGGCTCGGCGATCGCGCGCGGTTCACCGAGTTCGAGCGGCTGTGCGACGACGAGGACCGCGCGCTGATGACGCTGCGCGGGATGTTCGAGATCGCACCGCCCGAGCGCGCGGCGTCGTCGCCGGTGGCGCCGGTGCCGATCGACGAGGTCGAGCCGGCCAGTGCGATCGTCCAGCGCTTCGTGACCGGCGCGATGTCGTTCGGCTCGATCAGCGCCGAGGCCCACGAGACCCTGGCGATCGCGATGAACCGGCTCGGCGCGCGGTCGAACTCCGGCGAGGGCGGCGAGGAGCCGCACCGGTTCGAGCCCGACGAGCACGGCGACCTCCGGCGCAGCGCGATCAAGCAGGTCGCGTCCGGCCGGTTCGGCGTGACCACCCACTACCTGGTCCACGCCGAGGACCTCCAGATCAAGATCGCACAGGGCGCCAAGCCCGGCGAGGGCGGCCAGCTGCCCGGCAACAAGATCGACGAGCGGATCGCGCGCGTGCGGTGCTCGACCCCCGGCGTCACGCTGATCTCGCCGCCGCCGCACCACGACATCTATTCGATCGAGGACCTCGCCCAGCTGATCTACGACCTGTCGTGCGTCAACCCGACCGCGCGGGTCAGCGTCAAGCTGGTCAGCGAGTACGGCGTCGGCACGATCGCGGCCGGCGTCGCCAAGGCGCGGGCGGGCTGCGTCGTGATCGCCGGCTACGAGGGCGGCACCGGCGCGGCGCCGCTGTCGAGCCTCACGCACGCAGGGCTTCCGTGGGAGCTCGGGCTGGCCGAGACCCAGCAGGTGCTGGTCGCCAACCGGCTGCGCGACCGGATCCGGGTCCAGGTCGACGGCGGGCTGCGCACGTCGCGCGACGTGATCATCGCGGCGCTGCTCGGCGCCGAGGAGTTCGGCATGGCGACCGCGTCGCTGATCGCGACCGGCTGCGTGATGCTGCGCAAGTGCCACCTCAACACCTGCTCGGTCGGGATCGCGACCCAGGACCCGGCGCTGCGCGCGCGCTACACCGGCAAGCCCGAGGACGTGATCGCGTACTTCACGTTCATCGCCGAGCGGGTGCGCGAGCGGATCGCCGAGCTCGGCGCGCGCTCGCTCGACGAGCTGATCGGCCGGGTCGAGCTGCTCCGGCCGCGCGCGGTCGACCACCCCAAGGCCCGGCGGCTCGACCTGTCGGCGATCCTCGCGGCGCCGGCGGCCGGACCGCGCCGGTTCGCGCGCCCGGTGCCGTGGGACCTGGCCGACCACGTCGATCACGACCTGATCCGGCGCGCCGAGTCGGCGATCGCCGGCGGCCGGCCGGTCGAGCTCGCGATGCCGATCGACAACGCGCGGCGCGCGGTCGGCACGCTGCTGTCCGGCGAGATCGCACGGCGCCACGGCGCGCGCGGCCTGCCCGACGGCGCGATCAAGGTCCGGTTCAGCGGCTCGGCGGGCCAGAGCTTCGGCGCGTTCCTCGCCCCCGGCGTGACGCTCGAGCTGTGCGGCGACGCCAACGACTACATCGCCAAGGGCATGTCGGGTGGCCGGATCGTGGTCTACCCGCCGGCCAGCGCGCGGTTCGCCCCCGAGCACAACGTGATCGTCGGCAACGTCGCGCTGTACGGCGCCACCGCCGGCGACCTGTTCGCGTGCGGGCTCGCCGGCGAACGGTTCGCGGTGCGCAACTCGGGCGCGCGCGCGGTGGTCGAGGGCGTCGGCGACCACGGCTGCGAGTACATGACCGGCGGCGTGGTCGTCGTGCTCGGCGCGGTCGGCCGCAACTTCGCCGCCGGGATGAGCGGCGGCACCGCCTACGTGTTCGATCAGGCGCAGTCGCTGCGCGGCCGGTGCAACCTCGAGATGGTCGAGCTCGAGTCGGTCGTCGAGGAGAGCGACCTGTGGCTGCTCAACAGCCTGATCGAGGACCACGTGCGGTTCACGTCAAGCCCGCTCGGCCGCCGCGTGCTCGACAACTGGCAGCACCTGGTGTCGCGGTTCGTCAAGGTCATGCCGACCGACTACAAGCGGGTGCTGCAGGCCCGCCGCGCCGCCGCCCGTCCGCGACCCGGACAGCTCGTGGTCGTGGGAGGTCGGTGATGGGCAAGCCCACCGGATTCATCGAGTGGTCGCGGCTCGTGCCCAGGAAGCGCGCGGCCGGCGAGCGGTTGCGCGACTGGCGCGAGGTGGAAGGGCCCCACGGCGTGCTGGAGAGCGACGCGATCCGCCACCAGGCCGGCCGCTGCATGGACTGCGGCGTGCCGTTCTGCCACCAGGGCTGCCCGCTCGGCAACCTGGTCCCCGAGTTCGCCGACCTGGTGTGGAAGCAGCGCTGGCGCGACGCCCACCTGCGCCTGGCGTCGACCAACAACTTCCCCGAGTTCACCGGCCGGCTGTGCCCGGCGCCGTGCGAGGCCGCCTGCGTCCTGGCGATCGATCCCACGGGGGGGAACCCCCGCCCCGCCGGCGAAGCCGTCGGGGTCCCCCCCCCCCTTGCCGGCCAGCCCGTCACGATCGAGGCGATCGAGAAGACGATCATCGAGCGCGCATTCGCCGAGGGCTGGGTCGTCCCGCAGCCGCCCCGCGTGCGGACCGGCAAGCGCGTCGCGGTCGTCGGCTCGGGGCCGGCCGGCCTGGCCGCGGCGGCGCAGCTCAACCGCGCGGGCCACACCGTCGCGGTGTACGAGGCGGCCGCGCGCCCCGGGGGACTGCTGCGCTACGGCATCCCGGACTTCAAGATGGAGAAGCACGTCATCGACCGCCGGCTCGCGGTGCTCGAGGCCGAGGGCGTCGCGTTCCACTGCGGCGTCACCGTCGGCCGCGATCCGACCTGGCGCGAGCTGCGCGCGGCGCACGACGCCCTGGTGATCGCGATCGGCGCCGGCCGTGCCCGCGAGCTCGCCGTGCCCGGCCGCGAGCTCGCCGGCGTCGTGCTCGCGATGGACTACCTGACCGAGCAGAACCAGGTCGGCGGCGGCGAGCGCACCACCGCCGCGCTCGACGTCCGCGGCAAGCGCGTCGTGATCCTCGGCGGCGGCGACACCGGCTCGGACTGCCTGGGCACCGCGCTCCGCCAGAAGGCCGCACAGGTCACCCAGATCGAGCTGCTCCCCGCGCCGCCCCAGGCCCGCGCCCCCGGCAACCCGTGGCCGACCTGGCCGTACATCTTCCGGACCTCGAGCTCGCAGGAGGAGGGCGGCGAGCGCGCGTTCGCGTTCCGCACCACCCACCTCGAGGGCGAGGCCGGGCGCCTGGTCGCGCTCCACGGCCAGCGCGTCGACGCGCCCGGCGGGCATGGTCCGGATGTCCGGATCCCGGTCGACGCGCTGATCCTCGCGCTCGGCTTCACCGGCCCCGACGCCGGCGCGCTGTCCGCCGAGCTCGGCGTCGCGCTCGACGCCCGCGGCAACATCGCGGTCGACGCCGGCTTCGCGACCAGCGCCCCCGGCGTGTACAGCGCCGGCGACGCTCACCGCGGCGCGTCGCTGATCGTGTGGGCGATCGCCGAGGGCCGCGAGCTCGCGCGCCAGGTCGACGCCGCGCTGTGCCAGGGCCGCTCCGCCCTGCCCGCCCGCGGCCAGGACCTGCCGTTCCCGGCGTGACCGGCGGCGCTCTCCGATCGGTGCTGTGAGCTCGGCCCCCACCGTGCGCCGTGGTACGAGCCCACCCCGGCCCATGGGCGG
>JBGQCL010000396.1:0-11221 GCA_041495365.1 Kofleriaceae bacterium | reverse complement strand
TCTTGATCGAGGGCCACGACGTCACCTGGCGGCCGTAGACCAGGTCGGCCTCGATCAGCAGCGATGGGGCGTGGCACACCGCGGCGACCGGCTTGTTCGCGAGCGCCATCCCGCGGGTGTACGCGACGGCCTCGCGGTGGGTGCGCAGGTGATCGGGCGAGTAGCCGCCCGGGATGACCAGCGCGTCGTAGTCCTCGACCCGGGCCTGCGCCACCGGCTTCTCGATCGTGACGCGCTCCTCGTGGTGGTAGCCCTCGACCTGGGCACCGGGCTTGCGGCCGAGAATCTCGATCTGGTGCCCGGCGTCGCGTAGCCGGTCGTACGGTACGCGAAATTCGGAGTCCTCGAACATCTGATCTACGAGAAAGGCAATCTTGCTCATGGGTACACCGGTTGTTTTTCCAGGAGCGCTGCAAGCAATACGCCTCGACGGCCTCGGCGCCCGGCGCAGCTGGCCCGGGCATCGGACATGCAACCCCGAGCCTTGGAGGCGCACATCATGGCGAACCCGGAGAACCTCTCACAGCCACGCAAGCAGGTGTCGGTCGAGCGCGGCGGCCTCGGTCAGAGCGGTTACACCGCCGGCCGCCGGGAAGGTGACGTCTCGCTGGACGACGCCGTCGACACCCGGTACGTCGCGCCGCCCGGCAGCGGCTCGGACGGGCTCGGGCTGGACGACCGCTTCACCGGACGCGGCGGCCCGGTGCGCGACGGCCCCGGCGAGGCGGTGGCGCAGCCGTACCCGAGTGCCAACGGTGCTCCCGACCTCGCGTCGAGCGCGCCCGACGGGGCCAGCGGGGCCCGGGATGACGACCGAGGCGAGCAGCTCGACCGCAGGGACCGGACCGATCGCGCCGGCGAGCGCGCGGACGGGCGGCGAGACTAGATCTTCTCGGTGCCGCCGGGCAGCTTCGGCTGCCCTTGCTGCTGCCCGAAGCGACGCTCCAGGTCCTCCATCCGCTTGCGGAGCTCCTCGATCGCGCTGTGCATCTCGTCCGGCGTGCCGTTGAACCGGAACCAGCCGTTCATGTCGTCCGGCGTGCCGGGGAGGCCGCGGAGGCTGCCGGACTGCGACTGCCACTTCGGGCCGGGATCGCTGTCGAGCGTGGCACGGAGCTCGACGCGCTGGCCGGACCGGAACGCGACGACGGGGACCTCGTCTCCCTTCTTGCGATCGGTCATCGCGTCGATCACGTCGGAGGCCGACTTCGTCGCGTCACCATCGACGTCGGTCACGATGTCGCCGACCCGGAGCCCGGCGCGCGCGGCGGGGCTGTCGGGACGGACGGCGTCGACCAGCACGCCGCGATCGCGCGGCGCGCCAAGGTGTGCCCGCAGCTCGGGGCTGATCTGGAGTGCGACGACGCCGAGCCGCCCCTTGCCGGCGGTCACCGTGACCTGGACGTCGTCGTGCGGCGGAATGGCCCTGGGCGCAGCGGGGCGCGGTTCGGCGCGGGCGCTGGAGATCCCGAGCCCGCAGAGCATCGCGATCAGCAAGAAACTCAAACTTCGCTTGTGCATGGTGTTCCTCGCATGGGTGATGGCTTGGATTACTCACATGGACCGCCGGTTGCCTGCCCGACATTCCCGGGCGCGCAGCGGTGCAAATCCGGTCGCATTCTCCCCCCGGTGGGGACGCGGCTCATCCGCCGTCGGCGCAGCGCGGCGCGATCCGCGGCACCGCCTGGCCAGCCGGCCGCCGTCGTCCAGAGCGCGCGAAGACGCACGCTGTGCGTCCGCCGTGTGCCTCACGAGCACGCCGACCTCGCCAGATGACAGGATCCCGGCCCGGGCAGATCCTCGGAGTCGTCGAAGCCCGCGTCGCGATTGGCTCCGGCGCCCGGACGCGGTGGCTCAGCGTGCGCTGCTGCCGCCGACGAGGGCGAGGTGGCGGCGCACCGGGGCGCCCGTGGCGAGCGCCGGGTCGGTGATGCGGTGGGCCCGGGCCTCGCGCAGCCGCTGCTCGATCCGGCACAGCGCCTCCCAGGCGGCCAGCGGCCCGTCCATGCCGGTCCCGGTCGACTCGATCGCGTCGCCGCCCTCGTGGACCGCGACGACACTGGTGAATTCGCCGCCCGCGGGCGCGATCGTCACCGACCAGTGCTCGATCTCGCCGAGCTCGCGCTCGATCCGCGCCACGCAGTAGCGCACGAAGGCTCCGAGCTCTCGGTACTGGCGAGCTCCCGCCCCGCTGTGAAGCTGCAGCTCGACTCGTGCGCGCCGGGCGCGCGCGCTGGCGCACCTGGATCCCGTCATGGCCTCCATGCGGCCGGAGGAAAGCAACCGCGGTGCCACGCCGCCTTCCCGCCGCGCGCCGCGCGCCGCGGGGATCGACCGTCCTCGATGCAATCCGGACCGGCGGTCACCTGGAAGGTTAGTATCACCGCGATGGCAATCTGGAATCCCGACGTGGAGACCCTGCCGCGCGACCGGATGGAGGCGCTCCAGCTCGATCGGCTGCGCGCGTGCATCGCGCGCGTGCTCGCCGCGGTCCCTCCGCTCGCCGCCCGGCTGCGCAACGCGGGGCTCGCCGACGCGCAGGATCTGCGCTCGCTGGCCGACCTCCGGAACCTGCCGTTCACCACGAAGACCGATCTGCGCGACCAGTACCCGTTCGGATTGCTCGGGGTGCCGCGCGACCAGGTGATCCGGATCCACGCGTCGAGCGGCACGCGCGGCAAGCCCACCGTGGCCGCGTACACGCGCAACGATCTCGCGGTGTGGAGCGAGGTCGTCGCGCGCTGTCTGGTGATGGCCGGCGCGCGCGCGGGGATGGTCGTGCACAACGCTTATGGCTACGGCCTGTTCACCGGCGGCCTCGGCTTTCACCAGGGCGCCGAGCTGATCGGTTGCACCGTGCTGCCGATCTCGGGCGGGTTCACGCAGCGCCAGGTGATGCTGCTCCAGGACTTCGGCGGCGCCGTGCTGTGCGCGACGCCGTCGTACGCGCTCAACATCGCCGAGGCGCTGGAGCGGGCGTCGATCGACCCGCGCGAGCTCCGGCTCGAGCTCGGCATGTTCGGGGCCGAGCCGTGGACCGAGCCGATGCGCGGCGAGATCGAGCGCCGGCTCGGGCTGGCCGCGATCAACGTCTACGGCCTGTCGGAGATCGTCGGCCCCGGCGTGTCGTGCGAGTGCCGCGAGGTCCGCGACGGCGCGCACATCCACGAGGACCACTTCCTGCCCGAGATCATCGATCCCGACACCGGCGAGCCGCTGCCGCCGGGCCGCGAGGGCGAGCTGGTGTTCACGCCGGTCACCAAGGAGGCGCTGCCGCTGATCCGGTATCGCACCGGCGACATCGCGACGCTCGACACCGCGCCGTGCGCGTGCGGCCGCACCACGGTGCGGATGAGCCGGGTCCGCGGCCGGCGCGACGACATGCTGATCATCCGGGGCGTCAACCTGTATCCGTCGGAGGTCGAGCGCATCGTGCTCGGCGTGCCGGACCTCGCGCCGCACTACCAGCTGATCGTGGAGCGGCCGGGCGCGCTCGACGAGCTGACCCTGGTGTGCGAGCCGGCGCGCGACGGGGTCGACCGCGACCAGCTGCGCGCGCGGCTGGCCCACGAGCTCCACCAGCAGGCCGGCATCACGGTCGCGATCCGCATCGTCGATCGCGATCAGGTCCCGCGCAGCGAGGGCAAGGCGGTGCGCGTCGTCGATCGGCGCCCGAGGTAAGCGCACGGCCCGTCGCGCCTGCAGCCGAGCGACGCGCGGTAGGCTCGCCCCAGCGCCTCGTCGAACGGCCGTGAGATCGAGGGCCGACCGGGCGACCCCATCGTCGCGATGTGGACGAAGACGATCTGAGGTCGACGTCGAGGTCGACGGTGGAGTCGACGTCGTACGTCGCCCTCAACCTCAGCGGTCGGGTCAACGTCGACGTCAAACCGTCCACGTCAACCAGCGCTTGCGTCCCGCATCCCCGTTTCCCTCTTCGATTCGACACGTCGAACTCGCACGCGACACGTCGAACTCGCACGCACCGGCCGTCCGGTCGGGGCCAGCACGCCGGCGCAAGGCCATCGGACCGGCGGGCGCGCATTTCTGGCTGATTTCTGCGTTGTTTATCAAATAATCACAGATATTTATGCATAAAATGAGCCATGTACAGCCAGCCGTTATGAGAGCGCTCTCATGGCGTGCGACAATGCCGCCGCCCCATCCCCCCCCAATGGCCTGCGGAAACAAGGAGATCTCATGAGTCATCGAAAGGCCGTCATGGCCTCCGTGGCAGCTGGCGTACTCGCGTCCGTGACCGGCGCCGTGTTCGTGGTCACCGGTCTGGCGGCCACTGCGGTGCCGGCCGCGGCCGCGACCACCGGCTGCTCGGTCGCCTATCAGAACCTGAACGCCTGGCAGTCGACGTTGACCTCGGGCGGCTTCAACGCGACGCTGGCGATCACCAACCTCGGTGATCCGATCAGCCACTGGACCGTGACGTTCACGCCGCCCAGCGGCCAGACCGTGACCGGCGGCTGGAACGCCGCATACACCATCACCTCCACCGTCACCGCCACCGACGTCGGATGGAACGGCGCGATCGCCTCCGGCGCCACCAACACGTCCGTCGGCGTGCAGGGCACCTGGAGCCGGGCGTCGGCCGGCTCGGTACCGCCCAGCCCGTTCCCGCAGCCGACCGACTTCACACTCAACGGCGTCCGGTGCACCGGCGGCACGACCAGCGCCAACCTGCCCCCCACGATCAGCCTGACCAACCCGTCCGCCGGCCAGGCGTTCAGGGCGCCGGCGACGATCAACTTCGGCGCGAACGCGAGTGACCCGGACGGCAGCGTGGTCCGCGTCGACTTCCTGAACGGCTCGACGGTGATCGGCTCGGACACCACCGCGCCGTACGCGTTCGCCTGGACCAACGTCGCGGCCGGCACCTACACGGTGAGCGCCCGCGCGGTGGACAGCTCGGGCGCGACCACCGCGACCACGCCGATCGCGATCTCCGTCGTCGTCGACAACACCGGTGGTGCCGCGCCGGCGCTGCACGTGTCCGGCAACCACGTGGTGACCGCGGCCGGCGCGTCGTACCGCCTGCTGGGGGTCAACCGGTCCAGCGGCGAGTTCGCCTGCATCCAGGGACGCGGCATGTGGGACGCACCCGCGGACCAGGCCGCCGTCGACGCGATGAAGTCGTGGAACGTCCACGCGGTGCGCATCCCGCTGAACGAGGAGTGCTGGCTGGGCACCGCCGACGTGCCGGCGGGCGGCACGACCGGAGCGGCCTACCAGCAGGCGGTCAAGGACTGGGTGAACCTGCTCGTGACCAACGGGATCAACCCGATCCTGGACCTGCACTGGACCTTCGGCCAGTACAGCGGCCCCGGCGCGGGCTGCTCGGACGTCAAGGCGACCTGCCAGAAGCCGATGCCGGACACGCAGTTCACGCCGATGTTCTGGTCCCAGGTGGCCACCGTGTTCAAGGGCAACAACGCCGTCATCTTCGACCTGTTCAACGAGCCGTTCCCCGACTTCGCCAACAACTTTTCCAACCCCACCGCGGCGTGGACCTGCCTGCGCGACGGCGGCACCTGCACCGGCATCGGCTATCCGGTCGCCGGCATGCAGAGCCTGGTCAACGCCGTCCGCGCGACCGGCGCCACCAACATCATCATGGTCCCCGGCATCGCCTTCACCAACGACCTGTCCCAGTGGCTGACGTTCCGCCCGACCGACTCGACCGGCAACCTGATCGGCTCGTGGCACTCGTACAACTTCAATGTGTGCGTGACCCAGTCGTGCTGGGACAGCACGATCGGCACGGTCGCCCGGCAAACCCCGGTGATGATCGGCGAGATCGGCCAGAACACCTGCGCCCACGACTACATCGACCAGCTGATGGCCTGGGCCGACGGGAACGGCCTCGGCTACGCGGCCTGGACCTGGAACGCGTGGGGCCTGTGCAACAGCTCTGGCAACGACCTGATCCTCGACAACGCGGGAACCCCGACGAGCACGTTCGGACAAGGGTTCCGGGCGCACCTGCTCACGCAGCAGCCGTGACGTCCCGCGCGCCCGGCTCGGCCTCCATTGGCGAATCATCGACCCCGAACGTCAAGGTGAACGCCGCGCCGTGACCCCGACCGGCGCTGGCCGCGTCGATCCGCCCGCCCATCTCGACCATCGAGGTCGCGCAGGTGTGGAGCCCGAAGCCGTGGCCGGTCGGCTTGGTGGTGAAGCCGTGGACGAAGATCTTCCCGAGGTCGTCCACGGCGATGCCCGCGCCGGTGTCGCGGACCGCGACGAACGCGTGGCCGGCGGGGTCGGTGCCGATCTCGATCGTGATCGCGCGGTCCGCGACCGGGGTGTCGGCCATCGCCTCCTCGGCATTCTTGATCAGGTTGATCAGCACGTAGACCAGCTTGGTCTTGTGGACCGCGACCCGGGCGCCGGGCTGGAACTGCGGGATGACCCGGATCTCGCCGGTGGCCAGCGACTGGGCCCGGAGGTGGAGCACGTCCTGGACGATCTGGGCGAGATCGACCGGCTCGCTCAGGAACCTGCCGGTCGCGTAGCTCTGCTGGCTGGCGATCACCTCGGAGATCACGCCGACGCGGCTGCGCAGGGTCGCGAGCTCGGCCGCGTTGCGCGCGTTCTCGGCCTCCAGCGCCTGGCTGAGCACGATCAGGTACTCGCCGAGCTGCTGGCCCCGGGCGTCCTCCGCGAGGAACGTGCCGAGCCGGTCGCGGTGCTGCTGGAGCAGCGCGCCGATCTTGGACAGCGAGTGCACCTTGGACTCGCTGACCCCGCGCTCGAGCTCGCTGCACGATACCCGCACGCTGGTCAGCACGTTGCCGACGTTGTGCAGGACGCCGGTCGCGATCTCGGCCATCCCGGCGTGGTGGGCGTTGGCGAGCGCGACCTGCTGGAGCCGCTCCAGCTTCTCGGTGCGCTCGGCGACCTTGCGCTCCAGGTCCTCGTACAGCCGCGCGTTCTCCAGCGAGATCGCGGCCTGCGAGGACAGCAGGCCGAGGAGCTCGACGCGATCGGGGGTGAACGCCGCCGCGCTCTGGTTGTTCTCCAGGTACAGCACGCCGGCGAGCTCGCCCTGGCGGAGCAGCGGGACGACCAGCACCGAGCGCGGCTGGTGGCGCCGGACATAGGGGTCGGCGACGAACGCGCCGTCGCGCGCGGCGTCGCCCAGCACGACCGGGGTCCGGGTCCGCACCACGTAGTGCACGATCGACGCGGCGAGCTCGCCGGTGTCGTCGAGCGCGACCGCGACGCCCGGATCCGGGGCGCCGGGGGACGACGCATAGCCGGCCTCGACGATCCACCGCCCATCGCGCGGCGAGATCAGGAACCCGCGCTCGGCGCCGGCGTTCTCGGCGACCAGGTTCATCAGCGCGGCGACGAGCTGCTGCGGCACGACCTCGCTCGACAGCCGCTGCGACGCCTTGATCACCGAGGCGAGATCGAGCCGGCGCCCGAGGTCCGCGGTCGGGCCCCAGCTCTCGATCGACGCCGGCGCGGGCGCCGAGGCGTGCGGGGCCGGCGCGGCGCGGCCGCCGGGCACCAGCTCGGGATACGCCGCGTCGAGCTGGCGGACCTTGGCGGTCGCGCCCCACCGCACGTGGAGGTTGCGGGCCCGCACCAGGTGGCCGTGCGCCGCGGTCGGCCGGCCGTGCTCGAGGTGGAACCGCGCGGCGAGCTCGTTGCCGAACGCCTCGTGCTGGAGGTACGCGTGCTGGTTCGCGAGCTGGATCGCGCGCTCGTAGGCGGCCAGCGCGCCCACCTGATCGCCCGTGACGCGGCACAGCTCCGCCGCCACGAGCTCCGCGAAGTGCGCGTAGTTGGAGGGCGACCGCGCGGCGAACCTCCGGAGCCGCCGGTGATCGCGGCGGGCGCCGCGGACCAGCCGCCGCCGGGCCGCGCCGCCGGCCGTCGCGCAGGCCGCGAGCTGGATCACCGCGCTGTGCAGGTAGTAGCTCGGCACCGGAAAGAACCCGGGGTTGACGTCGATCAGCGCCAGGGCCTCGCGGCGGTACGCCAGGCCCTCGTCGGGCCGGTGGAACCACGCCGCGAGCATCAGCTTCTCGATGTAGAGCACCGCGAGCTGCGCCACGTCGCCGCTGGACAGCGCCTGGCGCTCGTCGAACGCCTCGCCGATCAACAGCCACGGCGTGTCGCCCTCGCCCATCAGGTTCTGCACCGACTGGTGGACCCGCTGGTTGTAGAACAGCGTCGTGGTATCGTTGATGTGGCGCAGCGCCACGGCGTGCTCGGCGAGCTCGCGGGCCAGCTCGGGCAGCGGGCGGCCGGCGTAGTAGCCCGTGAGGCGGTAGAGGAACGCACCCATGGCCGCGGGCTCGCGCTTGCCGGAGTCGATGCCGTCGCGCGAGGCCTGGAGCAACCCGGGCATCACGTCGCGCAGCGGGTACTTCCAGTGCCGGACCACCGCGCCGAGCCCGAACCGTGGCCGCCCGCGATACGCGGTCGGGAACATCGGCATCATGCGATCGACCGCGTCGGCGATCCGGTTGCCCCACTCGGTGTCGCCGACCACGCCGCACAGCAGGATCGCCAGGCAGGTGTACCCCGACAGCGAGCCGCCGCAGTTGCCCAGCCGCAGGCTGAGGTCGACCATCTGCAGGCTGAGCACGGCGAACAGCTCCTGCGACGACAGGTAGGCCGTGAACATAATGTCGTTAATCAGGTCCATCACCGCGAGCTGGTGCGGGTCGGTCATCCGGGGCAGCGCGACGATCGAATCGACGGACCGGCCGCGCATCCGCAGCATCGTGGCGACGAGCGCGCGGGCGACCCGGAGCTTGCCCGGCCGGCGCGGCACGCGCATGCCGAGCTCGGCGAGCGCGGTGATCCCGAGGTCGAGCGCGCGGTCGAGCTGATGCTGCATGTGCAGCGCGGCCATCCGGACCCGGACCGAGCGCACGGTCTCGATCGCCGAGCTCGCGCGGTCGCGGATGATCGCCGCCAGCTTCTCCATCCACGCGAGGTCGCCGCTCAGGAACGCCGCCTCGGTCGCGGCGTCGTGGAGCTCCAGCGCCAGCGCGTGGTGCGCGGTCCACGCCGCGGCCTCCGAGCCCGCGCGCTCCAGCAGCAGCGCGAGCGCGAGCTCGAGGTGGCGCAGGGCCGCGGCGTGGGCGCCGCGATCGCGCGCCTTGCGGCCGGCGGCGAGGTTCATCTCCAGGAGCTCGGGCACCGGCTCGGGTCGCGCGACCGCGTCCACGCCCATGTTCAGGTGGTGCAGCAGCTCGAACAGCCGGGCGTCGCGGCCGGCCTCGGGCAGCGCCGCGAGCAGCCGGCGGCCGAACCGCTGGTGCCACACCGCGCGCTCGGCCTGGGGGATCAGCGCGTAGGCGGCCTGCTGTACGCGATCGTGGGCGAACCGCAGGCCGCCGGGGCCGACCATGGTCTCGGCCTCGATCACCAGGCCGGCCTCGCGGGCCTGGATCAACCGGTCGTCGATCTCGCCGGCCGGTAGCTCGCTGACCAGCGCGAGGGTCGCACGGTCGAACTCGCCGCCGAGGCACGCCGCGGCGATCACCAGCTCGCGCGCCGGCACCGGCAGCCGGCCGATCTTGTCGACCAGCAGGTCGACGACGTTGTCGGTGACCTCGCACGCCCGGACCGCCGCGATGTTCCACCGCCAGCTGCGCGACGCCGCGTCGAACTGGACCACGTCGGCGTCGGCGAGCGCGTCGATGAACGCGCGGACGAAGAACGGGTTGCCGCCGGTCTTGTCGACCACCACCGCGGCGAGCTCGGTGACCTCGGCCTCGCTCCGGCCGAGCGCCTCGCGGAGCAGCCGGATCACGCTCGGCCGCTCGAGCGGCGCCAGCACCATGGTGTCGACCGGCAGCTGCGCCAGCACCATGGCGTCGCGCAGCAGCAGCAGCGGGTCGCCGGCGGTGACCTCGTTGTCGCGGTACGAGCCGATCAGGTAGAGCGCCGCGACCTCGTCGGCCTTCATCAGGCTCTCGACCAGCCCGCGCGACGCCGGGTCGGCCCACTGCAGGTCGTCGAGGAACAGCACGACCGGCCGGTCCGGCGCGGCGAGCTGCGCGATCAGCCGGACCAGCAGGCGCGGCACGCGATCGGCGACGTCGGGCGAGCTGCCGCGCGCGCCGGGGGCCGCGCCGAGCAGCGCGCCGAGCTCGGGGATCAGCTCGACGATCAGCGCCGCGTCCGGGCCGAGCGCGTCGCCGATCGCGTGGCGCCAGGCGGCGAGCCGCGCCGGCGACTCGGACAGCAGCGCCACGATCACGTGCCGGAACGCCCGGGTGATCGCGCTGTACGGGATGTCGTCCCGGAGCTGATCGAACTTGCCGGCGGCGAAGTAGCCGTGGCGCTCGACGGTCGGTCGCCGCAGCTCCTCGACCAGGCTGGTCTTGCCGACACCCGCGTAGCCGCACACCAGCTGGAGCCGCTTTTCGCCGGCGGTCACGGCGTCGAGCCCGGCCAGGAGCTGCGCGAGCGGCTGCTCGCGGCCGTATAGCACTCGCGGCAGCACCAGGCGCTGGCGCAGGTCGCGGCGTGCGATCGCGAGCTCGGGCACCGAGCCGGTCGCGCGCAGCCCGGCCAGGCACGACTCCAGATCGGCGGCGACCCCGAACGCGCTCTGGTAGCGCTCGTCGGGGTCCTTGGCGAGCAGCTTCATCACGATCCCCCCGACCACCTGCGGGATCGCCGGATCGACGACGTGCGGCTCGATCGGCCGCCGCGCCAGGTGTGCGTGGATCAGCTCGCCGGGATCGCTCGACGAGAACGGCGGTGCGCCGGCCAGCATCTCGTAGAGCGTCGCGCCCAGCGAGTACAGGTCGGTGCGGTGATCACACGCGCGGTTGACCCGACCGGTGCTCTCGGGCGCGATGTAGCCGAGATCGCCTCGCGCGGCGGTGGCCTCGATCGGCGCGTCACCGCGCAGCTCCTGGGCGAGCGAGAGATCGAGGATCGTGACGGCGAGCGTGTCGGGGTCGACCGCGAGGTGCGCGGGGTTGAGGTCCCGGTGCACGACCGAGGCCGCGTGCAGGTGGCCGAGCGCGTCGGCGATCCGGGCGCCGATCTGGAGCGCGCGCTCCAGGCCGGGGCGCGCGGTCCGAAGCAGCTGGCGCAGCGCGATGCCGGCATCGTCCATGACCAGCGCCAGCGCGCCGGTCTGCTCGATCAACTCATGGATCCGGACCACGCCCGGGACCTGGGCGAGCCGGTGCGCCATCGCGAGCTCGTGCTGGTACTGTGCGATCGC
>JBGQCL010000395.1:0-11228 GCA_041495365.1 Kofleriaceae bacterium | reverse complement strand
TGAAGCTCGCGTGGCTCACCGCGGCGGCGGCGGCGATCGGCATCGCCGCGGCGCCATCTCGCGCGGCCCCCGTCGAGGTGGCCGGGATGCCACACGGGCTCGTGCGGTTCCGATCGTTTGGCTCCGCGGAGGGACTCCACAACCTGGTCGTGTTCAGCATCGCCCAGGACGCCAGCGGCTACCTGTGGATCGCGACCGACGACGGCGTGGCTCGCTACGACGGCGAGAGATTCACGCAGCTCGGAGTCGACGACGGGCTAGCCTCCAGCGTGGTGCTCGTGCTCGGCATCGCACCGGACGGCCACGTCTGTGCCGGCGGGCTCGCAGGGCTGGTGTGCTGGGACGGTGAGCGATTCTCGCGCACCGGTGGCGCCGGCTTGCCCACGGCTGCCGTCCATTCGATGGGATCGGCCCACGGCCGGTTCTGGGTGGGGACGGAGCGGGGACTGTACGTGCGCGACCCCGGAGGCGCATTCGCCGTGGCCCCCGGCTGGCACGACACCGGCCCGGTCACCGCGCTGTGGGTCGACGCGGCCGGGCTGCTGGTCGGCCACGACGGCAAGGTGCTGCGGAGCGCGGGCGACGGTGTGTGGCGCGAGCTGTCCGACATCGGGGTCGCCGGCGACCAGGCCGGCGACCGGATCGACGGGCTGCTGTGCGACCGCACCGGGGCGGTGTGGGTCCGCACGGCGCTGCACATCTGGCGGCTGGTGCCGGGCGCGCCGCGCGCCGAGGAGCTCAGCGCCGGGATGCCGTCGGGATACGACAGCGTGGGCGCGCAGAGCATGGTCAACGGACCGCACGGCGAGATCCTGTTCGGCAGCGACGCCGGCATCGTGTACCGCGAAGCCGATGCCTGGCGCGTCGTCGGCCGGGCCTCGGGGCTCCCGAGCATGGGCGCGCGGACCGTGTTCGTCGACCGCGAGGGTTCGACCTGGGTCGGCTCGGTCGGCCTGTCCCAGGAGCGCGGCGCCGGGCTGATCGAGCGCTACGATCCGAGCAACGGCCTGCCGGGCGACGTCGCGTGGAGCTTCGCCCGCGATCGCGAAGGCACGCTGTGGGTCGGCACCAATCGCTGCCTCGCGCGCATGCGGGCCGGCCGCTGGGAGTGCTTGCCGGGCACCCAGGGCCGGGTCGTGCGGACGATGGTGTTTCCGCCGCAGGGCGGGGTGTTCGTCGGCGGCGCGCCGTCGGATCTGCTGTACATCGACCCGGCCGGCCGCACGATCTCGCTCGGCCAGGAGATCGGTCGGCCCGCCGATCACACGATCTTCGCGCTCCGGATCGGGCCCGAGGGCGATCTGTGGGTCGCGACCAAGGTCGGGCTGTTCCGCCTGCCGGGTGCGGTCCCAGGGCCGCTGGAGCGGGTGGCGATCCCGGGGATCCCGGCGCAGGCGCGCTTCACCTCGCTGATCGTCGCCGAAGGCCGGCTATGGGCGGCGTCGGCCAGCGGCATCGCCGTGCGGGACGGCGGGGTGTGGCACGCGTTCGGCACCGCCACCGGGTTCCAGTCCGCGGCGATCCGCTACCTGGTGCACACCCGCGACCACGAGTACTGCGCCGCCTACACCGAGTCGATCGGCGTCGTGTGCTTCGAGCTCGACGGGCTCGCGATCACGCGGCTGCGCCACATCGGCGTGGCAGAGGGCCTGACCTCGGGGACGGCGTACTTCCTGGGCCACGATCGCCGGGGCCGGCTGTGGGTCGGCACCGGCGACGGGGTCGACGTCGTGACCCCCCACGGGATCGACCACTTCGGCGAGGCCGACGGGCTGGCCAGCAACGACGCGACCGCCAACGCGTTCCTCGAGGACCTCGACGGCTCGCTGTGGCTCGGATCGAGCGGTGGCGCCAGCCACGTGCTCGCGGCCGGCTACGACGGACCGCCGGCGCCGCCCACCGTGCTGCTGCGAGGCGGCCAGCTCGGCGGTCACGCGATCCGCGAGGGCGATCCCGCCCGGCTGGAGACCCCTCATGACCTCGCCACGCTGCAGGTCGAGCTCGGGACCCGCCGGCTGGCCGACGCCGATCGCGTCGCCTACCAGATCCGCCTGCGGCCGATCGAGCGCGAGTGGGCGGCCGCGCCGGGCCACGTGGCGCGCTACCCGTCGCTGCCGCCCGGCGCCTACCGCTTCGAGGCCCGCGCCCGGATCGGCGCCGGTGGCTGGGGCGAGGTCGCCGCGCTGGCGTTCTCGGTGCGGCCGGCCTGGTGGCAGCGCGGCTGGTTCTGGGCGCTCGCCGGGGTCGCCTGCGTACTGGTCATGGCAGCGGGCTTCCTGGCGCTCCATCGCTCGGCGCTGCGCCGCCGTACCCGTCAGCTCGCCGCGCAGTCCGCGGCGAACCTGCGCGCGCTGATCGAGCTGGTCCCCGACCTGATCAGCGTGCATCGCGGCGGTGAGCTGATCTACTGCAACCTCGCGGCGCGGCGGATGTACGACGTCGACAGCGGCCACACGGCGGCGCTCGACCTGGCCAGCCGGATTCACCCCGACGATCGGGCGCGGTTCACCGCGCTGTTGCACAGCGCGCCGAGCGCCAAGGCAGGCGGCATGCCGGAGACGATCGAGCTGCGGGTCAGCGACGACGACGGCGGCTGGTGGATGTGCGAGATGTCCGGCGTCCGGACCGAGTTCGCCGGCGCCACCGTGCTGGTCGCCAGCGGGCGCGACGTCACCGAGCGCCACCGGCTCCGCGCGCAGCTGGTGGTGTCCGACCGGATGGCGAGCCTGGGCACCCTGGCGGCGGGCATCGCCCACGAGATCAACAACCCGCTGTCGTACGTGCTCGGCAACCTGCAGATGATGGGGGAGGCGCTGGCCGACCCCGACCGGCGCGGCGAGCTCGCGACGGCGCTCGACGACGCGACCGACGGCGCGCAGCGGGTCCGCAAGATCATGCAGGGCCTGCGATCGTTCAGCCGCGCCGAGGAGGAGAGGCGCGTCGAGCTCGACATCGCCGGCGTCCTGCGCGCGGCGATCCGGCTGACCGCGAACGAGGTCCGCCACCGCGCCCAGCTGGTGTGCGAGCTCGGCGCGACGCCGCGGGTCGCTGCGGACGACGGCCGGCTGACCCAGGTGTTCATCAACCTGATCGTGAACGCCGCCCACGCGATCCCCGAGGGTCGCTCCGACGCCAACCGGATCACGGTCCGCAGCTTCGCGGACGCACAGGGCCAGGCGGTGGTCGAGATCGAGGACACCGGTGCCGGGATGTCGCCGGCGGTGCAGGCGCGTGCGTTCGACCCGTTCTTCACCACCAAGGCGGTGGGCGCGGGCACCGGGCTCGGGCTGTCGATCTGCCACGGCATCGTCAGCGCGCTCGGCGGCAGGATCGCGATCGAGAGCGCGCCGGGCCGCGGCACCCGGGTCCGGATCGTGCTCCCGGCCGCGGCCCCGGCGGAGCGCGCGCCGTCCCCGGTCGCCACCCCGGGGCCGGCGGGGTCGTCGCGCCGGCTGCGGATCCTGGTCGTCGACGACGAGCCGCGCGTGCTCGAGATGCTCGCCCGCGTGCTGCGCCGCGATCACGACGTCGTGGCGGCGGCGTGCGGCGCCGCGGCGCTCGATCACGTCCGCGGCGGCGCGGCGTTCGACGTGATCGTGAGCGACGTGATGATGCCGAACATGACCGGCCTGGAGCTGCTCGAGGAGCTGCTGCAGATCGCGCCGGCGCAGGCCCGCCGGATGATCTTCCTGTCCGGCGGCGTGTTCACCGCCGAGACCCGGGCGCGGCTCGACGAGCTCGGCGCCGTCCAGCTCGAGAAGCCGGTCAGCGCGCAGCAGCTGCGCGAGGCGGTGCGCAGCGCGACCGACGCATCCGGCGCACCCCCGCCACCCGCCGCGGACAGCGCCGCACCGGCTGCAGCGCCGGCCGCCTGATCAGTGCGACGACAGGATCGCGCCGAGCTCGAGCATCCGGCGGATCTTGGGGATCAGGTCGCGGGTCATGCCGTCGAGGTCGTAGCGCGGCTTCCAGCCCCAGTCGCGGCGCGCCGACGAGTCGTCGAGCGAGCTGGGCCAGGAGTCGAGGATCGCCTGGCGCGCCGGGTCGGGGTGGAACGTGAACTTCGCGCCCGGGATCACGGCCTGGACCGACGCGGCGATCTCGTCGGCGCGCGGCGAGAACGCCGCGATGTTGTAGATCGCGCGGGTCAGCCGGGCGCGGTCGGCCATCGCGATCTCGAGCAGCGCGCGGACGCCGTCGGGCATGTACATCAGCGGGATCCGGGTGTCGGCGCGGGCGAACGCCTCGTAGCCGTTCTTGCGCACGCCGTCGACGTACATGAACAGCGCGTAGTCCGACGAGCCGCCGCCCGGCATCGCGGCGCTGATCAGGCCGGGGAACCGGACGCCGCGGCAGTCGACGCCGAACTTGTCGCGGTAGTACTCGCACAGCAGCTCGCCCGAGACCTTGGTGACGCCGTACATGGTCGTGGGGTGCAGCGCAACGTCGTCGGGCGTGGGGTCGGGCAGCGCGCCGCCGGGCAGCGGGCCGAACACCGCGATGCTGGAAGTAAACACCAGCCGCTTGACCTTGGCGCGCCGGCACGCCTCGAGCACGTTCCAGGTCCCGGTCTGGTTGACGTCGTACGCGAGCCGCGGGTCCTGCTCGCCGCGCGCCGACAGGATCGCCGCGAGGTGGAACACCAGGTCCGGCTTGAGCTCCATCATCAGGGCGACGGTGGCAGCGGCGTCGGTGACGTCGAGCCGCTGCCACGACTCGCCGCCCGCGTGGGCGTGGCTCGGCGGTCGCGGAGCGAGGTCGGTGGACACGACCTCGTGGCCGCCGGCGACCAGCGCGCCGATCAGGTCATGTCCGATCTGCCCGCCCGCTCCGGTGAGGAGGATCTTCATGAGGCGCGCATCATCCACTGCTCGTCGTCGGGCGGCAACCGGCAACGGTCCCGGGATCGCGCCGCGTCAGAAGCGGCATCAGCCGGACGTCAGCCCGGCATCAGCCCGGCATCAGCCGGCATCAGCCCGGCATCAGAATAGATGGTTGAAGTTGATGTAGAACCCCGTGTCCTCGGACGACAGGCCGTAGTCGATCGTCACGATCGTCGCCAGGTTCCACGCGATGCGCAGCGCGCCGCCGTACGACGCCCGCCAGCCGCGCAGCGACAGCTGGCCGAGCGCGTCGTAGGGCCGGCCGGCGTCGAAGAACGGCGCGGCGATGAACCCGAACCGCTGGCCCCACGCGGTCAGGTGGCCGAACGTCCAGCGCAGCTCGGCGTTGGCGAGCGTCATCACGCTGCCGACGAAGCGGTCCTGGCGGAACCCGCGCATCGTGCGGTTGCCACCGAGCCCCGTGCGCGGGTCCTCGGTGAACGGCAGGCTGTCCATCGCGAAGAACGGCGTGCCGTTGGTCTGGCCCTCGAACACCAGGCGGCCGGCGAGCACCAGGTCGGCGAGCTCGGGGATCGGGCTCCAGTAGCCGCGCGCCGCGGCCATCGCGCGCACGTAGTCGAACTGCGAGCCGAGCGCGGCGGTGCCGGCGTCGATCGCGACGTCCAGGAACGCACCGGCGTTGGGGTCGGGCTCGAAGTCGCGGGTGTCGTAGGAGATGCCGAGCCGCAGGTAGTTGTCGCGGCCGCCGCCGCAGCCGACCAGCCGGCGCGTGGCGCAGTCCTGGGCCAGCCGGGTCGGCGCCTCGATCGCCTGGGTGCTGCCGCCGGCGGCGTCGATCGCGTCGACCTGCTTGCCGGTGTAGTCGTGGACGCCGCCGTACGAGACGCCGAGCCCGGCGAGCACGCGGATCCGGTCGTGATCGAACAGCCGCTCGATGCTGGCGATGAACACCGGCCGGACGAGGTCGTACTGATCGTACCTGGTGTAGGCCCGCCCGTCGGCGCCGATCCGCTGCTGGTCGCCGGTGTAGTCGGCGTACGAGGTATAGCTGCGCGCCTGGCCCGGGAACCGGAGCGGGTCGAGCGCCCGCGCGCCGTCCCCGAAGTAGTTGTTGTTGATGTTGCGCGCGTAGATCAGCTGGCTGCGGAGCCGGTACGGGGTGTCGAAGATCTTGGGCGCATCGAAGTCCAGCCAGTGGAACTGGAGGCCGCGGGTCGAGCCGAACCCCTGGAGGAACAGCCGGTAGAGGTACGGCGTGTCGCCGAACCGCCGGTCGTCCGGATGCCCGTCCCAGTAGTAATAGACCCGCGCGCCGAACCCGACGCCGATGTCGGTGCCGTACGCGGCCAGCGGCAGACCGGTGACATAGCCGCCAGCTTTCTTGTGCGCGAGGTCGTCCGGGGAGAGCTTGTCGGCGTGGGCCGAGGTGGCGAGCGCTCCCCCGAGGACGCCCCCGAGCACTCCCCCGAGAATTCCGCCGAGAATTCCGCCGAGAATTCCGAGGAGGCCAGCGGCCGCGAGCGCGGCTGGGATCCGCACGGCCTGACCATGCCGCGACCGGGCGCGGCCGTCCACGGCCGGTGTCCGTGATCTCCCGCCGATGGGCGCAGATCCCGGCGTGCTACGATCACACTGGCCATGACCGCGCACGCTCGGCTCGCAGCGCTCGCCGCGAAGATCGAAGCCGATCCTGCGGCGCTGGCCGAGGTGCGCGACGAGGGCGACGCGCTCGCCGACCGGCCGGAGCTGGCCGAGGATGACGCCGGGCTGCGCTGGCGGATCGCCGTGGTCCGCGCGGTGATGGCGGCGCCGCCGGACGGCGATGCGGTGCGCGAGCTGTACGGCGAGCTGGTCGACCGCTACCGCGCATGGCCGGACCGGCTGGCCCAGCTCCGGCCGCTGGGCGACGAGATCCGCCGGCGCGAGGCCGACGGCACGCTGGCGCGGTCGCTGGTGGCGCGCAGCCGGCGCAGCCGGGGGCCAGACCGGCACTGATCGTGCTATCGATCGACAGGGGACCTTCCCATGACCCCCCTCTGGGGATGGACCGGCAGAGCCGGTCGGATCATTCACGACTGGCGACCGCGCGCCGCGTCGCGCGTGCTATCTAACCCGCCGGCATGAGCCTGGTGGTTCTCGACGAAGTGACCGTGTTCTTCGCCGACCGGATGATCTTCGACGCGGCGTCGCTCCGGCTCGGCCACGGCGACCGGGTCGGCCTGATCGGGCCCAACGGCTCGGGCAAGACCACGCTGCTCAAGGTGATCGCCGGCGAGCAGGAGGTCGACGACGGCACGGTGACCCGCGCCAGCGGCGTCCGGGTCGGCTGGCTGCCTCAGGACCTCGCGATCGCCGGCGGCCGGTCGCTGATCGACCTGATCCTGTCGAGCGTGCCCGGCCGCGCCGAGCTCCACGGCCGGCTCGCGACCGCCGAGGCCGAGCTCGAGGACCTGTCCCGGGCGGGCGGCGACGAGGCCGCGCTGCTCGACGCCGCGGCCGACATCGCCGAGCTGCACGACCGGATCGACCACTTCGAGCGGCTGTTCGGCGAGCACGAGGCGCTCGCGATCATCGCCGGCCTCGGGTTCGGCACCGGCGACGAGCAGCGCGACATCGGCGAGCTGTCCGGCGGCTGGAAGATGCGCGGCGTGCTCGCCGGCCTGCTGTTCCAGCGCCCGGACGTGCTGCTGCTCGACGAGCCGACCAACCACCTCGACCTGCCGTCGGTCGCGTGGTTCAGCGAGTTCCTCAAGCGCTGGAACCGCTGCTTCGTGCTGATCAGCCACGACCGCGAGTTCCTCAACGAGCAGATCTCGCGGGTCGTGTCGCTCGAGCTCGAGGGCGTGCGCAGCTACCCGGGCAACTACGAGAAGTACCTCGAGCAGCGCGCCGAGGAGGAGACCATCCTCGCCGGCAAGGCCAAGAACCTGGCGCGCGAGCGCGAGCGGCTGACCCGGTTCGTCGACCGGTTCCGCGCCCAGGCCAACAAGGCGCGCGCGGTGCAGTCGCGGATCAAGTCGCTCGAGCGCATGGCGTCGGTCGAGACCTACCAGAAGCGCGGCGTGATGCGGTTCTCGTTCCCGCCGACCGCGCGCACGGTCAACGAGGTCATCCGGGTCGAGGGCCTGCGCAAGGCCTACGGCAGCCACGTGGTGTTCCCCGGCATCGACCTCACCGTGCGGCGCGGCGAGAAGATCGGCATCATCGGGGTCAACGGCGCCGGCAAGACCACGCTGCTGCGCATGCTCGCCGGCGAGCTGCCGCACGACGGCGGCGCGATCCGGATGGGCAGCGGCGTCGAGGTCGGCTACTACGCGCAGCACCACGCCGACACGCTCGATCTGTCCGCCACGGTGTACGAGGTCGTCCAGCGCGCGTCGCCCGACACCCCGCCGGCGCGGATCCGCTCGATCCTCGGCGCGTTCATGTTCTCGGGCGACGACACCGACAAGCCGGTCAAGGTGCTGTCGGGCGGCGAGAAGGCCCGGGTCGCGCTCGCCCGCCTGCTGGTCGCTCCCGGCAACCTGCTGCTGATGGACGAGCCGACCAACCACCTCGACCTGGGGTCGTCCGACAGCCTCGCCGCGTCGCTCGGCACGTTCGACGGCACGCTGGTGTTCGTGAGCCACAACCGCAGCCTGATCCGCACGCTCGCGACCAAGATCTGGAACGTCGAGGATCAGCGCGTCGAGGTCTACCCCGGCACGCTCGACGAGTACATGTACTCGATGGCCCAGCGCCGGATCGCGGTCGCGACCGCCGAGACCGCGCCTCGCCGCGACCCGCGCGGTGCCGCACCCGCCGCAGCCGCCGCAGCCGCGGCCAAGTCGCGCGACGACGACAAGGCGCGCAAGCGGCGCGAGGCGGAGGCCCGCCAGAAGCGCGGCGTCAAGCTGGGGCCGCTGGAGAAGGCGGTCGCCCAGCTCGAGGACCGGATCGGCCAGCTGGAGGCCGAGCAGAAGGCGCGGTCGGCCGAGCTCGCCGACCCCAGAGTCTACGACGAGGCGTCGCGCCGCAACCGGCTATTATCCGAATACCAGGCCGGTTCTGACAAGCTCGAAGAGTTGACGGCGCGCTGGGAGGCAGCGATGGCCGCGCTGGAAGCCGCCAAGGCCGCGCTTGCCGGCACGGTGTGACGGGGCGCGCCGCCTCGTAATCCCGTGTAATCGACCAGGGCCGTCCTCGGGCGCGCCGCTCCGCGAAAGTCGTTGTAAGCTCGGCGCGTGGATCTCGCCGGCCGCCTGATCGACGGCAAGTACCAGCTCGTCTCGCTCGCGGGCGAGGGCGGGATGGCCTCGGTATACAAGGCCGTCGTGCGCGGCGCCGCCGGGTTCCAGCGCACGGTCGCGGTCAAGCACATCAAGCCCGAGTACCGCGCGCTCAAGAACTACATCGACATGTTCATCGAGGAGGCGCGCGTCGGCAGCGAGCTCGCCCACCCCAACATCGTCCAGGTCCACGACTTCTGCAGCGAGGCCGGCTCCTACTACCTGATCATGGAGTGGGTCGAGGGCGTCGACCTCGGCACCCTGATCAAGGTCTACCGCGACGCGGTCCGCGACGTGCCGTGGCCGGTCGCCGCCACGATCGCGATCGGCACCCTGCGGGGCCTGGGCGCCGCGCACGACCGGGTCGCTCCCGACGGCACGCCCGCGCCGGTGATCCACCGCGACGTGTCGCCGCACAACGTCCTGCTCGGCCTCAACGGCGCGGTCAAGCTGTCCGACTTCGGCCTCGCCCGGGCGCGCGACCGCGCGGCGAGCCTCACCGCTCCCGGCACCGTCAAGGGCAAGCTGTCCTACCTCGCCCCCGAGGTCACGTTCGGCAAGCCCAACACCGTGCAGTCCGACCTGTTCGGCGTCGGCAGCGTGCTGTGGGAGACCCTGACCGGCGACCGGCTGTTCGACGGCAAGAACGACATCGAGATCTTCAAGAAGATCCGCGCCTGCCAGATCCCGCCGATCCAGGCCCGCCGCAAGGACCTCCCGGCGGCGCTCGCCGCGATCCTCGAGCTCGCGCTGTCGGCCGATCCCGCCAACCGCTACGCCACCGCCGACGAGTTCGCCCACGCGCTCGACCAGGTCATCAAGCAGGCGGTCGGGGTCAACACCGCCGCGATGCTGGGCGCCGCGGTCGCCGAGGCCCGGGCCCAGCTCAAGGTCGTCGAGCGCGACGCCGATGACCTGCCGACCACCGAGCACCGCACCGACGAGCACGCCGCGGTCGAGCCGGAGCCTGAGCCAGTGCCGGAGCCGGAGCTGGAGGCCGAGCCGACCCTGCCGGACGGCCGGGTCAACCTCGCGGGTCTGCACCGGGCGCAGCAGTTCGGCGCCGACATCCCGGCCCCGGTCACCGTCCCCGGCACGCGCCGGCGGATGACGCCGCGGCCCGACGAGGACTGAGCGCCTGGGCACGATTCGGCGCGCCAGGATCGTGAGCTGAAGACGGAGCCGCCGATGGCCCTGGAAGGCTCGGGATGGCGCCCGGGAGCCTGCTGGGACCTGGCGGCGCCCCATGGCCGACCCGGGCCCAAGGCCCGGCCGGCGCGTGGCGTTGCTGGTCGATGCCGAGCAGCTGGCAGAGCTGCCGGCTCGAGATCCGCGCGCCGCGCGGCGCCGCGCCAGCTCCGCCCGGACGTCCACCGGCGGCTCAGTGCGTGAGCCGCCACAGCAGCGCGCGAACCCGATCCAGCACCGCATCGACGGCGGGAAGTCGGCGGGCGTGATGTAGCCGCGTGCCCGCGCGATGCGCAGCGCCGTGGTGAGCTCGCTTGCCGAGCCGGCCGCACGGCGGAACAGGTCGGCGCGATCGAGGCCGGCACGCTGCCGCGCTTCGCTGACGTCGAGCGCGATCGATTCGGCAGCGCGGCCGAGCTCGTCGGCGAGAGACTTGCGGCGCTGGCGGAGCTTGGGCTCCAGCGGAGCGAGTCGTTCCAGCAGCGTGAGCGACATCTCGAGCGTATCGAACATCAGAACCTCCTCGTGCTTGGCCTCCGAGCGCCGGGGCCGTCGTCGCTCGATGCGTCCGCGGAGCGCACGTCCCGTGACGAGCGCGGCACCGTCCCTGGCGGCTCGTCGATCGATCACCTGTGGGGACGCCCTTCGCGCTACGTCGGTGAATCGGGCGCTCGGCGCGGGACGGTGCGCGAGAGCGGGGCAAGGGCGACGGCCCCGGGGCGGGGCCAAGCACGGAGGCGTGATGTGACCGCGAGCGCCGCACCGCGCAGGGCTCGCTGCGCAGGAGCCAGCTTCGACCACAGCTCGCCGACGACCGGCAGCGCTTCCGCAGCGGTCGCCGGAGCGGCAGCGGTCGCCACAGCGGCGATCACGCTCGTCGAGATCTCACCTATCAACGCCGGCTGGCCCGTGGGGACGCGCGCCCGCG
>JBGQCL010000394.1:0-11240 GCA_041495365.1 Kofleriaceae bacterium | reverse complement strand
CTGCAAGACCGGCAGGATCCCCACCCCCCATCTCGCTTCGGTGGATCCCATGGGGGGCCTTGCCCCCCGCCCCGCCGGCCGAGCCGGCAGGGTCCCCGTCCCCGCCGCGGTCCTCGCCGGCGGCGATCCGCCGCACCGAGATCATCGTATAGCGGTTGTCGGTCAGCGTGACCTGGACCCGCCCGTGTGTGAGGTGGGCGCGGATCCGGCGCTCCAGGCTGTCCTGGGCGTCGGCGACCTCGCTCGGGACCGCGGACGCGGTCCGCTTCGCCCGGCGGAGCGCCTCGACCAGCGCGGCCGCGCGGCCGGCGCTCGCAGTCTCGCTTCGCAGCGAAGGACCGGCGCACGGCTCGACGAACGGCGCAAGGGAGGCGGGCAAAGCTTCACTCAACGCGGACTCCTCATATTGAAGCACATGGCCAAGTCGCGAGCTTCCCTGCGTGACCGCGCAGGTCACCCGATCGGACCGGGGCCCGCTAGTCCGTCGAGAAACTCGCTCCCGCCGACCTGGAAAATGCTAACGCGGCGCTTCCGCGCGGATCAAATTTCCCGCCGCGGAAGGGATCGGATCCGATCGCAAACCTCGGGAAAACCACTTGGATCGCGGGATCGCACCGGGCCCTGCGCTCATACGCTATGGTGCCGGTCCCATGAGCTCGTTTCTGGCCAACCACACGCGGACCCACAGCTGCGGCGAGCTGCGCGCCGCCGACGCTGGCACCCACGTCGTCCTGACGGGCTGGGTCCAGACCTACCGCGACCATGGCGAGCGGATCTTCATCGACCTGCGCGACCGCGACGGTGTGACCCAGGTCGTGGCCGACCGGACCCGGCTGCCGGCCATCCACGAGCTCGCCGACACCCTGCGCTCGGAGTGGTGCATCGGCATCGCCGGCGAGGTCCGGCTGCGCGGCGAGCAGCTCGCCAAGGCCGACCCCGGCGAGGAGCGCAAGCTGAAGAAGATGACCAACGAGAAGATTCCGACCGGCGAGATCGAGGTCTGGATCGACGAGCTGGAGGTGTTCTCGCCGTCGGAGACCCCGCCGTTCGAGATCGAGGACGACCTCGACACCAACGACCAGCTGCGGTTCAAGTACCGCTACCTCGACCTGCGCCGGCCGCGCATGCAGCAGAACCTGATGACGCGGTCGAAGATCACGCGGACCACCCGCGACTACCTCGGCAGGAACGGCTTCCTCGAGATCGAGACCCCGTTCATGGTCAAGTACACGCCGGGCGGCGCCCGCAACTTCCTGGTGCCGTCGCGGCTCAACCCCGGCAGCTTCTACGCCCTCGCCGAGTCGCCGCAGATCTTCAAGCAGCTGCTGATGGTCGGCGGCTACGAGCGCTACTTCCAGATCGTGCGGTGCTTCCGCGACGAGGACCTCCGGCTCGATCGCCAGCCCGAGTTCACCCAGATCGACATCGAGATGTCGTTCGTCAACGAGCGGATCCTGCAGACGACGATGGAGGGCCTGATCGCGACGCTGTGGAAGGACGTGCTCGGCATCGAGCTCACCCTGCCGCTGCGCCGGATGACGTTCGCCGAGGCGATGGACCGCTACGGCGTCGACAAGCCCGACCTCCGGCTCGACCTCGCGCTGTGCGACGTCACCGCGGGCTTCCGGGCCAGCGGGTTCAAGATCTTCGAGACCGTGATCGCCGGCGGCGGGATCGTGAAGTGCCTGCGCATCCCCAGGAACGACAAGCTGACCCGCGCGATCATCGACAGCCTGCCCGACTTCGGCAAGCAGTTCGGCCTCAAGGGCGTGACCACGGTGCGGCTGCAGGACGGCGGCGTGTGGCAGGGCCTCAAGGGCGTGACCGACGAGGCGCGCCAGCAGGTCAACCAGATCGCGGGCGCCGAGGTCGGCGACGCGCTGGTCATGGTCGCCGACAAGCCCAAGCTCGCCAACACCGCGCTCGGCGGGATCCGGCTCCACCTCGGCGACAAGCTCGGCCTGAGCCGCAAGGGCGAGTGGCAGTTCCTGTGGCTCGCCGACCCGCCGCTGTTCGAGGTCGACGACACGACCCGCGAGATCGCGGCCGCGCACCACCCGTTCACCTCGCCGCGGGTCGAGGACGAGCACCTGCTGGAGACCGCGCCCGAGCGCGTGCTGGCGCGCGCCTACGACCTGGTGCTCAACGGCGTCGAGCTCGGCGGCGGCTCGATCCGTATCCATCGCAGCGACCTCCAGGCCCGGGTGTTCCAGGCCCTCCAGATCAGCCCCGAGGATCAGCGCGCCAAGTTCGGGTTCCTGCTCGACGCGTTCAAGTTCGGCCCGCCGCCGCACGGCGGGATCGCGTTCGGCCTCGACCGGCTGGCGATGCTGATGACCGGCGCCGAGTCGCTGCGCGACGTGATCGCGTTCCCCAAGACCCAGAAGGGCTCGGACCTCATGACCGAGTGCCCGACCCCGGTGTCGCGCAAGCAGCTCGACGAGCTGTTCATCCAGGTCAACCCGGACCTGCCCCAGCGCTAGCGCTGACCTCGACCACCTCGGCGCTGGCCGGCAGCACCGGCACGGTCGTGTGGAACAGCTCGAAGTCGAGGTAGCGCTGCCCGGTCTCGGGGTCGATGTGGAACAGGTCGGCGAACCGGCGGTCGAACACGATGTCGTCGGCGTTGTACGCGTAGCGAGTGTGGACCGCCGCGGCGAGCCGGTCGTCGATGCCCTAGAAGGTGACGATGAGGTTGCAGTTGCCGGCGGCGAGCGTCTCGGGCATGAGATCGGCGAGCGGGCTCTGCGCGTCGATCGTGTGGGTCGCCAGCCACGACAGGCTGAAGATCGGCGAGGTCGACCGGCGCAGCGGCAGATCGTAGATCCGGCGCATCCGCTCGCCGCCGGCGAGGATCTCGTCGCGGCTGACGTAGACGCGGCAGGTCGCCTCGAGGATCGCGGTCGACCGCGCGTTCGCCATCCGGAACATCAGCGTGCGCTTGCCGTCGTGCTCGCCGATGATCGCGACCCGCGAGAAGATCACCTTGGCGTACGGCGTGGCGAACCGCGCGAACACCAGGCCGGTGATCACCGCAGCCAGCGCGATCCCGACGAAGCTCTCGACGGTGACCACCGCGTTGGCCAGCGTGTCGGCGGGCGCGAGGTAGCCGTAGCCGATCGTCGCCAGGGTCTGGACGCTGAACCAGAAGTCGTCGAGGAAGCCGTGCGCGTTCATCACCTCGGCGCGGCCGAGGTACAGCACCGCCGCGAACACCAGGTTGACCGCGACGAACACCCCGGCGAACAGCAGCGTCAGCCGGGTCCAGGTCGTGGTGCGCAGGAAGTGGTAGGCGTCCTTGCCGAGCGCCTCGGCCGCGCCGCGCGGCAGGCCGCGGCGCTCGAGCAGCAGGCGGCCGCGCGCGTCGACGACCGGCTGGATGGACTTGCGGCTGGCCATGGCGCGCGAGCGTAGCTCAGGCACCGGCCCACGCGGGGACGATGTCCACCGCGAGCCGGCCGCCGCGGCGGGCGCTCGCCGGACCTTCGTCATCGCCCGGCTGTTCAGGTTGCTCGCTCACCTCGTGGCGCGATCCACGCGCGTGAGCCCCCGAGCCTGGATCGGGCGGTTCGCCGCTGACTGGCACTGCCCTGGCTGTCACGGACGGCTCCCGAGCGTCGCCGACAGCGCGATCCGGCCGCCGCCGCGCAGCACGATCAGCTCGACGGTCTCGCCGGGCCGGTCGCCGAGCGCCAGCCGCAGGCTGTCGGGGTCGGTGATCGGGGTGCCGGTGAGCTCGACGATGATGTCGCCGACCCCCACACCGGCCGCTGCGGCCGGCGCGCCGTCCTCGACGCTGGCGACCAGCGCCCCGCGATCGCGGCCGGCGAGCTGGGCGAGCGCCGGCGGCAGCTGCGCCGGGTACGCGCCGACCCCCAGGTAGCCGCGGCGGACCCCGCCGTGCGCTGCGAGCTCGGCGACGACCCGCTGCAGCGTCGCGGTCGGCACGGCGATGTCCGCCCCGCGCAGCAGCGTGCGCGTGTTCATGCCGATCACGGCGCCGTCGGCGTCGATCAGCGGCCCGCCGGCGAACCCGCGCGGGATCTGGCGATCCGACTCGACGTAGCGGTCCAGCTTGCCGCCGTGCGGCGTGCGCACCGCCGGGCCGAGCACGCCGACGGCGCGAAGCGACGCGCGCACCGTGCGGCCCGGGCGGCCGAGCGCGAGCGCCAGGTTGCCCACCGCCAGGCCGCCGATGTCGCGAAAGGTCGCCGGGGTCAGCCCGCCGCCGGTCACCCGCAGCAGCGCGACATCGGTCCCCGGATCGCGGCCGATCACCTCGGCCTCGCGCCGGTCGACGTCGTCGCCATTGCCAGGGGGCGCCGGGATACCTACCTTGGTGCGGTCCGGAGTATGGAAGCTCGAGCTGATCACGAGGTCGTCTGCCCAGACGATGCCGGTCCCGGCGTGGCCGTGACCGCGGCCGACATGGACGACCGATCGCCCCGCGGTCGCCACCGCGGCGGCGACCGCCTGATCGAGGGCCTGAAAGACGTTCTGTACTGGTTGCGCCATGGAGACTCTCCTTCTCGCCGACGAGCTTGCGCCGGTGGACAGCGGCCGCATATCCGCATTTCGGCGAGGTTCTCGTCGGAAATCGGCTAGGCGGGCGCGCGGCCCCGGTGTTCCGGGGGACCCGACCCTCCCCATCCGGCCAGGGTTGACCTGGCCGCTTGTCGTGACCACACTGCACCTAACGTACGCGTCAGCTTTCCCCTCGACGCGGCGTCGAAAGAACCATGACTCGCAATCCCAACCTACCGATCGTCGCCGTGAGCGACCCGATCAAAGTGGCGCTCCTGACCGACGATCCGCTGCTGCGCGCGGGGCTATCGAGCCTGCTTGCGCAGCTGGGGTCGATCGACGTGGTCGAGCGTGATCGCGCGGAGGTGGCGCTGTGGGACGCCGGCGTCGATCCGAGCAAGACCCTGACGCGGCTGTCCGAGCTGCGAGCTCTCCCGATGCCGGTCGTCGCCGTGGTGGGCGATCCGGCGCACGTCGCCCCCGCGCTCGCGGCCGGCGCGCGCGGCGTGGTGCTGCGCGACCAGGTCGGGCCGGGCATTCACGCGGCGCTGGCCGCGGTCCGCAGCGGCCTGACCGTGATGGACACCCAGCTCGCGTCGAGCCTCGTGCCGAACCAGCCACCGCGCGAGCCCAAGGGCCGCGGCGAGCTCACCGAGCGTGAGCGCCAGGTCGTGCAGCTGCTCGCCGAGGGCCTGTCCAACAAGCTGATCGCCGATCGCCTCGGCATCAGCGATCACACGGCGAAGTTCCACGTCAACGGCGTGATGATGAAGCTGGGCTCCTCGACGCGGACCGAGGCCGTCGTCGAGGCGATGCGGCGCGGCCTGATCCGGCTGTAACGGACCCTGCATTCCTCGGCGCGATCCGCACAGGGTTTCCAGGTGCAGGGCCGCGCGACGCGACGCGCGGAGGGGTGAATTTCGCGGCTTTGCCGCGAAAGAGGGGACGGGAAAGTCCCCTCTTGATCGATGAAGCTGGGCTCCTCGACGCGGACCGAGGCCGTCGTCGAGGCGATGCGGCGCGGCCTGATCCGGCTGTAACGGACCCTGCGCCGCGCCGGCGGCTGCCGTCGGCGGGCAGCCAGCCGTAGCGGTCGAGCGCGACCAGGCCGCTGTCGCCGATCTCGACGCCCTCCTCGCCGAGCAGCTGGCGCTGGACCGCGGCGCCGACCGGATCGTGGATCGCGATCCGGCCGCGGTTGGGGCCGGCCTTGCCGATCACCCGCTGCCACGGCAGCCGGCCGGCGCGCGAGGACACCTTCATGGCGGCGCCGGCGACACGGCCGCCGCCGGGAATGCCGGCGAGCTCGGCGACCTGGGCGTAGGTCGCGACGCGGCCGGCCGGGATCCGACGCACCACGGCGTAGATCGCCCGGTGGAGCTGCGCGACATGCTCGGTCATCTCGCTGGACGCCATCGCCGGGCAACGCTACCACCGGAGCATGAGGATCCGCGCGCTGTACTTCGCCGTGTTCCGGGAGCAGATCGGACGCGACGAGGACGTCGTCGAGCTCGCCGCCGGCGCCCGGGCGCGCGACGCGATCGCGGCGCTGGCCGCCCGGCACCCGGCGGTCGACCGGCTGCGCGGCCGGTTCCGGATCGCGATCAACCAGGAGTTCACCGACGAGGATCGCGCGCTGGCCGACGGCGACGAGCTCGCGCTGATCCCGCCGGTCGCCGGCGGCGGCGATCCGCCCGCGGCGCGCCACATCGAGCTGCTCGCGACGCCGCTGTCGCTCGATCGCTGCATCGCCGCGGTCGGCGGGGCCCGGATGGGCGGCATCGTCACGTTCACCGGCATGGTGCGCCGCGACAGCCACGGCGCGGTGATCGATCACCTCGAGTACGAGGCCTACGGCGCGATGGCGGTCCAGGAGATGACGCGGCTGTGCGACGAGATCGAGGCCGAGGTCGACGGCGTCCGGCTCGCGGTCGAGCATCGGGTCGGCCGGCTCGAGGTCGGCGAGGTCGCCGTCGTGATCGCGGCGGCGGCGCCGCACCGCGCCGAGGCGTTCACCGCGTGCCGCGCGATGATCGACCGGCTCAAGCAGCGGGTGCCGATCTGGAAGAAGGAGGTCGGCGAGGACGGGGCGGAGTGGGTCGGGCTCGGCCCGTAGCGCCGCGGTGGGCCGCGCCGGGCCATCGCATCGCCCCGCCGCATGGAATGATGCGCGTCTGACATGATGCTGCATGTCCCAGGTCGGGGGTTCTGGCATCCGTGTCCAGCGCTGATCGCAGCCCTGGTGGCCTTCCCGCTGGCGGCTGCGCGCGCCGCGCCGGTCCTCGTCGTGAACGAGCCATCGCCCGGGGAGCCGACCGGCAAGTACGCGTTGCAGATCCGCGAGGACGGCACCGCCGCGCTGCACCTGCAGTGGGCCGCGGCCGATGCGAAGCCGCACGGGCCGGCGCCGACGGCGTGAGCCGCGCTCCGTGGGCTCACTGCGGGGCCCCGCCGCCCGCCGGAGGCGGCGGCGGGCTGCCCGTCACCGGAGCAGCGCCCGGGACACCCGAGCCCGTCGACGGGAAGACCGTCGGCGGCGGTCCCTCGGCCGGGACATGCGCGGCATCGCCGCCGGTCGGCTGGGGCGCGGCGATCGGCGGGGCCTGGGCGGCGGGCGGCGCGACCGGCGCCGGGATCTGGGTGGGCTGCGGCTGCGGCGGCGGCGGGAAGCCGACCGAGCCGAGGCCGGGCGGCCTGGCCGGCTCCGGGGTGACCGAGAGGTTGGGCCGCGGCGGCGGGTTCCCCTGGGTGTCGCCGGCCCCCGCGCTCGACCCGCACACCACACCGATCCGGCGCATCGTGCGGAGCTGGCCGTCGAGCTTGATGTGGAACAGGTTGTCGGGGCCGAGCGGCGCCCCGGTGGTGGTCAGCGCGGCGTCGGTCTTGGGCTCGCGCTTGCGGAACGCGTCGCTGTCGTGGAACCGCAGGCAGCCGGTGATGGTCGACGCCATGAGGTCCTGGTTGAGCGCCAGGCTGACCGAGACGTACGCCTCGCCGTCGCCGGACTTGAGCTCGAACCGGGTGAGGTCGAGCTTGCCGTTCTTGAGCTCGGCGCGCGCAACCAGCGAGTCGACGTTGACCTTGCCGAAGTCGATGCCGCCGCCGCTCGAATCCAGGAACTCCTGCTGGCGGGCGTTGTTGGTGGTCAGCTTGAGCTTGGACTTGCCGTCGCCGATGGTGCAGCCCGACGGGCACGCGAGCTCGGCGGTGCCCTCGGCCTTGAGCAGGTTGGGGCCGGGCTTGCCGGCCTTGCTCCGGTCGTTGGGCAGCTCGAGATCGAGCGCGAGCCGGACCTTGCCGGCCATCGGCAGGCCGAGCGCCTCGCGCACCGGCAGGTTCGCCGACGCCAGCTCGTCGCCCGCGGCGTGGACCGACATCCCGTCCTTCGACACCGCGACGCTGCCCTTGAGGTGGCCCCGGCCGATCTTGGCGTCGACCTTGACCACGACCGCGCCGTGCAGCAGCGGCAGCAGGCCGAGGTCGACCTCGAGCTGCTCCATGTAGAACGTGGTCGCGATGTCGCCGGCCTTGGCCGGGCGGGTCCGCCCGGAGACCGCCTTGAAGTACACGCGGGCGGGCATGATGCCGCGCTCGACGTCGCCGATCTGGGCGTCGTAGCCCTTCTCGGACAGCAGCTGGATCACCGCATCCTTGACCCGGTCGTAGGGGAACGTCGCCTGGAGCGCGAGCACGAAGCTGACCAGCGCGAGCGCGACCAGCCCGACGTAGCGGAGCAGCTTGCGCGCGCGCGGCCCGAGGCTGGCGAACAGCGTTGCCATGTCAGCCGCCCTTCTCGGAGCCGGCACCGGAGCCCGCGTCGGGCTTCCGGGTCGGTTCCTTGGCATAGGTCGAGACCTCCATCGCCACGTCGAGCTTGTCCTTGCCCTTGTACTCCTTGCGCGAGATGTCCATCCGGGTGATCGCGACGTACTTCGACTTGGTCTCGATCTCCTGCAGGAACTTCTTGAGCTGCTCGACCGTGAGGTCGCTGGCGTTGAGCGACACCGACGCGGTGACGAAGCCGTTGCGGGTGACCGGGTTGCGCGGCGTCGTGCCCTTGAGCACGAAGCCCGCGGTGGTCGCCGCGTTGCTGAGGTAGGTCTCGAGGCTGAGCGGCTCGCCCGGCATGCCGGACACCACGTCGTCGACCGGCTGGCGCGGGCCGCGCGCCTTGAGATCGGCGAGCACGGCGAGCGCCTTGCGCATCTTGTCGTTGCGGACCTGCATGCCGGTCAGGCCGTCGCCGATCGCGAGCCCGAGCCAGATCACCAGCGTCAGCGGCGCGACGACCGCGGCGATCATGACCAGCCCGCGCTCGCGCGGCGAGATCCGGTCCCAGAAGTCACGTGCGCGTTCCGATACGGCAGACATGGTCAGCTCGCCCCCGTCATGCATTGCGCGGTGATCGTGAGCTTGAACCGCTTGACGCCGCTGGGCAGCGTGTCGGTCGGTCCGCGCGTCACGTTGTTCTTGAAGCACTCGATCTTCCTGATCTCGCCGATCAGCAGGTCGATCTCCTCGGCCGACTTCGTCGTGCCGTTGATGTCGATCTTCTGGTCGTCGATCGTCATCTTCTCGATGTCGAGCGTGATCTTGTCCTTGCCCGGGATGTGGGCGCTGATGTCGAGCAGGAGATCGTAGGCGGTGAGCCTGGGCATCGGCGAGGCCGCCGCGCTGCCCCCCGGGCCGCTGGCATCGAGCACCTGATCGGCGGACCTGGCCGAGCCGAACTGCTCGGCCGACTCCTCGGCGAGCCGGGTGGTGAGCAGCTTCTCGGCCTTGCGCAGCCGGTACAGGTCGGCGTACGCGCTGCCGGCGGCGAACGCCGCGATCGCGAGCACCGCGGCACCCAGCGGCACCGCCTTGGCGCGCAGGAACGAGAAGTCGACCTTGACCGCGAGCGCGCCCGACCGCAGGTCGAAGCTCGGCCGGCCGCCCGCGGCGTCGAACGCCATGCCGACCGTCATCGCCGCGCTGTCGATCGGCGAGTGGCTCGCGGCCTCGGCGCCGAGCCGCGGCCCGGCGATCGCGACCACGTCGTCGGCGGTCGGCCGCCACGCCGGGATCCCGAGCTGCTCGGTGAGGTACGACGCCATCCCCCGCAGCCGCGAGCCGCCGCCGACCAGCAGCACCGCGATCGCCTGGAACCCGGTGCGGGCGCGGCACGCCGCCAGGGTCTGGCGCAGGTCGCGCGCGAACGGGTGCAGCTCGGTGATCGTCACCTGGTGGATCTGCTGCCAGGCGGGGCTGGTCGCCGGCTCGGCGTTCGACGCCACGAAGCCGTCGCTGTGCTTGGCGCGCTCGGCGTCCGGCCACGCCAGCCGCCAGTGCGGCGCCCGCATGATCGACTCGGTGACCTGCTTGCCGGCGCGCGCGATGCTGCGGCTGAACACCGCCTTGCCGCCGGCGACGACCACGACGTCGGTGCGCTCGTGGCCGACGTCGATCACGGCGACCGCGCCCTCGGTCCGGGCGCGGACCAGCGACGGGGTGGCCGCGACCAGCCGGACCGCGGCGCCGCCGCGCGCCAGCAGGCCGCGGGGATCGAAGCCGCAGTCCTTGCCGAGCTCGACCAGGTGCTCGGCGCGCTCGCGCCGCATCGCGTAGCTCAGCACCCGCATGCCCTCGGCCGGCGGCGCGACCCGGCCGCGCTGCGGCGCGACCTCGAACGCCGGCGCGCCGGGGGCCGCGACCAGCGGTGGCGCGACCGGCGGCAGCGGCTCGAACGTGTAGACCATGTCCTCGAGATCGACCGGCACCACGCCCTCGAGCTCGCCGCCGACCGCCTTGTCGAGCTCGGCGCGGCGCAGGCTCTTGAACCCGAACTCGAGGATCTGGGTGAACACCTGGTCGCCGGCGACGCCGAGGTAGCCCGGGTCGTCGCGCAGGCGGAGCTCGCCGACCAGCGCGGCGAGGACGGCCTTGGCCCGGACCTCGGCCGGCTCGTCGCCGGGCGGCACCGGGCGCTCGACCACATTGTAGAGCGTGGCGCCGCGGAGCCCTGGGCTGGCGACCGCCAGCTTGACGCTCCAGGCGCCGAGATCGACTGCGAAGACGCGACTCATGTTCAGTCTTCCCTCAGGAATACCCATGCCCCCTTGGGCACGGGCGGCTTCCGGACGTTTTGCGGAACGACCTTGGTATCCCAGACCCCGGTGACCGTCGCGCGGATCGCGGGGAACACCGGCGTGCCGTCGGCGGACTTCTGCTTGCGCTCGATCTCGCCGAACGCCTCGACCCGGTAGGTCCGGCGCGGCCCGGTGGCTGCGATCTGACCCAGCTTGTTGGTGTCGAGCTCGAGGCCGAGCTTCTGGCCGGCGAGCGCGGGGATCCCGTTGGCCATCGCGGCGCCCGCGGCGCTGCCGGCCAGCGTGCCGGTCTTGCCGGCGAGCATGCCGATCGACGCCTGCGGATCCTTCACGAAGTCGGCGAACTCGGACAGCTTGTTGAACTGCTCGCCGAACTGCTTGGCCTGGGCGACCAGCCCGGCGAGCGCGAACAGCTTGATCGGATCCTGGAGCATCGGATCGTTGGGGTTCTTGGCCGTCAGGTACAGGATCGCCGCGATCAGCTGGGGGTTCGACGCGGCGCTGAGGTTGACCTTGCAGCCGCCGTAGACCGTGAACGCCGGGCCGAACAGGGTCCAGAACCGGTCATCGACCCCGCGCACCAGCCGGAGCTCGCCGATCGTGTCGAGGTAGCTGTTCTTCGGCTTG
>JBGQCL010000393.1:0-11253 GCA_041495365.1 Kofleriaceae bacterium | reverse complement strand
CCCCCCGCCCCGCCGGCGGAGCCGTCGGGGTCCCCACCCCCCGTCTCGCTTCGCTCGACCATGCCCACGGCGCCGAGCTGGTGTTCCAGTACCAGGTGCCGCCGCCCGATCCCGAGCTGCTCGCGACCTGCGTCGAGGCGTGGGCGAAGATCCTGGGCGCGCCCGACGATCAGGTCCGGGTCAAGGGCTGGTTCTACATGGGGCTGCACCTGCTGCGCATGGTGCCGTTCCGGCTCAAGGTCAGCGAGGACCAGGCGCTCTACGCGCTCGCGAACGGCGTGCGCTGGATCGCCCGCGCCGTCGCCGAGTGCTGACATGCGGGCGATCGATCGAGAGGGGACCTTCCCGTCCCCTTTGTCGCGGCGGAGCCGCGACATTCACCCCTCCGCGCGTCGCGTCGCGCGGGTCGTCTCCGTCGTCGCGATCGCGGTCGCCGCGCTGTCCCGCGAAGCTCGCGCCGAGCCGGCGCTGGCCGACTACCGCACGTTCCGCCACCTGGCGATCGACCTGCTCGGGCGGCCGCCGACCCGCGCCGAGCTCGCCGCGTTCGCCCGGTCCGGGTTCGACCTCGGCCGCTGGATCGACGCCGGGCTCGCCGGGCCCGGGTACGCCGAGCGGATCCGCCGGATCTACACAGATCTTCTGAAGCTCGACCTCCCGGAGGGCGCCAACCCGTTCACGCCGCCGTCGGTCGTGCTGCGGTGGACGCGGATCCAGGGCCCCGACGGGCGGATGATCGACCTGTACTTCCGCGACGCCCAGCGCCGCAAGCTGCCCGCGATCGACGGCCAGGTCTGCTTCACGCCGGCCGAGACCGGCCTCGAGGTCGGCCCCGACGGGCCGCCGACCGGCACACCGAAGCCGGTCGCGCGCGCGCTGCTCGACGAGCGCACCGTCGTGGTCAAGCCGTGGTGGCTGTACGCGGACCACCGCGACCGCGACCCTCGCGACCGCGCGGGGCCGGACTGGCTCCGCCGGTTCGGCTACGAGCTCGCGTGGTCGCTGTTCACCGAGCCCGACGGCAAGACGCCCATGACCGCTATCCGGGTGTGCCGCGAGGAGGCCCAGATCGCCGACACCGGACGGGTCTACGCCTCGGGCCGCGTCGTGCAGAAGTCCGATCCGCTGCTGCCCGGGCGGCGGACCCGGCTGCCGGCCGACACCGCGTTCGCGCGGGCCAACGCCGGGCGCCCGGTGTCGTGCCTCGGCGCGCCGGGGTTCGAGAGCTCGCTCGACTGCGGCTGCGGCGTCGGGCTCGAGCGCTGCCTGCCGGCGGGCCCGGCCGGGTTCGTCCAGCCCTGGCTGGTCCCGCTCGGGGTCGACCAGCCGTTCGAGCGCGCGGCCCGCCCGGCGGCGCTGTGGATGCGGACCTGGTGGAGCCAGGAGGCGATCCACTTCCTCGACCGGATCTTCGGCGACGACCGCGACGTCCGCGAGCTGCTGACCAGCCCGGCGACGACGATCAACGGGCCGCTCGCGCAGTTCTACCGCTTCCTCGCCGGCGCGACGTGCTGCGGCGACGGCGCCGAGCTCGGCTACCGCGAGGCCGAGCCGCTGTTCGATCCGGCCGCGGTGCCGGCGAACCTGTTGCCCCACCAGGTCTCGACCTGGGCCACCGTCGACGACCGCGGGCCGCACGCCGCCGGCGTGATGACGATGCCGATCTTCCTGCTCAAGTACCCGACGCGCCGGCAGCGCGCGCACGCCATCTACAGCGCGTTGCTGTGCCGGGACTTCGTCGCCGAGACCGCGCGGCTTCAGCCGTCCGACGAGCCCGATCTCGCCCGGCGCCCGGGCTGCGCGACCTGCCACCGCCGGCTCGAGCCGCTCGCCGCGTACTTCGCGCGGATCCGCGAGTCGGACTGGACCTACCTGCCGGCGGCGCAGTTCCCGGTGGCGCAGCCGCGCTGCGCGTCCGGCGACCCGGCGCGGATGGCCGGCGCGTGCCGGACGTTCTATGACCCGGCGTTCACCGACGCGCGCTCGGCCGAGCTGCGCGGCGCGCACGGCGACCCCGCGCACGCCGAGGCCGGGCCGCGCGGGCTGGCCGCCGAGATCACCGCGTCTCCGCTGTTCGCGTCGTGCGTGGTGCAGAACGTCGCCCAGGGCCTGCTCGGCCGCGCGCTGACCCCCGACGACGAGGCATGGAAGGCGGGGCTGAGCCGCGCGCTGGTCGCGAGCGGCTACCGGGTGCGCCCGCTGGTCCGCGCGATCGTCATGTCGCCGCGCTACCGCGATCGCGCCGGCGCGCTGCCGGAGCCAGGGGCCAGCGGCACCCCGAGCGCGCCAGGTACCCCCGGTGCGCCGAGCGGCCCTGGCGCGCCGAGCGCCCCGCCCGGGCACCCGGTGGCCGGCGCCGCGCCGAGCACGGCCCCGCGCGCGCAGGTGGTGCCGGCCGAGGCGATGCTGCGCGCCTACCTGACCTGGTTCGGCGGGCTCTCGCCCGAGCAGGTCGTCCAGCGCGCGCACGGCGACCACCGGTTCGACGCCTGGTCGTACTACCTCGCGGCGCTCGGCCTGCCCGACTACCACGTCGATGCGCCGCGGATCAGCCAGAGCAGCACCGTCATGGTCGCGGCGCTCGGCCGGCTCGGCGAGGCGCTGTGCGCGTACGCCGCCGAGCACGACCTCCACGACCACCCGCCGCTGCCGGCCCGCGCCGTGTTCGCGTTCGAGCCGGCCGCCGGCCCGACCCGCGACCAGTTCGCGATCGGGTTCGACGTGCTGCACCAGACGTTCCTCGGCTATCCGGCGCGCCTCGCGCCCGCCGATCGCGTCGATCGGTTCCATGCGCTGTATCGCCAGGTCGCCGCCCGGCACCCGAGCGGCCGGTTGACGTCCGACGAGACGGCGTGGGCCGCGGTGTGCACCGCGCTGGTCCAGCACCCCGAGGCGGAGCTCTACTGATGCGGCGGCGCGACGCGCTCAGGCTGCTCGCCGGCGGCGCCGCGGCGGCCGCGCTGCGTCCGACCTGGAGCGCGGCGCAGGCCCAGCCCGACGACTTCTTCCTGTTCATCCACGCCGGCGGCGGCTGGGACGTCACGCTGTGGGCCGACCCGCGCAACCAGCGCCGCGGCCTGATCGAGCCGGCGTCGCCGGGCAACACCGACACCGGCGGCCTCGAGCACTGGAAGCCGGCCGGCGACAGCTTCGAGATCGTGACCGCGGCCGGCTCGTCGCTCGCGCTCGGCCCGGCGATCGGCAAGCTGTTCGACCTCCGCGATCGCCTCACGATCATCAACGGCATCGCGATGAACACGGTCAGCCACGAGGACGGCACCTCGTACTCGACGACGGGGCGCCACCGCAGCGGCGGCGCGCCGGTCGCGGCCTCGGTCGACGTGGTGATCGCGAGCGAGCTCGGGACCGCGCAGCTGATGCCCGACATCGCCGTGCGCTGGCCGTCGGCGTTCACCGGCGACGGGCTCGATCGCCGCAGCGTGCCGTTGCGGGTCGGCACGGTCGACGCGATCACCCGGTCGTTCGAGCGCGGCGCCGGGCCGCTCGACGCCCCCGACCGCGACGCGATAACCGCGCTGCTCACCCACCAGGCGCGCGGGCTCGCCCGGCGCGCGGCCCAGCCCGACGCGCTCGACCAGCTGGCGAGCCAGCACCAGGCGCTGCCGCCGCTGATCGGCGGCGACTTCACCCGCGCGTTCAGCCCGCGCCAGCTCCAGGTCGCGTACCCCGAGTTCGACACCCACGGCCTGCTCGGCGACCCCGTCATGGCTGCGCCGTTCGCGCTCGAGGCGTTCCGGCGCAACATCGCGCGCTGCGTCGGGTTCGGCGTCGGCTGGTTCGACACCCACACCGCGAACCAGCGCGAGCACGCGCGGCGGCTGCAGGAGCTGTTCGGCGTGATCGCCGCGATCGTCCGGCGGCTCGACGCGACCCCGCACCCGACCCGCCACGCCACCCGGCTGTCCGAGCGGACCCACCTCCTCGTGGTCAGCGAGTTCTGCCGCACCCCGCAGCTCAACCCCGCCGGCGGCCGCGATCACTACCCGAACAACTCCGCGCTGGTGATCTCGCCGCGGTTCCGGCCCGGCGTCCACGGCAAGACCGACCCCGACCAGCTGCTGCCCGTCGGCGTGCGGCGGTTCGCGGACGGCGTGCGCCCGATCGCCCCACCCGACCTGCTCGCGACGTTCGTCGCCGCGTTCGGCATCGACCCCCGCCGCCACCTGCGCGACGGCGAGGTCGTCCGCGAGCTGCTGGCGTAAGCGGGCTTCGCAAGCGACTGCGGATCCCGCAGCCCGGCTGCGACCCCCGCAGAGGTAGGAGGTGTAATGCATCGCCATTGCAATCAGTTAGGAGTGGCCCCGCGGCTGCACTATCTCCGGTCATCGGCGGGCCCAAGGCGCTGCCGACCCAGGAGAAATGTCATGAACACCAAGGCGCTCATCACCACGCTCGCTGTCCTCGGGTCCACGTCGTCGCTCGCGATGGCGAACCCGGCCCCGGCGCCGGTCTCGGCCAGCGCCACCGTCTCGTGGAACGCTTCCTACACGCCGGGGCGCGGCTACGCGACCGAGGTCCAGGCCGGGATCGCTCGCGACCACCGCGCGTACACCCCTCCGGTTCGCGTCGTCGTCCAGCCCCCCATGCCGCGCCGCGTGGACTCCGGCTGGGGCCGTCGCGGGTACGGCTGGCAGCCGCGGGAGACCGTCCTGGCCGACGGCCTGACCTACAACGCCGGCGAGTTCCGCAAGGACATCGTCCTCGAGGGCCGCGGCCGGTTCAACGCCGTGACCCTGCACGAGGAGGACGGCCGCAACTTCATCAAGGAGGTCCGCATCGAGTTCATCGGCGGCGCCGTGCAGTCGATCCCGGTCAACCAGACCCTGCGGCCCGGCCAGACGATGACGTTCGACCTCGACGGCACCAACCGCGCGATCAACCGGCTCTTCGTGTACCGCGCCGATGGCGACCACATGAACATCGGGTTCCCGAGCGGCGGCGAGTTCACCGTCACCGCGCTGTAGGCCGAACCCGCCACGAACGACGAGCCGGATGCGAACAGCGCCCGGCCGTTTGGCGTCTTGCGTCGACGAGCTCCGGCTCGATCCGGATGGCCGGTCCGTGTGATGGCCTCGACACCTGCGGGCGTCGGGGCTGTTCGTCTACAACTTGTTGTCATCGCTAGTCTTTCTGGGCCGCAGCCGGAGCGCATCGAGTCCGCCGGGACCCGGGCGATGAACGTGAGGGCGTCCCGGGCCCACTCATTCCGAGCGAAATCGCCGCGGCGTGTCTCCGAACTCGGTTCGTGTCAGGTAAGCCATGCTCTCGACTGTAGATCCCACGCGTTACCCTGCGCTGAGCCGGGCCATCGAGGTGCAGCTCCGCGTGTGGCCAGAGCACGCAGCGTTCCTCCAGCTTCGCTTCCAGCGGGCGGACCTCGGCTTCGCCGAGCGGCTCGCCGGGCTGGTCGCACGGGCGACCGACGCACCGGACGTGCTCGCGGCCGACTACCGCTGGTTCTGCGAGCGGATGAACGAAGAGGAGCTGCATTTCCGGCGCACGAACCGCTACCGGCTCTCGACGTTCGCCGAGGCCGAGCGCGAGGTCTATTCCAACCGCGAGTTCATGCGGCGATACATGAACGGCCAGCTCCTGTCTCTGCTCTGGTGGGACAACCACGCCCGGGTGATCGAGCACTACGCGGATCGCTTCCTGTCGAGCAACCGCGACGGCTATCGCCACCTGGAGATCGGACCGGGGCACGGGCTGCTGCTGTACCTCGCGGCGACCGACCCGCGGTGCGCCAGCGCGAGCGGCTGGGATGTGAGCGAGACCAGCATCGCGGCGACCCGCGCGATGCTCGCCCGACTCGGGGTCACGCGCGAGGTCGCGCTGATCGAGCGCGATCTGATGGCCGACCGTGACGACGAGGCGCGGTTCGACAGCATCGTGATCAGCGAGGTGTGCGAGCACCTGGAGGATCCCAGGGCCGCGCTGGTCAAGTTGCGCCGCCACCTCGCGCCAGGAGGCCGGTTGTTCGTGAACGTGCCGATCAACGGCCCCGCCCCGGATCATATCTACCTGCTGAGGACCCCAGAGGACGGCGTCGAGCTGGTCCGCAGCGCCGGGCTGGAGATCGTCGGCACGGCGCTGTACCCGATGACCGGCCTCGACGAGCGGCGCGCGCGCCGGCTGCGTGCGGCGATCTCGTGTATCGTGGTGGGAACGGTCGGCGCGGCGCAGCGGTGAACCATGACCTTGCGGCTCGTTCCCTACTGGCTGCCGGAGCTCGTGGACCGAGATGCGACCTTCGCGGCGATCAAGGCCAGCCGTCCGGAGGAGCGCCTCGCCGCGATCGTGGCGGCCAGCCAGCATCGCCTCGACTTCGTCCAGACCGCAAAGCTCGACCGCTACCTCCAGAGCACGCTCGTCGAGTTACCGGAGCCACCCGGGCTCCAGCGGATCCGGCTGGGCTGGCTCGGCAGCTCGACCCTGGAGCACCTGCTGCCCGCGGCGCGGATCGCGTGTCTCAGGCGCGGTCTGCTGCTCGAGTCGTACCTCGCGCCCTATGATCAGTACCGCCAGGAGCTGTTCGACGCCGAGTCCGGACTGGCGCGGTTCCGGCCTCACGTGGTGCTGCTGTGCCTGGACCACGAGCACGTCGGCGTGTCCGCGTCGCTCGATGCCTCGGCCGGCGACGTCGCCGCGCAGGTCCAGCAGCGAGCCGGGGAGCTTCGGGCGCTGTGGCGGATGGCGGCCGACAGGCTGGGATGCACGGTGATCCAGCAGACCATCCCGAACCTGGCGCCCCAGCTGTTCGGATCGTTCGACAGCGCGGTGCCCGGCACCGCGCTGTCGGTGATCGACCAGCTGAATCGAGCGCTGATCTCGGACGCCGCCCGGGGGCATGTTCGGGTCCTCGATCTCGCGAGCTGGGCCGCGCGCCTCGGCCACGACGCGTGGTTCGATCCGGTCCGATGGTTCCAGGCCAAGCAGCTCGTGTCTCCGATCCTCGCGCCGATGTACGGTGATCTCGTCGCCCGGATCCTCGGTGCGATCCGCGGGCGGTCGCGCAAGTGCCTCGTGCTCGACCTCGACAACACGCTGTGGGGCGGTGTCGTGGGCGATGACGGCGTCGACCGGCTCGTGCTCGGCCATGGCAGCGCGTCCGGCGAGGCGTTCGCGCAGTTCCAGCGCCATGCGCGGCTGCTCCGGGGTCGCGGGATCGTGCTCGCGGTGTGCTCCAAGAACGATCGGGCGGTCGCCGAGTCGGCGTTCGCGAACCACCCCGAAATGGAGCTGAAGCTCGACGACTTCGCGGTGTTCGTGGCCAACTGGGACGACAAGGCGAGCAACCTGCGGCGGATCGCGGACACGCTGAACCTCGGCCTCGACTCGCTGGTGTTCTTCGACGACAACCCGGTCGAACGGGCGCTGGTGCGCGCCGAGCTGCCGATGGTCGCGGTACCCGAGGTCCCGGACGATCCGGCGTACTTCGTCCGGACCCTGGAGGACGCGGGCTATTTTGAAGCGGTCAGCTTCACCAGCGAGGACCGGTCACGGGCCCAGCAGTACCAGGACAATGGCCGCAGGGTGCAAGCCATGGAGTCGGCCACCGACATGGACTCGTTCCTGCGCTCGCTGTCGATGGTTCTCACGATCGGCCACGTCGACGCGCACAGCCTGCCGCGCGTCGCGCAGCTGATCAACAAGACGAACCAGTTCAACGTCACCACCCGCAGGTACTCGGAGGCCGAGCTGCAAGCGCTTGCCGAGCAGCCCGCCAGCATCGCGCTGCATTTCCGGCTCGCCGATCGGTTCGGTGACAACGGCCTGATCGCGGTCATCCTCGCGCGCGCGGAGACTCCGGAGCGCCACGTCGTGGATACGCTGCTCATGAGCTGCCGTGTGCTGGGGCGCGGCGTCGAGCTCGCGATGATGAATGCGCTCGTCGCGCGCGCCCGACAGCGAGGTGCGCGGGAGCTGGTCGGCGAGTACCTTCCGACGGCCCGCAACGGGATGGTGGCCGACCTCTATGCACGGCTCGGGTTCGAGCCGGCGTCGCGAGACGAAGGGTGCGTCGCCACGCGGTGGTCGCTCCAGCTCGACCGCCATGTTCCGCACAGTACGTTCATCACTCCGCACGAGGCGGCGCACGACCCGACCAGAGAGGCGACATGACCGACGTCGAGATCTACCAGCAGTTGACCGAGGTGTTCCACGATATCTTCGACGATCCGACGCTCGTGCTGAAGCCGGAGACCAGCGCCGCCGACATCCCGGACTGGACGTCATTCATCCACGTCAACCTGGTCGCCGCGACCGAGCAGCGGTTCGGCGTCAGGTTCTCGACCGCGGACATCGAACGGCTCAAGAACGTCGGTGATCTGGTCGCCATGGTTCGCAACAAGCGCGGGCTCGCGTCGAGCGGGCGCAGCTAGCCGCGTCGGATCGGCTCAGCGATGGATGGCTTCGTCACCCGAGACCTCCCCGACGCCGCCGGGATGTCGGCGCGGTTCACGCGGATCTTCCTGCTCGTGTTGCTCGGCGGGCTCGCGATGACGGCAGCCGTCGCCGTGCTGGTGGACCCGTTCCGGGTGTTCGGCACCGGGCGGATCCCCACCGAGATCGTCAACGAGCGGGTCATCAAGCCGGAGCTGTTTCTCGCGGCGGATCCACCACCGCAGGCGATCGTCCTCGGCTCGTCGCGAGTCTACAAGGTCGATCCCCGCTGCGTCACCGAGCTGACCGGTCTGCCCGCGTTCAACTTCGGCGTGGGCAATGGCAACGTCCAGGACTGGTACGCGATCATGGCGTTCGTCAACGAGCATCGCCGCGCAGCGGTCCGCGAGCTCCTGATCGGCATCGACGTCGACGCGTTCGACACCCACACCGATCACCGGCTGGAGATCGCACCATCCCTCGGCAAGTATGTCGGGCATCCTGGGCTGTCCTGGGGCGAGGCGACGCGCGTCCTGTTCGGCCAGGATGCGTTTCAGTACGGTCTGCGCTCGATCCGGTTCTACCTGCGCCCGCAGGACCGCGGACATCCGAACTACTTCGGTCCCGACGGCCTGGAGTTCGAGCCCGAGCGGGACGAGGCCATCCGGCGTGGCACCTACTCCTTCGAGGAGACGACGGCGAAGCAAGCCGCGCGCATCAAGCGGCTCGCCGCGGACAGCTTCGACCGGCTGTCACCGGCCCGCATGTCGCTGTTTCGCGCGATCGTCCGCGACGCGCACGCGGCCGGGGTGACGATCGAGGCGTTCATCACTCCGCTGAGCCCCGTGCTGGCCAGGGCCCGTTCGTTCAGCCAGATTCCGCGGCGCGACGCCGAGCTCGACGTGCTGCTCGCCGAGCTCGAGCGCGAGGGGGTGCTGCGCTACCATCGCCTGGCCGAGGTCGAGGACCTCGGCCAGGACCCCCGCGGTTTCTACGACGGTGCACACATGACCGAGCCGACGGCGACCCGGCTGCTCCTGCGGCTGTTCCATCGCCAGCACGGGTGCGGGAAGTAACCGGACGCTACCGTGCTGTTCAACTCCTACGAGTTCCTCCTCGGCTTTTTGCCCAGCGTCCTGCTGCTGGTGCTCGGTGCGTCCGCGACGGGCAGGCACGCGCTCGCCAAGATCTTGCTGTTCGGCGCCTCGCTGGTCTTCTATGCGTGGTGGAATCCGCCGTACGTCCTCCTCCTGCTCGCATTCCTGGGGTTCAATTTCCTCGCGGGTAGCTGGCTGATCCGGACGTTCGGACAACCCGCACTCGAGCGGCGCCGGACGCTGATGCTCGTGCTCGGGCTCGCCGCCAACATCGGTGCGCTGGTCTACTTCAAGTACACGAACTTTCTCGCCCATGCGCTCGGCGACCTGCTGGGCGTCGACTTCGCGATCCCGGCGATCCTGCTCCCGCTCGGGATCTCCTTCATCGTGTTCCAGAAGATCGCGTTCCTCGTGGACGCGCATGGCGGGCAGATCAAGCAGCTGCGGTTCATCGACTACGCGCTGTTCGTGACGTTCTTTCCCCAGCTGATCTCGGGCCCGATCGTCCATCACCGCGAGATGATCCCGCAGTTCGAGTCCGGACACGGACTGCGCCATGTCCGGCGCATCGCGCCGATCGCGATCTCGTTCGTGGTGGTGGGCGCGTTCAAGAAGGTCGTGATCGCCGACCACCTGTCGTCGCACGTCGCGATCGCATTCCAGACCACGGCGGCGGGCCAGCACCACGACATGTTCGGAGCCTGGCTCGGCGCCGTGTCGTTTGCGCTCCAGATCTACTTCGACTTCTCCGGCTACTCCGACATGGCGATCGGCCTCGGCTTGCTGTTCGGCATCCGGCTCCCGTTCAACTTCAACTCGCCGTTGAAGGCGTCGAGCATCATCGACTTCTGGAGTCGGTGGCACATGACACTCACGCGATTCTTGACCGCGTACATCTATAATCCGATCGTCCTGCGCGCGACTCGCCGGCGAGTCGCAGCCGGCAAGAAGGTCGCGATCCGGGGCGTGATGCGGCCGGGCGCGTTCGTCAGCCTGCTGCTGTTCCCTACCCTGTTCACGATGTTCATCGCGGGCGCCTGGCACGGTGCGGGGTTTCAGTTCATCGTGTTCGGCTTGTTGCACGGGACCTATCTCTCGATCAACCACGCCTGGCGCAACCTCCGGCACGCCCGGCGCGCCCGGCACGCCGCGCACCGGCGCGCCGCGAGCAGGCTCGGCGTGGTGGCCGCGCGGGCGCTCACCTTCCTCGCGTTCGTCGTGTCGATTCCGTTCTTCCGGGCGGACTCGCTTCACACCGCTGGCCAGTTCGTCGCGAGCATGTTCGGCGCGAGCGGCGTGCTGCGCGGCTCGCTGTTCGCAGACCTGCCGTACCTCGCGCTGGTCGGGGTCGTCCTGGTCGCGTCCCAGGTCCTGCCGAACACCCAGGAGGTCATGCGCGAGCAGCTGGACGCGGCGATCAGCCCGCTGGCGGCGCATGCCGGGCAGACCCGGCTGATCGATCCGGAGGCCTGGTCCTGGCCGCGGCTGGTCTGGCGACCCACGGCGTTCTACGCGGTCGCGATCGGGCTGCTCGGCTGGATCGTGATGCTGTCGCTGGCCGGCCCGAGCGCGTTCCTGTACTTCCAGTTCTGAGCCGGCCCGACCTGCGCTATAACGCCCGCGTGATCGGCGGCATCGTCTGGATGACCGGGCTGTCGGGCGCCGGCAAGTCGACGCTGGCGACCGCGCTCGCGGCGCGCCTGGCGCCGGTCCGGCCGGTCGAGTTGCTCGACGGCGACGACGTGCGCACGTT
>JBGQCL010000392.1:0-11279 GCA_041495365.1 Kofleriaceae bacterium | reverse complement strand
GGGCACCGTCGGCGGCAGCGGCGGCAACGCGGGGACGCAAACGGCCGGGGGAGGGGTGGCGGGAACCAAGCTGGACAAGTTTCCGATGTTGCTGCGCGGCGGCTGCAAGGGCGGCGACGGCTCCTTGCTCTCGGGCGTCGACTCTCCAGCGGCGGGCGGGAATGGCGGCGGAGCGATCTCCCTGATCGCCGCCATGCAGATCCACGTCGATGCGATGATCAACGCCTCGGGTGGCGGCGGCCAGGGCGGACCGACGAACGCGTCCAACGGCGGGGGCGGCGGAGGCGCCGGGGGCATGATCGTGTTCGATTCCCCGGTGGCGCTGGCGTTCGGATCGAGGACCAAGCTGTGGGCGAACGGCGGCGGCGGCGGCCAGGGGGGCTCCGCGGCGATCGGGGGCGATGGCAGCGAGTCCACCGACCCGATGCAGGCTGCGTCCGGCGGCAGCGGCAGTGGCACCGGGGGTGGGGGCGGCAGCGGCTCGCTGGGCAGCGGGACCGGAGCAGGCGGCGCGAGTACGACCATCGGCGGCGGCGGCGGCGGCGGTGGTGGTGCGGGATTCATCCATGCACCGGGATTCAGCGATGTTGACTCGATCTCACCGCCGTCCTCGGATCCGACCGCGGCTCCGTAGCCTCGACTCGATCTCACCCTCACCGCCGTCTTCGGATCCCGGCTGATCCGTCGAATCCCGACGGATCGACGAGCGCTCGTTCCCGCAGATCGCGCGCCTGCCGCACGCTGCGGCGATCTGGCAAGGCGGTTCACCGGCGTGGCCTGGCGGTCTGCGGTAACGTTCACGTGGACATGGAAGCTGCGCTGGACGCGGACCGCCTGCAGCGCGAGCTCGAAGCGATCTTCGGCCCGCGGCGGGTCTCGCTGCGGCCGGTCGACCTCGACACCTACGCGCGCGACATGTGGCCGCGGCTGCTGCTCGGCTACCGCGAGGGCAGGCCGCTGCCGGCGCGGCCGTACGCCGTGGTGTGGCCCGAGCACGCCCGCGAGGTCGTCGCGGTGATCCGGCTCGCCCGCGAGCAGCGGATCCCGATCGTGCCGTACGGCGGCGGCTCGGGAGTGTGCGGCGGCGCGGTGCCGATCCACGGCGGGATCACGATCGACACCAAGCGGATGCAGCAGATCCGGGCGGTGCACGCGGCCGAGCTGGTGTGCGACGTCGAGGCCGGGCTGTCGGGCGAGCGGTTCGAGCGCGAGCTGGCGCGCCGCGGCTACACGTTCGGGCACTTCCCGTCATCGATCTACTGCTCGACGGTCGGCGGCTGGCTGGCGACCCGGGCGGCGGGCCAGCTGTCGACCAAGTACGGCAAGGTCGAGGATCGCTGCGCCGGGCTCACCGTGGTCACCGGCCGCGGCGAGGTGATCGAGACCGACGGGCCGAGCCGCGCGCTGCGCGGGCCGAGCTGGACCCAGCTGTTGCTCGGCAGCGAGGGCACGCTCGGGGTGATCACGTCGGCCCGGCTGCGGCTGTCGCCGGCGCCCCAGCTCCGGGTGTTCCGCGGCTTCGAGGTCGACGACGTGCCGGCCGGGCTGGCGGCGATCCGCCGCGTGCTGCAGAAGGGGCTGCGTCCGGCGGTGGTGCGGCTGTACGACGAGGTCGATACGCTGATGAACGCGCGCAGCCACGACGAGCCGGCCGAGGCGGCGGAGCCCGCGGTGATCGGGCCGCGGCCGCCGCTCGAGACCGGCGCGCTGCCGGCGTGGCCGGGGCCACCGCCCGACGAGCCCGGCGGGCTGATCGCGCGGCTGGTCGGGCTCGCCAAGGGCAAGCACCTGCGGCGCGACGCGATGCACGCCGCGCTCGGCCGGAGCCAGCTGGTCAACCGGCTGGTCGGCACGGTGGCCGAGAAGATCGCGCGGCGCGGCTGCCGGCTGATCATCGGCCTCGAGGGTGCGCGGATCCGCACCGAGGTCGAGGCCGCGCTGACGTTCCACGAGCTCGCGGTCGCCGGTGCCCGCGACAAGGGCGAGGAGCCGGGCTGGGCGTGGCTGCGCCATCGCTACGCGGTGTCGTACCGGATGTCGCCGGTGTTCCGCGACGGCGCGTTCGTCGACACCATGGAGGTCGCGGCGAGCTGGGAGCGGATGCTCGACCTCTACCGCTCGGTGCGCGCCGCGATCTCCCGCCATGCGCTGGTCATGGCGCACTTCTCGCACGCGTACGCCGACGGCTGCTCGATCTACTTCACGTTCGTCGGCGCCGCCGGCGACGCGTCCGCCGCCGAGCGGCTGTACGACGCGATCTGGCGCGACGGGCTCGACGCGACGAGCCAGGTCGGCGGGACGATCAGCCACCACCACGGCGTCGGCCTGCTCAAGGCGCCGTTCATGGCGGCCGAGCACCGCGAGGCGATGGCGATCTTCGAGGCCGCCAAGGCGGCGTTCGATCCCGACGGCATCATGAACCCCGGCAAGATGGGGCTCGCGCCGCACGGCGCACCCGGGCCGGCGCGAGGGCTCCCGCGATGACGCTCCAGCAAGACCTGGCCGACAGCGTCGGGGCGGCCCACGTCGAGCCGCTCGGCGGCGCGAGCTGGCGGGTCACGCCGGGGTCGGCGCCCGAGGTCGCCGAGGTGATCCGGCGCGCGCGCGGCCACCAGGCCGCGATCCACCCGCTGGGCGCGGGCGGGCGGCCGACCCGAGCCGAGCCGATCGATTCCGGTCCGCAGCGAAGCAAGGATCGGAATCTCCTTGCGGCGAGGGTCCCCCCTGCGGGGACCCGGGTCGCCGACGATCGGCCGCGGGTCTACATCGCGACCCGGCGGCTCGATCAGGTGCTGCAGCTCGACGAGGCGTCGCTCCTGGTCCACGCCCAGGCCGGGCTGACCGGGCTCGACCTCGAGCGCGTGCTCGCGCCGCGCAACCTGTCGCTCGGCGACTACCCGCCGGCGGTGCTGACCTTGTCGCTCGGCGGCATCATCGCGGTGCGCACGCCGGGCAAGTCGAGCGCGCGCCACGGCTTCTTCGAGGACGCTGTGGTGGGGCTGTCGGCGGTGCTCGCCGACGGCCGCACCGTCCACACCCGGATCGCGCCCCGGCGGTCGACCGGGCCGGACCTCGCGCGCGCGCTGTGCGGCAGCGAGGGCACGATCGGCTTCATCACGTCCGCGGTGCTGCGGATCCACGCCCGGCCCGAGGCCCGGCTGGTCGCGGCCTATCGCCTGCCGTCGGTCGACGCCGCGGTCGACGCGGTGTACCTGGCGCTGCGCGAGGAGGTCGCGCCGTCCGGCCTGCGGATCTACGACGCCGCCGAGGCCGCGCTGCACTTCGACGGGCTCGCGCTGCCGGCGGGCCACGCCCTGCTGTGCGCCGGCACCGCCGGGCCGACCGACCTGGCGGCGTGCGATCGCGACCTGATCGCCAGCGCGGTGCTCGCCGAGGACGGCGCGGCGGCGGACCAGGCGCTCGCCGAGCTGTGGTGGCGGCGGACCCGCGCCGGCGAGCCGACCCCGGGCCCGCAGCCGACCCTGCAGGTCATGGCGACGCCGTCGCGGCTGCGCCGGGTCTACCACGCCGTGCTCGGCGAGCTCGCCGGCCGCGGCGGGGCGGCGCGCGCCCACATCTCGCGGTTCGACGCCGACGGCGCGGTCGTGTTCTTCACGCTGTCGCCCGACGACGGCGACGCGATCGCCGCCGCCGAGCGCGCGGCCGAGGCCGCCGGCGGCTGGTTGCTCGGCGCGCGGGCGCACCGGCTCGACAGCTACCTGCGCGAGCTGCGCGACGCGCTCGACCCCGACCGGATCATGAACCCCGGCGCGCTGGCCTGAGCGCGATGACCGGGGATGACCGGGGATGACCGCCGTCGCGGCGTGCCGCTACGCCGACTCGGACCGGGCCATGTCGGCGACCAGCTTGCGCATGAACAGCTCGATGTTGCGGCGCAGCGCCGGGTCGTCGCACACCGGCAGCGCGCGCCGCCAGGTCTCGACCGCGCGGGCGTGCAGGCCCTGGCGGAAGTACAGGTAAGCCAGCCGGGTCAGCGCCGGGAAGTACGCGGGCTGGAGCTCGACCACGGCCTCGTACTCGTCGACCGCCTCGGCCCAGCGCGACGCGCGCTGCAGCATGTTGGCGAGCATGAAGTGCAGCTTGGGGCTCGACGGGTCGCCGACCAGCGCGCCGCGCAGCCGGTTGATCGCGCCGTCGATGTCGCCGGCGTGGTAGCGGCCGAGCGCGTCGGCGAGCAGCGCCTCGTGGTCGCCGCGCTCCTCGCTCGACAGATCGCGCAGCAGGCGGCGCAGCCGGCGCGAGTCGAGCGGCTTCTCGAGGTAGCCGTCGGCGCCGTGGCGCTGGAGATCCTCGTCGGCGATCTGCCCGGAGTCGACCACCGCGGTCGTGACGATCACGCGGCACTTGCCGAGCCGCCTGCTGCGCTTGATCGCGCGGCACAGCCGGAGCCCATCGAGCTCGGGAGTCGCGATGTCGGCGAACACGATGTCGAAGTACAGGCTGCTGAGCAGGGACAGCGCCTGCATCCCGGTCGACGCGGCCTGGCACTCGTAGTCGAGCTGCTCGAGCTGCGACACCATCTGGATCCGGTTGGGCGGATCCGGATCGACGACCAGCGCGCGCAGCCGGCCGCGGTGGGTATCGGGCTCCTCGTTGCCGCGGTCGAGCTCCGCGGCGATCTCCATCGTGCGCTCCTCGCGCCCGAGCTCCTCGACGCCGACCGCCGTGTTCGACACCGAGACCTGCCAGTCGCCGGTCGAGGTCGCGCCGCCGACCGATTCCTCGGACGGCAGCTCCTCGTCGCGCTCGATGTTGCGCGCGGCGTCCTCGGCGAGCGCGCGCTGGGCGCGGCGGTGCTCGTCGTCGTCGCGATCGGGGTGGACCACCGCGAGGTAGGGCCCCGAGCGGTCGGCCTCCGGCCCGGCGAGGAACAGCTCGCCGGTCTTCCACCGCGAGAACGCGACGCGGATCGTGCGGGCGAGCGTGATGTCGAGCGCGATCCGCAGCTCGACGTTCTTGCCGCGCGACGCGGCGAGCTCGCGCGCCGGGGCGACCGCGTCCTCGGGGCGCGCCGCCGCGAACACCAGCGTCTGGGCGTCCTCGTAGACCACAAGCGCGGCGAAGATCCGGGCCCAGTCGAGCGAGACGTACTCCAGCACATCGAGCCGGATCACCGACTCGTCGAGCACGATTCCCGGCCAGCCGGTCTGCGCCGACAGCGCCAGGCACAGCTGACGCTCGCTGGCGTAGCCGAGCATGTAGAGCTCGGAGGCGAGTGGATGTCGGCCGCCCTGGTGCGCGAGCGCATCCGACAACGCGCTCGCGTCGATCACTCCCTGGTGAACGAGGATCTGGCCGAGCGAACCGCGCACGTCTTCTGCAGGGTATCAGACCTCGCCACAGGTCACGTTTTCTTCACCACGCAAGTAGTTGAGATCTCGACTGACCGTGCCGAGCCGATCCGCCCGTGGAAGAATAGTCTGGCCATTGCCATCGACATTGATATCCTCCGCTGCCTTCCGAGGGGGGCCCGTTCGGCCCTTCCCCGACGGAAAAAACCCTGGATGTGACAGGGTCGCGAGACAGCGGAAGGAAGCTCGCTCCCACATTCCAAGCTAACTAACCAGTAGCCAAGGCTTTTCGGGAACCGCGCCCCAGGATGGCACCCGCGTTGCTTCGCGGGAGGATCCCGGACCACGCAGAGGAGAGAACACCGTGACTAACGACTTCAGAATCGGCGAAAAGGCCGTGTACCCAGCGCATGGTGTGGCCGAGGTGATCGGGATCGAGAAGAAGGAGATCAACACCACGGTCTGCGCCTTCTATGTGCTGAAGGTGCTCGCGACCGGGATGCAGATCCTGGTCCCCAAGGACAAGGCCGAGCAGGTCGGGCTGAGGCACGTGGCCACCTCGTCGGAGATCGACGAAGTGTTCGACATCCTGCGGGAGAAGGACGTTCACATCGACAAGCAGACGTGGAACCGGCGCTACCGCGGGTTCATGGAGAAGATCAAGACCGGGTCGCTGTTCGACGTCGCCGAGGTCTACCGCGATCTGTACCGGCTCAAGAGCAGCAAGGTGCTGTCGTTCGGGGAGCGCAAGATGCTGGACAACGCCAAGCAGCTCATCGTCAAGGAGCTGGCCGTGGCGCGCAAGTGGAGCGAGGAGAAGGTCGAAGCCGAGCTCGAGAAGGCCTGCGCCTGAGAGCGATCCCACCAGGAACCACGGCGGATCCCGGGCCACCCAGGTCGCGGTTGTGCTGCCGGTGCCTGATGTGCTAGGGCATCGCGCGTGCAAGTTCACGTAGCGCGCGCGGAGCTCTGGACGTTGCCGGTCGATGCCGTTGTCAACCCGGCGAATTCGTTGGGGATCATGGGCGGCGGGATCGGGGGCTCGCTGCGTCGCCAGGGCGGCGACGTGATCCAGCAAGCGGCGATGCAGGCCGCGCCGATCGCGATCGGGGCCGCGATCGTGACGACGGCGGGCCAGCTGCCGGCCAAAAACGTCATCCATGTCCCGACCATGGAAGAGCCCGGGATGAAGATCGGGGCCGAGAACGTCCGGCGCGCCGCTCGTGCCGCGCTGATCGCGGCCGACCGCAACAACTTCAAGGTCATCGCGATGCCCGGGATCGGCACCGACCTCGGCGAGGTCCCGTTCGACGAGGCCGCCCGTGCGATCGTCGAGGAGATCCGCGCGCACCGCCGGCCCAACCCCGAGACGATCTACCTGGTCGACACCAGCGACGAGATGGTGTTCGCGCTCGAAGAAGCGCTGCGCAACGCGCAGGCGAACCTGTAGCGCCGCGCATCCTACCCATCGCGGCGCATCAACCTCGCCCCGGGCCTTCCGCGCATCGGAGTTAAGCGCGCGATCGCCCAACGAAAACCGGCGCGGGTGCGTTGACCGCTTGCGCGCGAGCCATATACTCGCCTCGCTTTGCAGCTCCAAGCATACATCCCAGCAGGGCTGGCGACCGTGCTTGCCCTCGGATTCGGCGGTCTGTTCACCGCGCTGGCGGTGCTGATCGGACCCAAGGCATCTAGCCCGGAGAAGCTCAAGCCGTTCGAGTGCGGCAGCGAGCCGATCGGGACGCCCCGCGGCCGGTACTCCGTGCGGTTCTACCAGGTTGCCATCCTGTTCCTGGTGTTCGACATCGAGGCAGCCTTCATGTATCCGTGGGCGCTGCTCTACAACCAGCTGTCGCATGCCACTGCGGCGCCCGGGATCTTCCTGGTGAGCGTGTTCGGGTTCGTCGAGATGCTGGTGTTCGTCGCGATCCTCGTCGTCGCGCTCGCCTACGTCTGGAGAAAGAAGGCGATCGGATGGGACTAGAGCTGACCACCACGCGCCTGGAAGACGCCGCCCAGTGGGCGAAGCAGAGCGCGGTCGACCGCGCGAGCAACTGGGGACGCAAGTTCTCGCTGTTCGCGTACCCGTTCGTCACGGCGTGCTGCGGCATGGAGTTCATGTCCGTCGCCGGCCCCAAGTACGACCTCGCGCGGTTCGGGGCCGAGTTCCCGCGGTTCTCGCCGCGCCAGAGCGATCTGTTGATGATCGTCGGCACGGTCACCGAGAAGCAGGGGCCGGCGCTCAAGCGGGTCTACGACCAGATGACCGAACCCAAGTGGGTGATCGCGTTCGGCGTCTGTGCCTCGACCGGCGGATTCTACCAGAACTATCACGCGATGCCGGGCGCCGATCAGGTGATCCCCGTCGACGTCTACATCCCGGGCTGCCCGCCTCGGCCCGAGCAGGTGCTCGACGCGCTGATCATGCTCATGGACCGCATCCAGTCCGGCCGCGGCCACAGCCAGCTGCGCGACAAGCGCGAGCAGCTGATCGCGCACGCGCCGGCCAACGAAGGCTGAGGCTCGCTATGTCGGCAAAGGTTCTCGATGCGCTGAAGGCCGCGCACGCCAGCGCGATCGACTCGGTCGAGTCGCAGCACGGCGATGCGATCGCGTGGATCAAGCGCGACCAGCTGCTCGCGGTCGCGACCTGGCTGAAGAACGATCCCGCGATGGCGTTCGATGCGCCGGTGTTCACGACCTGCATCGACCGGCTCGACTGGCGGCCGGTCGACGTCCCGCCGGGCCCACCGTCGTACCCGACCACCGCCGCGTGGACCGAGGACCGGCCGCGGTTCGAGGTCGTCTACCAGCTGCGCTCGGTCAAGCATCGCCACCGGATCCGGCTCAAGTGCGCGGTGCCCGAGCACGACGCCCGGGTGCCGTCGCTGGCCTCGCTGTGGCCGGCATTCAACTGGCAGGAGCGCGAGACCTACGACATGTACGGGATCAAGTTCGACGGTCACCCCGACCTGCGGCGGATCTACCTGTACGAGGAGTTCGTCGGTTACCCGCTGCGCAAGGACTATCCCAAGGAGAAGCGCCAGCCCCTGGTGCGGCGCGACGATCTGCCGATCAACCCGATCAAGGCGCCGGGAGGGCACCGCTGATGGCCGCTCAGCCTTCTCCATCCTCGGCTCAACCTCCCCGTCCCTCGAACGAGCCCGGCCGGTCGCTCAAGCAGCTCGTGCTCGGCCGCCGCGACGTCCAGGACCTGTCGGACAGCGAGGAGGAGCTGCCGTCCGAGCTGATGACGGTCAACATGGGGCCGTCGCACCCGGCGATGCACGGCACCGTGCGCATCGTGCTGACGGTCGACGGCGAGCGCGTCGTCGCGTCCGACGTCCAGCCCGGCTACCTGCACCGCTGCTTCGAGAAGGAATCCGAGTACGCGACCTACACCCAGGTGTTCCCGTACACCGATCGCCTGAACTACGTCTCGCCGATGATCAACAACGTCGGCTGGGCGATGGTGGCCGAGAAGCTGATGGGGCTGACCGGCAAGCTGCCCCGGCGCGCCGAGTACGTGCGGGTCATCGTCAGCGAGATGTCGCGGGTCACCGACCACCTGACCTGCGTCGGAGCCTCGGCGATGGAGCTCGGTGCGTTCACCCCGTTCCTCTACCTGCTCAAGTGCCGCGAGTGGCTGTACGAGCTGCTCGAGAAGGTGTCCGGCGCGCGGCTGACCCACAGCTACGTCCGGATCGGCGGGGTCAGCCAGGACCTGCCGCCGGACTTCGACGCCGACCTGACGCTGTGCCTCGACCAGATCGTCAAGGTGATGGTCGAGGTCGAGAACCTGCTCAACAACAACAAGATCTTTCGCGATCGGATGGCCGGGATCGGCGCGCTCTCGAAGGAGGATGCGATCGCCACCGGCTGCGTCGGGCCGATCGCGCGGGCGGCCGGCGTCGACTACGACGTCCGCAAGGACTACCCGTATTCGATCTACCCCGAGGTCGAGTTCGACGTCCCGGTCGGGACCACCGGCGATTGCTATGACCGCTACCTGGTGCGGATCGAGGAGCTCAAGCAGAGCATCCGGATCCTGCGCCAGTGCCTCAAGCAGATCCCCGACGGGCCGGTCATGGTCGACGATCCGCGGGTCGCGTTGCCCGCCAAGCAGGCGGCGTACAACACGATCGAGTCGATGATCCGCCACTTCAAGCACATCTTCGATGGCATCAAGGTGCCGGCCGGCGAGGCCTACGCGTTCGTCGAGGGCGGCAACGGCGAGCTCGGGTTCTACGTCGTCGCCGACGGCACCGGCCGGCCGTACAAGGCGTACGTCCGCTCGCCGTCGTTCGTCCACCTGTCGACCGCGAGCCAGCTGATCCACGGCCACCTCATCGCGGACATCGTCCCGATCTTCGGCATGATCAACATGATCGGCGGGGAGTGCGACAAGTGACCGACGCCAGCAAGCAACCCGCGGAAGCGCCGAAGCCGGCACCGTCGCCGGCACCGTCGCCGGCACCGTCGCCGGCACCGTCGCCGGCACCGTCGCCACCGTCGGACAGCGTGACGCTGACGATCGACGGCATGCCGGTCACCGTCCAGAAGGGCACCAACGTGCTCGAGGCCGCGCGCACGCTCGGCATCGACATCAGCGCGTTCTGCTACCACCCGGGGCTGCCGGTGGTCGCGCAGTGTCGGCAGTGCCTGGTGTCGGTGGAGAAGAACCCCAAGCTCCAGCCGAGCTGCCAGCAGACCTGCGGCGAGGGCATGGTCGTCCACACCACCGACCCGCAGTCGACGCTGGCCCGCAAGCAGCAGCTCGAGTTCACGCTGCTCAACCACCCGATCGACTGCCCGATCTGCGACAAGGCCGGCGAGTGCACGCTGCAGCGGCTGTACTTCGCGCACGACAACGCGGACTCGCGGGTCGACGTGCCCAAGGTCCACAAGGCCAAGGTCGTCGACCTGGGGCCCACGATCGTGCTCGACCAGGAGCGCTGCATCCTGTGCTCGCGCTGCATCCGGACCTGCGACGAGGTCGCCGGGCAGCACCAGCTCGAGTTCGCGCACCGCGCCGACCACCAGGTGCTGACCACCGCGCCGGGCGAGCAGCTCGACAACCCGTACTCGCTCAACACCGTCGACGTCTGTCCGGTCGGCGCGCTGACCGCCAAGGACTTCCGGTTCACGATGCGGGCGTGGGAGCTCGAGGCGACGCCGAGCGTCTGCAACGGCTGCGCGACCGGCTGCAACATCGAGATCCACCACAAGCACGGCCGGGCCTGGCGCCTGGTGCCGCGCCACAACCCCGACGTCAACAAGTACTGGATGTGCGACGAGGGCCGGCTCACGTACCACCCGCTGCGCGAGCACCGGCTCGCCGGCGCGACGGTCGACGGCCTGCCGGCGGGCTGGGATCGCGCGATCCGCGCCGCGGCCGACCACCTGACGCCGATGCTGGCCGGCAGCCGGCAGGCGGTCGGCATCGTGCTGTCGGCCGAGTCGTCCAACGAGGACAACTTCGCGCTCGGCAAGCTCGCCAAGGCGTGGGGCGTCACCGGCGTCTATGTCGCGGCGCGGCCCGACGTGCCGGGGCGCGCCGACGGCCGGCTGCGGGTCGCCGACGTCAACCCCAACCGGCGCGGGGTCCAGCTGATCGCCGAGGCGCTCGGGCTGGGCGCGCGGCCGGTCGCCGAGCTGTCGCCCGACGTGCGCTGCCTGGTCATGCTCGGCGCCGAGCTGCCCGGCGTCGCGCCGGCCCGGCTCGCCGAGCTCGAGCTGATCGCGATCACGCCGTTCGAGCGCGCGGCCGCGGCGTCGGCCAAGATCGCGCTGCCGAGCGCGGCGTGGGCCGAGGCCGCCGGCACGGTGACCAGCGCCGCCGGGCTCGTGCAGCGCATGCACGCGGCGGTTCCGGCGCCGGGCCAGGCGCTGCCGGCCTGGGAAGCGATCGTCCGGCTAGCGTCGATCTGCGCGTCGATCCATGCCCAGGCCACCGCCACCGGCGCC
>JBGQCL010000391.1:0-11307 GCA_041495365.1 Kofleriaceae bacterium | reverse complement strand
GGCCGGATGCTCGGCGCTCTGCTCGACGAGCGTTCGCTTGCCGATCGCCGGTGCGCCAGGCTGCACGTCACGGCGAGTTGGGTCGCTACTCGGCCCCTTTCCGACCTTCCCGTGCACGGTGCGCGCACTGTACACGACCGGCTGGGCTCGACGCGTGCTCGTCATAGAGGGCGCAGCTCGTCCCTGAACAGATGGGCAGACCCCGCTCCCGGAATGTGCCCGTTTGTGGTCGTCACCGGGCTGAGCGGTGGATCAGGCTGGCCTGCACGACGTGGCAGGTGCCGCTCACGAACACGCGCGTCGCCGAAAGCAGCAGCTGGCTGTAAACGTTGAGGTGCCTCCGACGAGGATGAACTCGGCCTCCGAGTCGCAGAGCGTTGCGAGCAGCGCCGGGAGATCAGCCGCCTTGGGGTGCGATGGCATCACGGATCCTGGCGAGCGTCTGCGCCATCCGGGACGCCGACCTCAGCCGATCCAGGGGGACTACTGCAGGACGAGCGCGATCAGCGTACGGTCCACGTCATCGATCGGCCGCGCGGACCTCCGAGTCGACGGCCTCGATGAGGGCCTCGATCGTCGGCGCCTCGGAAGGCGATGCACCGGCGGCTCGTGCAGCCATGCGCCATCTTACCGCCTGCGGCATCAGTTCCCGGTCGGGTCGGCGTTCTCGTCGGATCTCGGTGGGCGTTGACCCACCCGTGTCCCACGACCCCGGCTCGTTCGAGGGGAAACCGAACGAAGACGCGGCCTTGGATGCCGCGGACACGGGCCTGAAAATCCGCGTGTCGTTGGTTCACGCTCGCCTCGCTATCGCTCGGCGACCCGTCGCCGGTGAAACGCGCGGTAACCGTTGGCCGCCATCACAAGCGCGACGACGCAGCCCCGCGGATCGCGCTCGGCGCGGATCGTGAAGCCGCTGCCGACGAACACGTCGGGCGTGACCGGCACGAAGTGGCCGTCCCACAGCGGCTTGCCGAGCGGCCGCATGCGGATCGCGCCATCGACGACGACCAGCTCGAGGTCATGCGTCAGCTCGTCACTGCGGTAGCGGCCGGCGAGCGCCGCCAGCGCCGCGGTCGCGGGCGGCGTGACCCGCTCGTAGCGGCGCGCCGGCCCGAGCTCCGCGGACCGCGAGATCCGCGCCGGCTTGCCGGCGACCGCGGGCTCGAACGTGTAGTCGGCCATCGTCCCCACGACCCGCAGCGTGCGCGGCCCGACGGCCGCCAGCTTGCGCGGCGGCGGGGCATCGTCGCCGATGCCGGCGCCGAGCACGAGCTGGTCTCCGGCGCGCGCGATCGTGCGGATCGCCAGCGACGCCGGGTCGAGGTACACGCCGATCATCTCGTCGAGCGCCACCGGCATCGCGGGCGCGGGCGTCGCTTCCGCCACAAACCGCGGGACCACGAGCGCCATCACGCGGTTGGCGAGCCCGCTGGCATCCGCGGTCGCGAGGTTGCACAGCACCGCGACCGCGACGCGCTCGCTCGGGATCCGCACGATGTGCGCGCGATAGCCGGCCCAGCCGCCGACGTGCGCCTCGTACGCGAGGCCGCCCAGCGTGCCGAGCTGGAGCCCCATGCCGTAGGGCGCGGTGGCGCCGCCGTCGAGCTGCCCCGGCGCGCGGATCGCGACGAGCCAGGCATCGCCGCCGACCGTCTTCGCGTAGAAGTTGGCGTCCCAGCGCGCGAGGTCCTCGATCGAGGACTGCACGTTGCCCTCGCCGGTCTCCTCGCGGCCGCTCATCGCGATCTGGAAGCCACCCGCGTCGCGCGGCGCGTCGCCGGTCGAGCGGCCGGCGACGATCCGCGTGTGATCGTCGAGGATCACAGTGTGCGTCATGCCGAGCGGGCCAAAGATCTGGTCGTGCGAGAACGCCGCGAGCGATTGCCCCGAGACCCGGCGCACGACCTGGCCGAGCAAGAAGTAGCCGGTGTTCGAGTACGCCCACTCGGTGCCGGCCGCGAAGTTGACGCCGCGCTGGCGCGCGACCAGCTGCAGCGCCTCGGGCTCCGTGGCGACGTCGTCGGTGCCGTAGCCCGAGAGGTCGAGCAGCGTATCGTACTCGCGCAGCCCGCCGGTGTGATGGAGCAGATGGCGGAGCGTGATCACGCGCGGCGCGGCCGGCAGCTCGGGCAGGTAGGTCCGCACGTCGGCGTCCAGCGCCAGCTTGCCATCGGCGGCGAGCAGCAGGATCGCGGTCGCGGTGAACTGCTTCGACAGCGACGCGATCTCGAACACGGTGGCCGGCGTGATCGCCACGGTGTGGTCGAGGTTGGCCATGCCGTACCCGCGCGCGAGCACCAGCTCGCCGGCTCGATAGATGCCGACCGCGCAGCCCGGGCCGGCCGGGCTCGCGACCTCCGCGAACACGCGATCGACGCGCGCGGCCAGCCCAGCGACCGCCTGCGCCGGCGTCGCGGCCGCGCCGGCGTTCGCAGTCGCGGCGACCTTCGCAGCGGGCACCGGCGTCAGGTCCGCGGACCGGCTCGCGGGCGCGGGCGCCGCGCACCGGCTCGCGGGAGCCGCGCACGCGGCGAGCCACAGCAGGACGGCAATCGAGCGCATCACCCTCTGGGACCGCATGCTCAGCCATCACGGCGCGTCATTTCCAGAGCATCGGGTCACAAGTTGCGTCGATCGCACGCGCCGGGATCGGGAAATCTGAACCTGCGCGGCCGGCTCACCGGCCGGATCGAACAGTCGGCCCGAGCGCGTGAACGGTTGCCTCGACGATGTCCGTCGGCGCGCCGTCGATCGGCACGCGCACCACGGCCTCGTCGGGCGCCGGCGGCTCGAGCGCGGCGAACTGGCTGGCGAGCAGCTCGGCCTTGAAGAAGTGGCCCTGGCGCGCGGCCAGCCGGCGCGCGATCAGGTCCTGGCTGCCTTCGAGGTAGACGAACGCGACCTCGGGGCGGCGCAGCACGTCGCGGTATGCGCGCTTGAGCGCCGAGCAGGTGACCACGCCAGGTCCGCGCCGTGCGATCCGCTCGTCGATCCACGCGGCGATCGCGGTCAGCCAGGGCGCGCGATCCTCGTCGGTCAGCGGCTGGCCGGCCGCCATCTTGGCCACGTTGGCGTCCGGGTGGAACGCGTCGGCCTCGGCGTACGGCCAGCCCAGCCGGCCGGCGAGCAGCTGGCCCACGGTGGTCTTGCCGCTGCCCGAGACGCCCATGACGACCAGCAGCGATGGCGCGACCAAGGTGCAACGGTAGCGCCTGGCGTGAAGCGGCGTCTAGCTCACCTTGCCGCCGAGCTCGTCTTCGATGTGGGCGCGGACGATGTCCTCGAAATCCGTTTCCGCCTGGAAGCCGAGCGACAGCGCGCGCTGAGCGGTGACGCGCTCGGGCCATCCCGCGACGATCCGGATCACCAGCTCGTCGGGCACGCGCTTGATGCGCGCGACGGTCGCCGGACCGGCGACGCGGCCGAGGGCCGCGATCTGCTCGCCGACGGTGCAGCTGACGCCGGGCATCGCGAGGTTGATCCGGTTGCCGAGCTGCTGGCGCGTCAGCGCCGCGGCATGCAGCAGGAAACCGACCGCGGACCGCGGGCTGGCATGCGTATGCCGCACGCTGTCCGACACCGGCAGCATCGCCTCCATGCCGGCGAGTGGGTCGCGGATGATGCCGGAGAAGAATCCCGACGCCGCCTTGTTCGGCTTGCCGGGCCGCACGCAGATCGTGGGCAGGCGAAGGCCGATGCCGTCCAGGAACTCCCGGCGGTGGTAGTCGGCGAGCAGCAGCTCGCTGGCCGCCTTCTGCGCGCCGTAGGAGGTGAGCGGCGTCAGGTGGAAGTCGTCGGGAATCCCCTCGGGCGGGAACGGCGCGCCGTAGACGGCGATCGACGACGAGAAGACGACCTTGGGCCTGTAGTCCTTCGTCTTGCGAATGGCCTCGAGCAGGTCCCGGGTGCCGTCGAGGTTGACCCGATAGCCTTTCTCGAAATCGGTCTCGGCCTCGCCGGACACGACGCCGGCCAGGTGGAAGATGGTGTCCGGCTTCGCCGCGATCAGCGTCTCGGCCGCACCCGGGGCCGTCAGGTCGGCCGCGACGGTCTCCACCGTCCCGCCGAATTCGGGCCGCGCGGGGGCGACGATGTCCATCAGGGTCAGCCGGGTCAGCGGCTTGCCGTCGAGGGCGCCGTCCCGAACGAGTCTCGCGGTCAATTTGCGGCCGATCATTCCGGCCGCTCCCGTCATGAGGATGTGCATGGCGCCGATCGATTCGTGGAAGGAACGCCGGCCGAGCGCCGACGGCGCGCCCAGTATATCCATCGCCTTCCGGGGCGAGAAGATCGTCCGCGCCACGCCGGCCCGTCGCGCATCGCGGCCGGCATCGAGGTGGGCAGCGCCTTCCGCGGCTGCGCACTCCCGCAGGCCGGTCTCCGCCCACCACCGGCGAACGGCGCTTGTTTTTCCTGGGCTCCCCTTCGCCACCACCTTTCAAAGACGACTATGGTCATCCGCATGGATGCCCGTGCCCCGTCGATCCTCGCCGGCGTGATCGGGCTCCTGAGTTGTTCGTCCCAGCACTACGATCCGGGACTCGTCACGCTGGCGAAGGAATGGTCGACCGTCGACCTCAACCGACTTCCGGTCGGTGCCCCCGCGCTTGTCGTCGGTCGACGCGTCGGAGTGCTGTTCCGCGGCGGCGCGATCGAGGAGTACCTCCACACGCAACATCCCTCGCCGATCGCCGCAACCAGGGAGGAGGTCGGCGTCATCGTGCTGATCCAGCGCGACAACGACACCGCGCCGCGGATCTACCCGACCGGCGCGAAGGACTACGGCGCGATGTTCCACTTCGCAGCGATCGCCATTCCCGAGCGCGTCGTGGTCGGGCGATGGGATCGCTACGAGGCTCCACCGAACGACACGCCGATGATCCGAGGCAAGGGCTACCAGACCCTCGCCGGCTCGGGAACCACGATCCACGAGGGACTCGGAAACGACGAAGTGCTCGCAGATGTGACGACGCTCGTCGGTGGTGCCGTGCCTTCCGGCAAACCGCGCTAGCGCGCGTCGATCGTGCTGGCTACCGACGCGCGAGCGAGCCGAGACGTGGCTCCGCGGCGGCGAGTCACTCGGTCGAAGCCGTGCATTGCGGCCCCGACGGCCCGGCGCCGCATTGCACGGTCACGCGCTCTTCGGTCACTTCGCCCATGCGTACGTGATGCGCGTATCGCCACACCAGCTGGTGATCGACCACGCGTAGCGCGAGGGTGTCGACCCCGGCCGATTCTCCCTGCGGGCGTCAGGTGCAGCCAGCTGCTGCATTGACTCCGCCGCGGCCGTACCCGAACCTGGTCGATGGCCGGGAGGATGCATGAGGACGCGAGCTTGGTTGTCGGTTCGTCGGTACAGGCGATCGCCGCGCTACGACGTCGGTGCGGGCGCGCTCGTCCTCCTCATGGTGGTTGTCGCCGGGGCGGGCGTGTACGCGATGGTGCTGGCGGCCGTGGCGTTCGTCGCCTGGCTCTTGCGGGTTGCGACGCGACAGCGTCCCGAGGCCGCCGCGGAACCGCCGCCACAGGTACCCACCCTGGCGCCGTATCGCGCTGTCCTGCCGGTCGACCCCGAGGTGTTCGCGGATGACGCGAAGGCAAAGGCGATCGCGAAGCGTGTGTTCGAGCAGTGGGTCCGCGGCTTGCCGCGCGCGCCAGCTCGAAGCGTCGACCTCGTGCGCGCCATCGACATCCGGACCCGGCAGGTCGGCCGGCTCGTCACGGAGCTCGAGGGTCGTCGCATCGTGGAGTGCTGTGAACCGGCTCCCGGCCGCGAGCCGCTGCGTCCGCCGCCCTTCGTCCGACAGTCCGTCGATCCCTGGAACCCACCGGCGGACCTGCCGCGCGTCAGCCGCTTCATCGCCGCGTGCTGGACCTGCGGGGCGAGCGGCCGCGTCGAGTGCGCTGCGTGTCGCGGCACCGCGCGCCGGCCGTGTACCGGCTGCGACGGCTCCGGCAAGTACTACGGCCAGGCGGCCAACGGCGCCCATCGCCTGCTGAACTGCAAGACCTGCCGAGGCAAGGGCGATGTGCGCTGCGCGGACTGTACGCGTGGCAAGGTCGACTGCGAGACCTGCCATCAAGCCAAGAAGCTCTCATGCTGGCTGGAGATCCGGAGCGACCTGCGCGAGGACGTCCAGCTCGCGCCCGAGGGTGCGGCGACCCTGCCGTTCTCATGGTGTCGGGGTGGCGGGGCGGTCGCCGACGACCAGCTCGCTCTCGATGCCCGGATCGTCGACAAGGTGACCCGGACGCGGCCCGTTGCTGCCACCGAGCTCCCCGCGACCGTTCCGCCGGACTGGCGCAGCGAGCACGGCCCGCGCCTGCAAGCGCACATCGAGCCCGGCGAGCGCGTGCGGTCACAGTCCTTCACCTTCCTGTCCGTCCCGTGCGCTTCCGTCACGTACGCGGTTCTTGGCGAGCAGCATGCCGTCGCGCTGGAGGGGCTCCGCATGCTCGCGCCGCCGGTGACCGCTCCGGCCGCCGAGCCGTTCGCGCGACGCGCTCGCATGCTCGGACGCCTTGCGCTCGTGTTCGCCGCACTGCCGGTCGCGATCGCTGCGATCTACGCCGCCCGTGGCGAGTACTTCACCAGCGGTCGCGCCACCGGACTGGTCGCAGGCGTGGCCATCGCCGCGGCGGCGACCTCCGCGCTCGCGTACGCCGCGCTGTGGAACGTCACGCTCGGCCGCCGCCGCGCGCGGACATGGGCCATGGCCGCGATCGCGCCGGTCGCGATCGCAAGCGTCCTGGCTGCGGTCGCCGAACCGCACCTCGATCGCGCCGGCGACCTCCTCGAGGCCGGCCGGCTCGATGCGGCCACCGCCGAGCTGCGCGCGCTGAACTTGCCCGAGGCCGACGCTGCATGGGCCGACCTCCACCTCCGCCGCTCGCTCGAAGCCACCACCTGCGCAACCGCCACCGCCGAGCTGCGGCCCATTTCACCGGAGCAGCCTCAGCGCGGGCGCGCCCAGGCGCATGCCGACCAGCTCGCCATCGCCGAGGCCGAGGCTGCCATTCGCGCACGCGATCCCGATGCCGCCGCGACCGCCCTCGGCTGCATCAGCGAGCCGGGCCGCACCGGCCCCACCGCGCTCGCACTCCGCACCCAGATCGCCGACCTCCAGGCCCGACGCTGCCTCCAGCGCAAGGACTGGGCATGCGTCCTCGACCGCGCCGCCTCCGGCAGCGATCCGGCCGCGCTCCGCGCCGACGCGCTCGCGGCGATCAACGCCGAGGCGAACGCGCAGATCGCCGCCGCGGCCCGCGAACCGAGTCTGGATCAGCGCATCGCCGACGAGCGAGCCGCGCTCGATCTGTGGCAAAGCTACCTCCTGGATCCGCAGCACCCGGATCCGCCCCCCAAGCTGGTCATCGAGCTCCGCGCCACGCTCGCGCGCTATCAGGCTGCGCTCGCGACCCAGCAGCGCATCGCGCAGGCTCGCGCCGAAGCCGAGGCACGGCGCCAGGCTGGCGCCGCGGAGCGCGAGCGCAAGCAAGCAGAGCTCGCCGCCGAGCGCGAGCGTCGGCGCCAGGCCGCGGAGGAAGATCGCGCCAACCGATCCTCGGGCCGCTTGCTCTGCAACGACGGAACCCTGTCGCCGTCGTGCACGTGCTCCGGCTCGCACCGGGGCTGCTGCTCCTGGCACGGCGGTGTGGCCGGCTGCCAGTGAATCGCCGCCACAACCGGGGACCTGGGAGAAAGCCGCCAGCCGCGCCCGCGCAGCCAGGACGCATCGTCGACGGCGGCGCCCGGTCTGAACCTCCGACGGCGAGCAGCAACCGCGGTTCGAGTCCGCCGGCAGCACCCGGTCCCGGATCCTCTCGATGCTCCGGCGGATCCGCCGCCTGCCAGCGTCGCCATGCGTCGTCAGGCGGCCTATACTCGCTTCACGATGCTCGACGAAACCGTCACCCTGCGCCTACCGGAGGAGCTGCATCACCGACTCGCTGCGGCGGCCGCTGCGACCCGGCGATCGCTGGAGGAGATCCTGCTGCACGCGCTCAGGATCGGCAGCCCGCCTGCCTGGGACGACGCGCCGCCGGAGCATCAGGCGGAGCTGGCGGCGATGGACCGGCTCGACGATGATGCACTGTGGAAGCTAGCGCGGGGCCGCAGGTCCGAGTCCGAAATGGCGCGATACGACGAGCTGCTCGAGCAGAGCGCAGCCGGAGCGCTGGGCGATGCGGAACGCTCCGAGCCGGAGATGCTCAGGCGCGAGGCCGATCGGTTCATGCTCATCAAGGCGCACGCCGCAGTTCTCCTGCGCTGGCGCGGTCACGACGTACCCGTCCGATAGCTGATCCCAAGATCGCCGAGGCCATCCGGTCGTTTCGCGCGAGCTGAGCGGTCCGTCAGCGATGCGGACGGCGAGGTGATCGGGGTCGCAGCGCTGCAGTTCTCGCTGGCCCGCGCGCACGCCGGTATGGCGGACCAGGAGCGTCGTGTTGTCGCTGCCGGGTTCTCGATCACCGTGCTGCTGGGTCTGTTCCTCGCCGTGCTCGCGCGGCGGAGTCTGACCGGCCCGCTGACCCGGCTGTTGCGCGCGGTGCAGCAGGTCGAGCGCGGCGAGCCCGCCTGGCTCGACGCCGGCGCGGCCAACGACGAGGTCGGCCGTCTCGCCGACGCGTTCACCCGCATGGCCCGCACGGTGCAGCGGCGCGAGCACGACATCGCCCGGCACAACGGCGACCTGCGGCGGTCCTGGACACCGTCGGCCAGGCCTTCCTCGTGGTCGAGCTCGACGGGCGCATGGCCCCGGAGCACTCGGCGATGGTCGACCGCTGGTTCGGTGCGCCGCGGCCGGACCAGCGGATCGGCGACTTCCTGCGCGAGGTCGACGGCGATGCCGCCGACCTGCTCGAGCTCGGCCTCGAGATCCTGCGCGCCGGGGTCATGCCGCTCGAGGTCCGGGGCAAGGTGTGCGGCCAGGCGCTCAAGGTCGGCGCCGCCGGCTGGCTGGTCAAGCCGTTCAACCCCGCCCAGCTCCTGGCCACGGTGGACAAGCTGGCCCGCCAGCGAGGCGACCGCGCGGCGCCGTCGCCCGCGTGATAGCGTCACCATTGGAGTCGACCATGTTCGAGTCAGCCGAGCTCGGTCACGCGATCGACAAGGAGCGCTACAGCCTGGAGGAGCCGGCGCTGCGCCACGCGCTGCTGACCGCGCAGTACGAGGTGGTCAAGGCGGCCCGGTTTCCGGTCGTGATCATCATCGGCGGGGTCGACGGCGCCGGCAAGGGCGAGACCCTGAACCTGCTCAACGAGTGGATGGACCCGCGCCACATCCAGACCAACGCGATGCGCCCGGTCGGCGACGGTCTCGAAGGCCGGCCGCCGATGTGGCGGTTCTGGCGCGCACTGCCGCCGAACGGACGGATCGCGGTGTTCGTCGGCTCGTGGTACTCGATGCCGCTGATCAAGCGGGTCTACGGCGAGATCAAGACCGCGAAGCTCGACCAGCAGATCGACGACATCCTCCGGTTCGAGCGCATGCTGGCCGACGAGGGTACGCTGCTGCTCAAGTTCTGGCTCCACCTGTCGAGGAAGGGCCAGAAGAAGCGGTTCAAGCAGCTCGAGAGCAGCGCCAGGACCGCCTGGCGCGTGACCGAGACCGACTGGAAGCACCTCGACATGTACGACCGGTTCCGCAAGGTCTCCGAGCACCTGCTGCGCGAGACCAGCACCGCCGACGCCCCGTGGATCGTCGTCGAGGGCAGCGACGAGCGCTTCCGCAGCCTCACGATCGGCAAGTCGATCCTCGATGCGCTGCGCCGGCGGCTCGATCGCGAGGCCCGGCCGGCCCCCGAGGTCCTCGCGCCGCCCCGGATCCAGTCGATCGACGGCGTGTCCGTGCTCGATCGGCTCGATCTGACCCAGCAGGTCGAGAAGCCCACGTACGACGACGAGCTCCCCGAGCTGCAGGGCCAGCTCAACCGCCTGACCCGGACCCGGAGGTTCGAGCGCAGCTCCGTCGTGGTGGTGTTCGAGGGCTGCGACGCGGCGGGCAAGGGCGGCGCGATCCGCCGGATCACCCAGGCGCTCGACGCACGCAAGTACGACGTGATCCCGATCGCGGCGCCGACCGACGAGGAGAAGGCGCGGCCCTACCTGTGGCGGTTCTGGCGCCACATCCCCGAGCGCGGGCGGATCGCGGTGTTCGATCGCTCGTGGTACGGCCGCGTGCTGGTCGAGCGGGTCGAGGGCCTGTGCAGCGAGCGCGACTGGGCGCGGGCCTACACCGAGATCAACGGCTTCGAGGAACAGCTGGTGTCCCACCGGATCGTCGTCCTCAAGTTCTGGCTCCAGATCAGCAAGCACGAGCAGCTCCAGCGGTTCCGCGACCGCGAGGCGACCGCGTTCAAGCAGCACAAGATCACCGCCGAGGACTGGCGCAACCGCGAGAAGTGGGACGACTACAACGTCGCGGTGTGCGAGATGATCGACCGCACCAGCACCGAGCTCGCGCCATGGACCCTGGTGGCCGCCAACGACAAGTACGCAGCGCGCCTCGCCGTGCTCCGGTCCATGGTCGACACGCTCGATCGCGTGCTGTGACCCGGGATCGCGACCCTGAAGCACCGCTGAAGGTGCGAGACGGTGAGAACGTCTTCTTGTCGCGTGGTCAGGCCGCGCAGCACGCGGCGGGCGATCACTTCATTGCGTACGCCGATCTGATCCTCGCCGACCCCCAAGCGTAGCGTATGGTTGCGCCCGGCTCCGGGCGATCCTCTCGTGGATCGCGGACGCTCGTCGGGTGTCGCACCCGTCGCCTCGCGGCCTGGAAGGCCGGGTGTCATCCCCCTGCGCGATGCTGGCGCCATGGAAGACGAGACCTCGGATCCTCGGCGGTGGCAGAAGTCCGGTTGGACCGCGTGCGTGATCAAGAACGAGAACGACGAGGGCTGGGCGGTGTCGATGACGCGCGTGGGGGACGCGGAGCCGGTGCTCGTGAGCCCGTGGACGATGGGTCGCGACAAGGTGAACCCCAAGCCGCTCGATCACGCCGGCTTCGCGACGCTCTTGAAGGGTGCGATGGACGTGCTGCGCCGGCACGAGGACGCGCTGCGGGCGCGGCTGCATCGCTCGATCACCTGCACCAGCGAGACCGGGCAGCGGCTGCGCGCGGATCTCGATATCCAGCTCGACGAGGACGATCCGCACGCGATCCTGTCCGTCGTCGACGAGCGGACGGAGGAGTCGGTGCGCCGCGGTCGCACGAGCCCGTCGTTCAAGCTGAGCGAGAAGACGGTGCAGCGCTTCCTTCGCACCGGCGACGCGTAGCGGCAGGGCCTCGGGGTGACCGCG
>JBGQCL010000390.1:0-11328 GCA_041495365.1 Kofleriaceae bacterium | reverse complement strand
TCGGCGGCGTGCAGGCCGAGCGCTGCCTGGTCGTCGACGTGTTCGCCGGCGAGCTCTACACGGCCCCGGTCCGCAACGTCTCCCGGCGAGAGGACATGGAAGCCGCCTGCGAGGAGATCGTGGCTGGGTGGGCGGCGATCAAGGAGCCGCCGGCCTGGCCGCGGGGAGCAGGCGCCGGAGGCGCGCCATGATCCCCGAGACGTTGTCCGGCTGGACGCTCGACTTGCTGCGCGACCTGCTCGCGCGCGCGATCTTCGAGGACCGACGGCTGGAGTTCAAGGCGATGATTCCGCACGGCAAAGACCGAGACGGCCGACGGAGGCTGCGCGGCACCATATCCGGGTTCGCCAACACGGAAGGCGGCTTCCTGGTGATCGGGGTCAGTGACGACCGGGCGCTCGCTCCGAGCGACCGGCTCTCCGGCTGCCCGGCGGCAAATGAGGTGCCGCGAGACTTCGGCATGCTCGCATCCGCCTGCACGCCTCCGGTTCCTTGGACGGCGCTCAACCCGGCGCTGCGGCTCCCCAACGGCAACCTGGTGCATGTCTTCCACGTGCCGCCGAGCAACCGGCGTCCGCATGGCATCGAAGAGGACGGCCGGTGGTGGTTCCCGATCCGGACCGACCGTGGCAACGACGCTATGCGGTACGATGACCTGCGCGCCGTGTTCAGCGACCGGCGCCGTCGGGACTCCATGCTGGCTCGGCTGCGCGCCGAGCTCGTCCGAGTCCGAGACTTCGCGGAGCGCCAGAACCGCGAGACGTTTCATCCTCCAGAGTTTCTTCCGCCCAGCTTCTATCTCGAGCGGTACCGCGCCGACCGGATCGAAAGCGCGGTGGACGCCATGTATGACGAGGTCGGGGCGCGGCAAGATCTCCTGCAGCACCACCTGCTCGAACTGCTCGCAGCAGCCGACGCCGCCGACAACGTGTCCCAGCAGATGGCCGCGATGGTGCGCATGTACGGAGGTCGGCTCCAAGAAGTCCACATCGCTGAACACGCCAACCTTCTGCAGCCCTACGCTCGACGCCTGCTCGATGCGGCGACCCGGGCGCTCGGGCAGTTGCCGGCCCCAGGGGCGTAGACATCCGATGGCTGCTCCTCCGGACCCGGGATCTGTACGGCACTCGCTACTCGAGAATTCCAGGTTGACCCGACACTGATAGGGCCTTACCGATCACTTTCGCCAGACTGCATCATCTCGAGAAAACTCCTATGCTAAGCTGACGCCACATCGTGCATTGTTGACGGGATATGCCAGCACCCAGATAATGACCTTGTAGGCAAACAGAATCCCAAGCAAGGCAGCAGGTAACGCCAAGCCACATAAGAAAGCAATCTGAGGTAGATATGAACGAGCATGAACACAACGAAACCGAGATCATCGTCAACGGCCGTGCCCGGAAGGTTCCCGGGCATGTCGTGTCCTTCGACCAGGTGACCAAAATCGCCTTCCCTGACGACCCGCCGAACCCGGACCGGATCTACACCGTAGCCTACAAGCACGGCGCGAAGAAGTCCGAAGGCACACTAGTGGATGGCCAATCGGTCGAAGTCAAGAACGGGACGCAATTCGATGTCGGCAAGTCTAATAAGTCGTAGCCCGGACCTCCTGCAACTCCAGAACGAGGGCTACGAGCTCGAAGTCAGCGGCGGATACTTGCTGGTCCACGGCGTACCGTACGTGAATTCACGGAGCGAGGTGTGCCGCGGGACGCTGGCCTCCGTCTTGCCTGATGCCGGAGGCCGAGCAGGACGGCCGGTCGACCACACCGTTCTGTTCGCGGGGGAATTCCCGTGCCATAAGGACGGCACTGAGATTAGCGCTCTCCGCCACGGCGAATCTCGCGAAGTTCTGAAAAATGGACTCCTGGCGGCTTTTTCGTTCTCCAACAAGACCGAAGCCGCCGACCAGGAATTCCATTCGAAGATGACGCGCTATATCCGCATCATCTCCAACCCAGCGGCGGCCCTCGACGAGACAGCCACCGCCGCTACCTTCAGACTCGTCGCATCCGACGATCAGTCGCCGTTCCGGTACGCGGACACGGCCTCGAGCCGCGCGGGGATCCGGGCGATGACGGACAAGCTCGCCGGACTCAAGCTTGCGATCGTCGGAGTCGGAGGAACGGGCTCCTTTGTGCTGGATTTCGTGTCCAAGACCGCCGTTGCGGTTATTCACATCATCGACGGCGACCGCTTCCTGCAACACAACGCCTTCCGCGCGCCAGGCGCCGCATCTGACGCGATGCTTCAACCGCAGCCGATGAAGGTTGATTACCTCGCGGGCATCTATGCCAGGGTTCACGGCGGCATCGTGACGCACGCGGTGTACCTTGGCGCGGATAACCTCGACTTGCTCGATGGGATGGACTTCGTCTTCATTTGCATCGACAAAGGTGCTCCCAAGCGACTGATCATCCAGCGTCTCCAGGAGAGAGATGTTTCCTTCGTAGACGTCGGTATGGGAATCGAACGCGATGACGACGCGGCGACCCTCTCCGGGATGCTGCGGGTCACGGCCAGCGTGCCGGCGAAACGGGGCCACGTCGCGAAGCGCGTCTCCTTCGACGACGAGGGGAACGACGACTACGCCCGCAACATTCAGATCGTCGAGCTCAACGCCATGAACGCGGCGTTCGCGGTGGTCAAATGGAAGAAGATGTGCGGGGTGTATGTCGACTCCGAGCGAGAGCTGAACAGCACCTACGTGATACGAACGAATAGCCTGGTCGGCGATGAACACATCAGCGGCACGTAGAACCTCCCTGCGGCACGAGTTTGTTCGCCATATCCCCGAAAGTCTCGAGGAGGGCGTTCTCTACATCTCCATCGAATTTGCGACGGCGATGCACAAGTGCTTTTGCGGCTGCGGAGCAGAAGTCGCCACTCCTCTGGCTCCGACGCAATGGAAGCTGATTTTCGACGGCGAAACGGTGTCCCTCGATCCTTCGGTCGGCAACTGGTCCTACGACTGCAAATCCCACTACTGGATCGACCGGAATCGGATCGTCTGGGCACGACGCTGGTCCAGGAGTGAAATAGAATGCGTGCGCGAGCGAGAGCGTCGGGAGAAGGAGGAATACTTTTCGGGCTCTTCCGGGTTTCGGGTGGGCTCGTAGCGTGGAGTTTAGGGCCACCGACTGCGGGTCGCGTCAAGGGCATGCTCGCCTTCGCTCGGCGCCTGGTGGCGCCCCTTGACGCAATCCTCGTCGGTGGCGGAGCGGCATCTGCGCCGCGATGCCAGGGCATCGCGACTCGGGATGTGCTACAGCAGAGCTGTACTGCTACCTTTTTGCCACCCCGAGCTGGATGGGGATGGTCTCGTCGGGGACCCACCCAGAACCCGGAAGCGGCACTTTTCGGACAGCCGAGCGTGCTCGGCGGGCTCCACGTCGACTATCGCAGGGCGGCGTGATGCATCGTGATCTTGCCGGACGAGATCGGTAGCCAGCACGGGTGGCGCGCGCGAGCACCAGGCCGGCGGCGAGGCTGCGCGCCGGCGGCGGACGAGCGCGGTCACGCCCGCAGAGGGTCGAAGTCGCCCAACTGCTGCTTAGCGCCCTGCTGCTTGGCGGTATTCCGCCAACGGGTCCGTGCCACGTAGCCTTGGAGCTCGAGGTCGATCAGTGACTCGCTGCTGAGTAGCTTCAGCGCTTCGTCGACGTGATTCGGAGTGAATCTGGCCTTCTCTTCGGACCATGCGAAGAAGCGCTCGATGATGGACGCCCTATTGAGAGGTCCTCCTTCGCGAATCACGGCGTGCGTCGTGGCCAGTACCTCAACGTAAGCCGTGTAGCGATTGCAGATTGCAACCGCGCTTGCGATGTGCGGCGCCCACGATTGCAGCTTGTCGGCCTCGCGCCCCGCGAGCGCGCGATGGATGGCGTCGTCGAGTAGCGTTCGGTTGTCGATCTTGCAAAAGTCTATGTAATCGCCAATCGCGGTCATCATCGGCCCCAGGCTCGGAGCGTACGGGCCGAACTTGTGATGCACGAACTCGAAGTACGGATGGCCGAGGTAGACGTTGAACCAGTACGCTGACTTGTGCAGCTGGAGTTGTTTCTTGACCTCCAGCCCGTCGGTGAGCGCGACGAGGATGAAGTGTCCCAACGATAATCGCGGCGCCTTCGCTACTGGCGACGGGAAGTCCCCGGCAGGCTCGAACACGTAGATCTTCGTTTCGGCAAGCTCGGGAACGTCAAGGATGCTTTCGATGAGTGACCTCACGTCACCCCACTCGAGGCCGCCGTTGCCGCAGCCAAGCGGTGGGATGGCAACTGATGCAACGCGCTCGGCCAGCAGATGCTTGCGCAGATCGAGCAGACCCTTCTTGATGTCCTCGAGCCTCGACTTGGCGCGCCAATGCCCTTTTGTCGGAAAGTTGATGATCGTCTTCTTCGCCTCGCGGTAGGCACGAACCTCCCCGAGGCGCACGAGGCCGCGGTCGCAGTCCTTCTTGTACGCGGCGTGCATGTCGGGGTACGCGCGGGCGAACTGATGGGCGATGCCCTTGCCCATGATGCCGACGCAGTTGACGGTATTCACCAGGGCAGCCGCCGGACTGTCGAAGATGTTTCCGCGCTGGAAGGTGATCATGATCCGCCCTTGCGTGGGAACATACCAGGATTGGCCTTGCACCAAGCTTGCGGGACCAGCTTGGCTACGGTCTTGACGTCGTCCTCCGTCTGACAGAAGACCGCCGTGACGGCGGCGATGGGAACGGCGGTAGACGCTACTGCCTCCGCCATGCACGCCAGCTTGCACTCGCGGTCGGTCGCCCAGTTGCCTCTCTTGTCAAGCTGCTCCCAGTCGATTTGCTCGAAGCCGGTAGCCCAGTCGAGGAGCTCGTACGACCCGCCTCCCGCGAGTGGGTGTCTCGGTATGATTTGCCAACCATTTTGCTGCGCGTAGGCTCGTTCCACGGCGAGGTGGACGAACCGCTTGGTGGCGTTCTCGGGATTCCGGATGACACCATAGTCGAATGGGTTCGGCGTCAGAAAATGGAAGGGTACCATGCTGCTCAGGCCGCCCCGTCCGGCGAGGATCTCCTGGTCCGCAACATCGTGCGCGAGCAGCCTGCGCCGCAGCACCTCGTCGCGGCTGAGGAGCCCGTTGCGAGCGATGCTGCTGAGGTTATCGAGTGACGTCATATGGTAGACGAACCTCTTGTCCCTGTGCGACATCCTGCCTCCGGAGCCTCCAACGACGGGCGCTCAGTAACTTACTGCCACAATACGACAGTCAACCGGGGGCATCGTTTTGCGGCAACGAGATCGGCATTCACTGGACCGCGCCCTGCGAGTCTCCTTGCATGGCCGGTGAATCGTTTGCGTGGTCCGTTACACTGGCATCAAATAAGTTCTTAGGAAGACGCCGGTTTCTAAAACACCCTGGAAAGTGATCCATGCGACGCAGCGGCGCTCCCGGGCACCCGATCAGGAGCTCCGCCTTATGTTTCAGGGCGCGCAACCCATTGTTGACACGTTGCTTTTTCGGGAACATGCCCGCGATGGACGCCGGCCGTGTTGGGCGGTGGGATCGAGCCGCCGGGCTCGACCCCGGCCCGCCTGCCACGGATCCCGGCCGCGCCCAGACGCTCCTCCAGCACCTCGAGATCGCCGGCCATGACCCGGACCGCGTCGCGGCGGCGCTCCGGCACCACGGCGCTAGAGCGCCAGGCCGCCAACGTCATCTACCTCAACCGCCTTCGCGGAGGCCCGGCACATCATGTGGGCCGAGGAGTTCGACGGCGTCCCGGCCGTTCTCAGGCAGCTGGGGCTTGCCTGGGCTCCTGGGGCCCCGCCCGCGCCGAGATTCGCCGCGTCCGCGATGCGAACGACGCCGGCGACGGCGATCGCCGCCGACCTTCGTCGCGCAGGGTGGTGTTCCGGTTACCATAAGGCCGCTTCTGCGACCCAACCATCTTGAATCGTTCAGGATCGTTGCTGCCCAGATACTGGCGCCCGCCCTGCCCGCGCAAACGGGATCGTCCCCTTCCTCACGCCTCGGGCGCTGCGCGCGGACAGAAAATCGCCCCGGCGGCCTCGGGGCGCGACCCTTTCGCCATGTCCGAGCCGTTGCTTGTGCCGGCGGTGCGCGTCCGGCGACGCAGCGTCGATCGCGCCGCCGAGCGCCGCCCCGATCGCCCCGATCCCTTGGGCCTCGGGCCGCGCTGGGCGTCGGCCGCCGCGCGCTCGCCGCGGCGGGCCGGTCGGCGATCGCCCTCCCCCTCGGCACCGCCCTCGCGATCGCCGTGGCGGCCTCGCGGAGGTGGTTGCGGTGATCGCGCCGCGCGGCTCGGCGCGGAGCTCGGAGGAGGCAGCCGATGAAGGCGATCGACCTGGTCGGCCGGGTGTTCGGACGCCTGCAGGTCGTTGCGCGCGCCGGGAGCACGGACCGTACGCCGGCCCGGCCGTTGTGGCGCTGTCGCTGCGCCTGTGGCAACGAGCCGATCGTGCTGGCCGCCTACCTCCTCGCGGGCCGCACGCGCTCGTGCGGTTGCCTGCGCGTCGAGCGCGCGCGGGCGTCGATCGCTGATGCGCGGGCCCGGCGCCGCCGACAGCGCCGCCCGCGCATTGCGGGGGCCGTTCCGTTGCCGAGCTCGACGTAGCCGCCGAAGTCGGCGGCGAGGCATGAGCCCGCACACCGTGTGCAGCTACCATGATTCCGCCTGATCACAGAGCCAAGCGTAGAGCTCGTCGAGCACCGCGCGAGACTCCAAGCGACGCAGCTCGGCGCGACGCGCCAGGTCGTCACCCGCGCGGTCGTCGATGTCGTAGAGCGCACCGATCCCTCTCGTTCACCCGCACACCGGGCTCCGCGTCCAGCTCGAGCGACCGGCTCCGCTCTGACCTGCCGGGACGTTCCGTCAGTAGGTGATCGCCGACTCGCCGGAGAACGAGATCGTGTTGGCGCCCCACTGGATCGGCAGCGGCGGCGCCGGCGCCATGCTAACCGTCGGGGGCGCGCACGCGCCGGTCGCGTGCATGGTGAAGCCGTCGGGGCCGGTCGCGATCTCGGTGATCTTGCCGTCGTCGTAGACGTAGGTATCCACCTGATCGTCGACGCCATCGAGGTCCCGATCGATGGCGGAGCGGATGAGCCGGTGACTCGCATCGAAGTCGAACGTCCTGCGCGCCGTCGGGACGTTGCGGGTGGGCGAGTCCAGGACGACGGCGATCTCGACCACCAGCCGATCGGCGGACTCGGTATACGTGAAGGCGAGGCTCGACCGGAGGTCGCCTCGAGCGGCGATCACCCGGCCCTGCGCGTCGTACGTGTAGTGACTCTCGAACGGCAGCCTGGTGCGGCTCTGCCCGGCGCCGTTCATCGCCGACGACATCATGCCGACCGCCTGGTACGAGTACAACGGCAGCCCGGAGTTCACGTTCTACCTGGTGAACGGCTCGCAGCACGTGCTGCTCAGCGGCCACAAGCCGACCAGCCTGAAGAAGGGCAAGGCGGCGCTGGTCGGCCTCAACGAGGCGCAGCAGATCTGGGCCGAGAGCTATCGCAACGCGCGCGGTGCGACCGTGGACGCCGGCGGGTTCGCGATCGTGGCAGCGAACCCGCCGATTGCCGGCGACATCGGCACATGGGTGCTCGACGCGGCCACCGCGATCGAGATGAACGATCGGCCGGCCGCCGAGCACGTCTTCGTGGATCCGCTGCTCAACCCGCACGTCGATCCCCGGAAGCGCTCTTCGAGGTCGAGCGCAGCGCCGGGGCGGCGATCGATCTGGCCGCGCTCGCCGACGCGTTCTGGCGGCGGCGAGGATGATCCAGCTTTGGCGGCGCCTGCGATCTCGCTCGCCGTCCTGCGCGGGGCCAGCTGCGACCACAGCCACTCCACACGACCAAGGACCAATGTCCGGATTTGGGTGACGCTCGGCAGACGTATCCCACTTTGGACCACTACCTGGCTAGCCGGTGGGGCTGCTTCCGCGCACCGACTCCCGCCATGCTCCCGCCGGGTGCGCAAGGTAGCCAGTACGGCAGCCCGGTGGTGCCGGTGCCGAGTGTGGGCAGTACGAGGTACGGGATTGGGGCGTCTGGCCCCCGCGGTCGGCACCGCCGAGGTGTCCTGTGTGTGCTATGGCATAGCCGATGTCAGGGCTCAAGCCGCTGGACCGCATGTGGGAGCGTGTCGAAGTCGGGCGCTCGGACTCGGACTCGACCTTCTTCCACGACCTGATGTACGCGGCCGAGATGACCGCGAAGCTCATCGTGGCCGCGCTCGTGGCTGCCGTCGATGACGACAAGGATCGCTCGCGTTTCAGGCAGGTCTCGCAGCTTGTTCGAGCGGACGGCATCGGCGAATGGGCGAGCGCGCTGACCGAGGTCTTGACGGGCCCTCCGTCACAACACCTCCTCGTCGAGGCCCGAACCGAACAGCGGGAACTGACCCAGAAGGTCGGACCGGATGGCTGGCAGCATCGGGCGGCCCACCTACTGCACGGCTGCCTGTCGTTGGTCGATCCCGGCTGTGATCCACTGTCCGTGAAGGTGGACGGGCTTCGATGTATCCGCGATCTTGCCCGGCTCAGGAACAAGACGCGCGGGCACGGCGCACCGAAAACAGAGGTGCTGAGCAAGATCAGCCCGTTGCTCGAACAGGCGCTACGTCTCATCACCGAGCAACTTTCTCTCTTCAAACGCGAGTGGGCCTATATCCACCGCAATCTCTCGGGCAAGTACCGCGTCACCAGACTCAGCGAGACGGCTGCAGCATTCGATTCGCTAAAGCAGAACACGAAAGAACGCCTGCAGAACGGGGTCTATGTTCATCTCGGACAGCCCGTCCGCATCGAACTCGCCCAGTCAGATGCTGATGCATCGGACTTCTATCTCGCTAACGGTGGTTTCAACGAGAAGCGGTTCGAGATGCTCTCCTACTCCACCGGGAGCACAATCTCTGAGGATGCGGCACCCTATCTCAGCCCGACGACACCACTCCCGGGCAGTGAGACGGAGGGCCGCGGAGAGCTGGATATCATCGGCAACTGTGTATCGAACCTTCCCGCCGCTCCGTCCGAGTACGTGGCCCGAGGGTCACTGGAGAGCGAGTTGCTCGATGTGCTGCGAAACGACCGCCATCCTGTCATCACACTTGTGGGGCGAGGAGGAATCGGAAAGACATCACTGGCGCTCACGGCGCTTCACACGATCGCACAAGAGAAGCGATTCGACGCGATCCTGTGGTTCAGCGCGCGCGACCTCGACTTGCTTCCGGAAGGGCCCAAGCAGGTCCGGCCCGCCATCCTGACCGTCAAGGACGTGGCCGAAGACTTCGTCCGCTTGACCGCGCCCGCGACAGCAAAGGAGAAGGGCTTCAAGGCCGCTGAGCACCTGGCCGAGTCACTAACGAAGGCAACGCTGGGCCCGACACTCTTCGTGTTTGACAACTTCGAGACGGTCGTTAACCCGACCGAGCTATTCAAGTGGATCGACACCTACGTACGCTCGCCGAACAAGGTCCTCGTGACGACTCGACATCGCGATTTCAAGGGCGACTACCCGATCGACGTGCGCGGGATGTCCGAAGTGGAGTGCAGTCTACTTATCAACGCGACCGCCTTGAAGCTCGGGATTCAAACCCTCCTGACAGCGGACTACCGGCGAGAGCTCGTGCACGAGTCCGAGGGGCATCCCTACGTGGTGAAGATCCTCCTCGGCGAGGTAGCGAAGGCTGGCGCGCTAAGGAAGGTAGAGCGGATCGTCGCCGACGCGGACGAGCTGTTGACGGCCCTCTTCGAGAGAACCTATGCGCTGCTGACGCCCGTTGCTCAGCGCGTCTTCCTAACGCTCTGCAACTGGCGGACGACGATCCCGAAACTTGCGCTCGAAGCCGTGCTCCTTCGTCCGGCCAATGAGAAGATGGCCGTCGCGGATGCCATCGACGAACTGGAACGCAGTTCGTTCATCGAGTTGCTCGAGTCGCAAGCGGACCGCGAGATCTTCGTGAGCACGCCGCTGGTTGCCGCTCTGTTCGGACGGCGAAAGCTCACCGTATCGCCGATGAAGAGCGACATCGAGGCCGACACGGCCATCCTGCACCAGTTCGGTGCCGGCCAGCGGAGCGACGTACGCCACGGGGTCGCGCCTAGGATCGAGCGCCTGATTGCCTCGATCGCCAAGCGCGCACTGCAAGACAAGCAGGCGCTGGACGAGTACTTGCCGATGCTCGAATTCATCGCGCGGCACTACCCGCCGACGTGGCTGAAGGTCGCCTCTTTGTATGAAGACCTTGGCACGCCCGATGCCCTCGAGCGCACGAAGCAGGCCCTGAGTCGTCACCTCGAGCACGAGACCGGAAGCGCGGCAGTTGAATCCTGGCGGCGACTGGCCATGGTCTGCCATCGGACCGGCGATCTCCTCGGCGAGTTCCACGCGCTAGTCGAACTGGCCGTCCATTCCGGCACTGAGTTCGACGAGATTAGCAATGTTGCAAATAAGGTGAACTCCCTGCTTATGCAGAACCGGGCGGCCCTGAACTCGGAGGAGAAGCAGATCCTGGTCCGCCGTCTCACCGCTGCGATGGAGGCACGTTCGCAGGAGGTCGACGCTACCGCACTGTCGAGGCTCGCCTGGCTGCAGCTTCACCTGAAGGATGTCCCGAAGGCGCAAGAGTACGTAAGGCGCGGCCTCGAGCTCGACGCGAACAACGAGCACTGCCAGAGGCTTGCCGAGCGGCTCGCACACCAGGGGGTGCCGCGCCGAGATCATCGGTGACAGCGCAACGTACCCCGCTCGTAAGCGACGATATCAGTCAGGTTGCCGGAGGCATCAGCAGCAGCTTCCGGCGCCCTATCCATCGCGCCTAGGACAAACAAGCGGGACTTGGTGGAGCCGGCCGTCGACCGCCGCCGGGAGTTGGCCGGCGCCGGGTCGGCCGGATAGGCAGCAAGTGTAGGGGAGCTCATCGAGTACGTGGCTCACCTGAACAAGCTGATGAACGGGTTGGCGGAGCGGCGAAGGGTGGTGCTGGTCGGGTGATCAGCTGTGGATTACTGCAAACCAAGCTGTCCACGGCCGGATTCGGATCGCCCAGCAAAATCAATGCTTGCAGCGTCGGTGAGGTGCTCCGAGCAGCTGCCAAATTTCCGGGCAGGCTCCAAATTAGGGGTGGTCGCATCGTCGACGCCTTGCAGCCGGACCGCGGCAACAACGCGAATCACCACGTAAGCGACGCGACGATTCTCGCGCCCTGGTCATGGACACGACCCGTCGGACCACCCGGCCCAAACTGATCCGCCTGGGCCGGGTGCGGCGGACCGGGCTGGTTCCGCCGCGGCGAGCGCCGGCTTGCCGACATGGTGCTCGACC
>JBGQCL010000389.1:0-11353 GCA_041495365.1 Kofleriaceae bacterium | reverse complement strand
TGCCGCCCGCCCCGCCGGCAAAGCCGGCAGGGTCCCCACCCCCCATCTCGCTTCGCTCGACCGCCGCGCCTCGGGTCGAGCTGCGGTGGCACGGCGCGCACACCGCCGCGCGCGCCTTCGGGGTCGACACGTCGGCGAGCCCGAGCGCCCGCGCCACGGGGGGATCGCGCATGACGTCGGCCTCGGCGTACGCCGCACCGGCGCCGTGGCACGCCTCGCAGCCGACCTCGACCGCGATCGCCGGTCCAGCCGGCGCCTCGCCGGTCGCGTGGCAGCCCAGGCAGCGCGGCTCGGGCCGCGTGGCGAACCGATCGCGCGTCCGCGCGTGCGGGGTGAGCTGCCACGCCGCGAGCTCGGCGGGGTGGCAGGCGCCGCACGCCGCGCTGCCCGTCCAGTCGCGGCGGGCCGCGCACGCCTTGCGCACCCCTGCAACGCCGACGAGCGCACCGAGCACGACGGCCGTGACACCAAGCCAGAGCGCGCTGCGAGAGGGCACCGTGGACACCCTACCCCGGGTTCACGCGGCTGTGGTAGGGAAGCCTCGTGACCGTGCACGTGATCGGACTGACCGGCGGGATCGCCTCGGGGAAGTCCACCGCGGCGAAGCTGCTCGTCGCCCGCGGCGCGGCCGTGGTCGACGCCGATCAGCTCGCGCGCCAGATCGTCGAGCCCGGCCAGCCGGCGCTCGCCGAGCTGGTCGCCCGGTTCGGCGCCGCGATCCTCACCCCCGACGGCCGGCTCGACCGCAAGCGGCTCGCCGCGATCGCGTTCGCCGACCCGGCGGCGCGCGCCGACCTCGGCCGGATCACGCACCCCCGGATCGGCGCGGCCAGCGCGGCGGCGATCGCGACCTGGGCCGACGCCGGCGCCAACATCGTGTTCTACGAGGCCGCGCTGCTGGTCGAGAGCCGCGCCCACACCACGATGGCCGGGCTGATCGTGGTCGCCGCGCCGCCCGAGCTGCAGTACGCGCGGCTGGTCGATCGCGATCAGCTGCCCCCCGAGGACGCGAGCGCGCGGATCGCCGCACAGGCGCCGCTGGCCGACAAGCGCGCCGCCGCGACCTGGGTGATCGAGAACACCTCCGATCTCGCCGCGCTCGAGCGCGAGGTCGACCGCGTGATCGCCGACATCGAGGCCCGGTTCGGCCCGATCCGGGTCCCGAAGATCGCGCGGCGCGCGGCGACCGAGCCCGGCGCGGCCCGCCGCGGGCTCGGTCAGCCCACCGCGCTGATCACCGGGTTCCCCGCGTTCACCGCGCGGCGCATGATCGGCCAGCTGCTCGCCGCCGAGCCCGAGACCCGGCTCTACGTGCTGGCCCCCGAGCCGCACGCCGCCGACGCCGAGCGCTTCCTCGCCGGGCTGCCCGACCGCGCGCACGCCGAGGTCCTGGTCGGCGACGTGTGCGACATGGACCTCGGGCTGTCGAGCGCCGAGTACCGCGCGCTGTCGCGCGACCTGACCTGGATCCACCACCTCGCGGGCATCTACTTCATGGGCACCGACGACGACACCGCGCGCCGGGTCAACGTCGTCGGCACGCGCACGGTGATCGACCTCGCGCGCGACGCCGGCCGGCTCGAGCGCGTCGTCCACTGGTCGACCGCCATGATCTCGGGCGACCGCAAGGGCACGTGCTACGAGGAAGACCTCGAGGCCGGTCAGAGGTTCCATAACGCCTACGAGCGCACCAAGTGCGAGGCCGAGCGACTGGTCCGCGCGGCGATGCGCCAGCTGCCGATCACCGTGGTGCGGCCGTCGATCATCGTCGGCGACAGCCGGACCGGCGAGATCGACAAGCTCGACGGCCCGTACTACCTGATGGTGGTGATCGCGACCAACGCCTCGGGGGTGCGGCTGCCGCTGCTCGGCCGCGGCGACGCCCCGCTCCACCTGGTACCGATCGACTACGTCATCGAGGCCGCGTGGCACGTCGCGCGCGGCGAGACCGCGGCGGGCAAGACGTTCCACCTGGTCGATCCGGCGCCGCTGTCGGCGCGCGCGGTGTTCGAGGCGGTGGCCGAGCACGCCCACACCGAGAAGCCGCGCGGCCACATCCCGCGGCCGCTGGCGCGCGCGGTGCTGCGCACACCGGGGCTGTCGCGGCTCGGCCGCGGCCCGCTGGCGTTCGTCGACGTGCTCGACCACGCCGTGCACTACGACCAGACCAACACCGCGCAGGCGCTCGCCGGCACCGGCGTGCACTGCCCGGCGCTCGCCGAGTACCTGCCGGCCCTGGTTCGCTTCGTGCTCGACGTCACCCGCGAGGCGCCGCCCGAGCCGACCGACGAGGTCAGCGATCCGCTCGACCAAGTGTAGCCCGGCTAGCACAGCCTGCGGTTTGTCACAGCGTCGGGCAGACCACCGCGCGCCGGGGTGCTACGGATTGAAATCCACAACCGCCGAGCACCACGCAGAGAGCGATCCGGCGCCACACGCACGGCCATCGTAGCCAACTCGCAATCCCGCTCGCAGCGCGCCGACTGCGAATCTCTGCTGGACTGCGCGGTTTGTCACGAGCGAGCGGTGCGGGCGTTCAGCTCCGGCGATCGAGCTCGCTGCGGATCCGCAGGCGCAGCGCGTTGAGCTTGATGAAGCCCTGAGCGTCGCGCTGATCGTAGACCGAGTCCTCCTCGAACGTCACGATATCCGTACGATACATGCTGCGCGGCGCCTTGCGACCGAGCAGGGTCAGCGCGCCCTTGTACAGCTTGATCCGCGCCGTGCCGGTGATCGCCTGGGCGATGTCGTCGATCAGCTTCTGCAGCGCCTCGCGCTCGGGCGAGAACCAGAACCCGTTGTAGACCAGCGCAGCATAACGCGGCATCAGGTCCTCGCGCAGCCGCAGCACCTCGCGATCGAGGGTCAGCGACTCGACCGCCGCGCGCGCCGCGTGCAGCACCGTGCCGCCCGGCGTCTCGTAGACGCCGCGCGACTTCATGCCGACGAAGCGGTTCTCGACCAGGTCGACCCGGCCGACGCCATGCTCGCCGGCGATCTGGTTGAGCCGCGACAGCATCTCGACCGGGCCGAGCCGCTCGCCGTCGAGCGCGACCGCGTCGCCGCGCTCGAGCTCGAGCTCGAGGATCCTCGGCGCGTCGGGTGCGTCGCGCGGATCGCGGGTGCGCTGGAACATCGCCGGATCCGGCTCGCGCCACGGGTCCTCGAGCACCCCGCCCTCGTAGCTGGTGTGCAGCAGGTTGCGGTCGACCGAGTACGGCTTGTCCGCGGTGGCCTCGATCGGGATCTTGTGCTGCTGGGTGTACTCGATCAGCTCGCGCCGGCCGCGGAACTTCCACTCGCGCCACGGCGCGATGATCTTGATCCCCGGCCGGAAGTGGTACGCCGCGAGCTCGAACCGGACCTGGTCGTTGCCCTTGCCGGTCGCGCCGTGCGCGATCGCGTCGGCGTCCTCGGCGGCGACCGCGTCCATCATGCCGCGCGCGATGCACGGCCGCGCGAGCGACGTGCCGAGCAGGTACTGGCCCTCGTAGAGCGCGCCGGCGCGCAGCGCGGGCCACACATAGTCGCGCACGAAGTGAAGCCGCATGTCGGCGACGATCGCCTTCTGCGCCCCGACGGCGAGCGCCTTGGCGCGCGCGGCCTCGAGGTCCTCGTCCTGGCCGACGTCGGCGCAGAAGCAGACGATCTCGCAGCCATAGGTTTCTGCGATCCAGCGGACCGCGACCGAGGTGTCGAGGCCCCCGGAGTAAGCGAGCACGACCTTGCGCGTCATGGCGCCCTTATACTGTGAACCCGGCGAGCGAGACAACGTGCGCGACGGGCGCATCCCCGGAGGGGTATGTGGGCTCCCCTATCTATCTCAGAATGCCGCGCAGGAACAGCTGGCACAGGTAGCGGTAGGCCTCCATCCGCGGCATGCCCGAGACGTCGAGGATCTCGTCGAGCGACAGCGTGCCGTCGACCCGCGACAGCAGGAATGCGGCGCGCGGGCTGATCGGCGCGCTGCCGAGCTCGTGGAGCGGGCGCGCCAGCGCCGGCGTGCGCTGGAGGTCACCGAGGAACGCCTGGAACGCGTTCATGATCGCCTCGCGGTTGCGGTGGATCAGCTTCTGGGCGAGCGCGCTGTTGGGGTCCTCGGACAGCGCGAGGTCGACGGCCGTGACCGCGCGATCGAAGTCGGCGTCGCGGCTCCACGCGGCGGCGCGCTCCAGCAGCGCGGTGATCCGGCGCCGGGTGCGCTACTCGCGGGTCTCGCTCGCCGGCGCACCGCGGTCGATCTGCTCGAGGATCTCGGCGCTCCGGGCGTCGATCGGATCCATCCCGGGGATCTCGGGCTGGCTGGAGCTGCGCGGCGGGCGCGGCTTGAAGACGTCGGTATCGTCGGTGTTCTCGTCCTCGGTCGAGGCCCGGCGGCCGGGCGGTTCGCTGCGGGCCGGCTCGGGGCGCAGCGCCAGCTCGCGCAGGCCGAGCTCGCGGGTCGGTGCGTTGATCATCGCGCCGTCGGGCCGCGGTGCCGGGCGGCCCGCGAACTGGTTGGTCGGCTTGTCGGCGAAGTCGCTCGATCCCGCCGCCGGCCTCGCCGCCGGCCTCGCCGCCGGCCCCGCCGCCGGCCTCGCCGCCGACCCCGCCGCCGGCCCCGCCAGCGGCGCGTGCTGCGGATCGGGATGGATCGCGAGCCGCGGGTCCAGCTTCACGACGTAGGGCAGCTCCGGGGCCAGCGCGCCGGCCGCCTTGAGCGCCGGCTCGGTGGGCTCCTGTGTCAGGTCGCGGGTCGGCCGGTCGTCGCCCGGATCGGTCTGCGGTGTGGGCTTGGCGGCGGCCAGCGTCGCGGCGAGCGAGGCCGCGGCGCCCGGCCCGCGGAGCCCGGAGATCGGATCGAACGCCGGCGGCCGGGTCCTCGACGGAAACGGCCGCGTCGCGCCCGGCTTGGGCGTCGGCAGCGACGCGACCAGATCGGGCGTCCCGTCGGGCTCACCGGTCCGACGCGTCTCGGCGCGCCCGACCAGATCCTCGGTGCGCCTGGTGTCGGGCATCGGCGGCAGCTCGAGCTCCAGCGAGGCGTACGCCGGCGCGAGCTCGGAGCCCGGCGGCGGAACGGCGAGATCGAGCTCCAGCCCGGCGGGGTCGGCGGGGCCCTCGACGGTCGGCGCGCGGTGGGGATCGACGGCGGGCGCCGGCGCCGGCGATGGACCCGCCGGGGCCGCGGGCGATGGAGGCGCCGTCGGGGGCGTGCGCAGCGTCATCTTGAGCTCGGGCGGGCCGGGATCGACGGCGGTCGCGGCCCCGCGCGCGCCGGCGGGCTGAACGAACCCGAGATCGCGGCGGCGGATGTCGGTGGGCTGCGAGGCGAACGCCTGCGGAGTCTGGAAGTCCTCGGCGCTGCCGAACCCCGGCGTGATCTCGGGGTTGAAGTCGGCCGGCTCGGCGGCGGGCTGATCGTAGCCGAGCAGCGTCCGGGTCGGGCGGCCCGCGCCGCCGGGGTACTCGCGGGTCGCATCCTCGAAGCTGACGTCGTCGCCCTCGCGCTCGCCGGCAGCGGGAGCGGCGAACGTCCCCGGGGCATCACCGGGCGGCGGCTCGTCGGCCTCCAGCTCCAGCGTCAGCGAGCTCGCGGGCGGCGGGCTGCGCTCCTCGCCGATCCCCCAGTCCTCCGGATCATCCATGAACATCGGCGCCGCGGGCTCGGCGCCATCGCCCGGCGAGATCTCGATCTGGTACTCCGGCTCGTCCGTGCCGATCCCGAACGGCCCGCTGTCCTCGCCGGCGCTGTCGCTGGTGAGCAGCTCGTAGTTCATCCGGACGTAGTCGACGTAGCTGTTGGCCTGCGCGTTGTCGGGCTCGATCACCAGCACGCGCTCCCACAGCAGCAGCGCGCCGTCGAGATCGCCCTCGCCGTAGAGGCTCAGGCCCTCCTCGATCAGCCGGTCGATCTCGGACACCGCACGCGCCATCGTCATCCGCGAGTCTTGGACACCACGCCGCGAAACATGTTGAGCGTCCGGTTGAGCGCCTCGGTCGCCTCGGTCAGCGTGGTCAGATCCTTCGCGGCGATCGCCTGCCGCGTGCGATCGACGACGGCGCGCGCCTTCTTGACCGCGTCCTGGCCGAAGTCGGAGCCCGCGATGATGTCGGTGACCTGCGGGAACAGCGACTCGATCTCCTCGAGCGCCTTCTCCGCGGCGTGCCGCGCCTTGTCGAACTCCTGGCCGCTGCGGACCTCGACCATGTAGTCCTTGTTGGCCTCGACCATCTTCTTGATCTCGTCCTCGGTCAGCCCCGAGGTCGCGGTCACGGTGATCGACTGCTCGAGGCCGGTCTCGAGGTCGCGCGCCTTGACCGAGACGATCCCGTCGGCGCTGATGTGGAACATCACCTCGATCTCGACCTCGCCGCGCGGGGCGCGCCGCAGACCGGTCAGCACGAACTCGCCGAGCAGCTCGTTCTCCTCGGCGCGGTCGCTCTCGCCCTGCAGCACGAGGATCTTCACCGAGGTCTGGTTGTCCTTGACCGTGGTGAACACGTGCTGCTCGGAGGTCGGCACCGTGGTGTTCTGCTCGATCAGCTTGTGGAAGTAGCCCCCGACGATCATGATGCCGAGCGAGTGCGGCGTGACGTCGAGCAGGAGGATGTCGCTCTTCTCGTCGGTCAGCGCCGCGCCCTGGATCGCGGCGCCGAGCGCGACGACCTCGTCGGGGTGGACGCCCTTGCACGGCTCCATGCCGAAGAACTCGGCGACCGCGTGCTGGACGCGGGGCATCCGGGTCATGCCGCCGACCAGGATCACGTCCTCGATCTGCGTCTTCTGGATCTCGGACTCCTCGAGCGTGCGCGCGCAGATCTCGACCGTGCGGTCGATCAGGTCCGAGGTCAGCTCCTCGAGCTTGTCGCGGGTCAGCATGGTCTGCAGGTGGAGCGCCTCGTTGCGCCCGGTCGAGATGATGAACGGCAGGTTGATCTCGGTCTCCTTGACGCTCGACAGCTCGCACTTGGCCTTCTCGGCGACGTCCTTGAGCCGCTGCAGCGCCATCTTGTCCTTGCGCAGGTCGATGTGGTGCTGCTTCTCGAACCCGAACACCAGCCAGTCGATCACCCGGCGGTCGAAGTCCTCGCCGCCGAGGAAGGTGTCGCCGGCGGTCGAGATCACCTCGAACACGCCGTTGCCGATCTCGAGGATCGAGATGTCGAACGTGCCGCCGCCGAGGTCATACACCGCGACCTTGCGCTCGATGTTGCGGCCGAACCCGTAGGCCAGCGCGGCGGCGGTCGGCTCGTTGATGATCCGGATGACGTCGAGCCCGGCGATCCGGCCGGCGTCCTTGGTCGCCTGGCGCTGGCCGTCGTTGAAGTACGCCGGGACGGTGACCACCGCCTTCTGGACCTCCTCACCCAGGTATTCTTCGGAGATCAGCTTCATCTCCTGGAGGATGTAGGCCGCGACCTCCGGCACGCTGAACACCTGGTCGCGCAGCATGATGCGGACGTCGTCGTGGGGGCCCTCGACGATGCGGTACGGCATGATCTCGAGCGAGCTGCGCACCGCGGCGGAGCCCCACTTGCGGCCGATCAGGCGCTTGGCGGCATACACCGTGTTCTCGGCGTTGGTGATCGCCTGGCGCTTCGCGATGTGGCCGACCAGGCGCTTGCCATTCTCGGCGATCGCGACCATCGACGGCGTCGTCTTGTAGCCCCCGCGGTTGGGGATCACCGAGGGCGTCCCATCCTCGACGATCGCCACGCACGAATTGGTCGTGCCGAGATCGATACCGATCACCTTGTCGCTCGCCATGGCGCGTTATTTTCCCTCGGTTTTCGAGTAGATCGCCAGGGGTGGGCTCATGATTGCGCCAGCAGGCGGCGGACCTCGGCGAGGTCGTGGCGCAGCTCGGCAGTCAGGGTGTCGTTCTCGCTCTTGATCGCCATGGCCATGACCAGCACCTCCTCGGCGTCGGACAGCTTGCCGGCGGCGCGAAATGCGGCGGCCAGCAGCCGCGCCGCCGACGGGTCGTTGGGTGCGAGGGAATGAGCTTTCTTCGCATACTCGACGGCGCTGCGCGGCTGGCGCGCGGCGAGGGCGCAGCTCGCCGCCCGGCGCAGGAACCGGGGCTGGGGATCGACCCGGACCGCGGCGGCAAACAGCTTCATCGCCTCGAGGTGCTCTCCGCCGATCTCGAGCTGGCAGGCGCGGTCGAACAGCTCGGCGGCGTACTCCTAGGGGGTCTGCGGCTGCTCGGCCTTGCCGGCGTCGGGCGCACGCGACCGCTCGGGGCTGGTCAGCCGGCCGTATGCGCGGCTCATCGCCTCGAACACGAACGGCAGGCGGTCGGTGAAGCTGCCCAGGCGCTGAGCGAAGTAGCGGTCCGGGTGGATCTCCTTGGACAGCTTGAAATAGGCGCGCTTGAGGACCCGTGGATCGGCGCCGGCGGGGACGCCGAGCAGCGCCCAGGGATCCCGGCCGTCGGCGAGCCGCGCCATCGCCAGGATCCGGCGTCGGATGCGCTCGTCGAGCACGACGTCCTCGCGCAGCGCCGCGAGCTCGGCCGGCGTGGCGCCGGGCAGCGACAGGTCGTGGTCGGGCCCGACCTCGGCTGGCTCGGCCGGCGGCGGCCCGGTGACCCGCCGGATCGGCCCGCTCGCGGCCGCCGCGACCGGGCGCGCCGGGGCCGCGGCGTCGGGAGCCGGGGGCCGTGGCGCCCGGGTTGCGTGCGCCGGCTGGATCCGCGGGATCGGGCCGGAGATCCGGGACGGCGACGGGCCCGGCCGCGCCTCGGGTGGTGGCGGGGGCGACCCGGCGGCGGCCGGGGCGGCGGTTTCCCCCGGGATCAGCAAGGCCCCGATCGCTCGCAGCCGCTGGACGATCGAGATCGCCCGATCCACGGGCAGGCCGGTCGTCAGCAGCACGTCGCGCAGGGTCTGCAGCCCGTCGATCCGCGACAGCACGAAGTACTCCTGCGGGCCGACCGCTGCCTTGAGCGGATCGAAGCCCGGGCTCACCCGCAGCTTCTGCTGGGTCGAGCCGATGCCGGCGATCTCGGCCGGGACGGCGCTCACGCCCGCGATCGTATCACGACGTGCTCGAGCAACACCTTGCCGACATGCAGCCGGTTCTCGGCCTGGACCCAGGCCAGCGACCGTGGGCCATCGAGCACGTCCCCGGAAATTTCTTCCCCGCGATGCGCCGGCAAACAATGCAGCACGATCGCGTTGGCTGCCGCACGGGAAACCAGTGCAGCATCGACGCAGTACGCGGCAAATGCGGCGCGCCGGCGCGCGGCGTCGTCCTCCTGTCCCATGGACGCCCAGACATCGGTCGACACCACGTGCGCCCCGACCACAGCCTCTCCGGGGTCGGTGGTCAGGGTGATCGAGCCCTTGCCGAGCCGGCCCTGCGCGTCGCGCGCCGCCGCGACCAGCGCGGGGTCCGGAGCGAAGCCGTCGGGGCATGCCAGCGCGAGGTCGAGGCCGAACATGCCGGCCGCCTCCAGCCACGAATTTGCCATGTTGTTCCCGTCGCCGATCCACGCGTAGCGCAGGCCGTCGATCGCGCCGAAGTGCTCGCGCACCGTGAACAGGTCGGTCGCGACCTGGCAGGGGTGGTGCTGGTCCGATAGCCCGTTGATCACGGGCACGGTGGCCCACTTCGCGTACTCGGCGATCCGGTCCTGGCCGAACGTGCGCACCACGATCGCGTGGCAGTAGCCCGACAGGATCCGCGCGGTGTCCGGGATCGGCTCGCCGCGCCCGATCTGCGACGTCGCGAGCGACATCTCGACGGTCTGGCCGCCGAGCTCGTAGGCCGCGACCTGGAACGACACCCGGGTCCGGGTCGACGGCTTGTCGAACACCAGCGCGACCGTCATCCCGGCGAGCGGCGTCGGGCGGACCCGGTCACGCTCGGCCTTGAGCGTCGCCGCGCGGTCCAGCAGCCGCGGCCAGTCGTCGGTGGAGATGTCGCCGAGGGTCAGGAAGCTCAGGGGCCGTGGCCGCGCCATGGCCATGCCTATCACAACCGCGAGGCGGTGCGCCGGTCATGCCCTTCGGGCATTCAGGCCTTGCCGGCGCCCTCGAACAGTGCGTTGCGCAGGATCCCGATCGCCTCGTCGAGGTGCTTGCGCTCGACGATGTACGGCGGCGCGAACCGCACGACCTTGTCGCCGGCGACCGACAGCAGCAGGCCGCGCTCGCGGCAGCGGTTGGTGACCTGGGCCGGCGCCCCGGCGACCGCGATGCCGCGCAGCAGGCCGCGGCCGCGGGCCTCGACCGCATGGCCGGGGAACTCGTCGACGACGGCGGCCAGCCGCGAGCCGAGGTACTCGCCGGCCTGGGCGACCCGCTCGATCAGCCCCTCGTTCTCGATGATCTCGAACACCGCGTTGGCGGCCGCGCACGCCAGCGCGTTGCCGCCGAACGTCGAGGCGTGCGGCACCGCCCCACCGGGCGCCGCGGCGAGCCCGGCCGCGGCCTTCTCGCTGCACACCAGCGCGCCGATCGGGACGCCGCCGCCCAGGCCCTTGGCGAGCGTCATCGCGTCGGGCGTCACCCGGTCGTGCTGGTGGCCGAACCACATGCCGGTCCGCCCGACCCCGGTCTGGACCTCGTCGAAGATCAACAGCGTGCCGGTGTCGTCGCACAGCCGGCGCAGGCCGGCGAGGTAGCCCGGCGGCGCGACCACGATGCCGCCCTCGGCCTGGATCGTCTCGACGATCATCGCGCATGCGGTGCGCGGCTCGAGCGCGCGGGCCGCGGCCTCGAGGTCGCCGTACGCGACCATCTCGACCGGGCCGAACAGCGGTCCGAAGCCCTCGCGGTACTTGGCCTGGCCGGTGATGGCGACCGTGGCCATCGTGCGGCCGTGAAAGCTGCCCTCGGTCGACACCACCGTGGTGCGGTGGGCCGCCCCGGCGACCACCGCCTGGTAGCGGCGCGCCAGCTTGAGCGCGGCCTCGTTGGCCTCGCCACCCGAGTTGCAGAAGAACACCCGGTCGGCGAAGCAGCGCTCGATGATCGCCCGGGCGGCGAGGATCTGCTGGTCGTTGAAGTACAGGTTCGAGACGTGGACCAGCTTGGTCAGCTGCTCGGTGATCCGCGCGGTGAACGTCGGGTGGCTGTGGCCGAGGCCGCACACCGCGATCCCCGCGGTCATGTCGAGGTAGCGCTTGCCGGCGTGATCCCAGACCTCACAGCCGCGGCCGCGCTCGAGCACGATCGGCTGCTGGCGGTAGTTCTTGACGAAGACCTGGTCGGCGACTTCGAGCAGCTCGTCTTGGGTCGGCATTCCACGCCGTGTGTACCACCGCGTGTTGATCAATAGGGGGCTTTCCCGCCCCCTCTCGCCCGGCAAAGCCGGGCGATTCACCCCTCCGCGCGCCGCGCCGCGCGGCCCTGCACCTGA
>JBGQCL010000388.1:0-11354 GCA_041495365.1 Kofleriaceae bacterium | reverse complement strand
GCAGGACGACGCCGAAGCCGGCGACCAGGCTCATCACCGCCCAGTCGCGGCGCGTGATGCCGGGGTGCTGCGGCAGGCCGAGCAGCTCGCGCCCCGCCGCGGCGAGCGCGCCGGCCAGGGTCGCGCTCAGCTCGCCGCTAGGCGCGTGCGCGAACCGGACGGCGCCGTGGTCGTCGACCACGAACACGCCGTCGTCGTGGGCGTCGACCCCCCAGCGCGCGGCGATCTCGGCGATCTCGCGGCGCAACCGGCGCGACGGCCCGGCCGTGAGCTCGACGTCGTCGTCGGGCCGGAACGACCAGACCCCGGCGTCCGAGACGATGAACAGGATCGCGCCCAGCCCGCGCAGCTGGGCCCGGATCGCGCCGGCGTCGTGGCCCGGCGTCCACCGGCGCGCGAACGCCAGCACCCAGGGCCGCCCGCGTGTCTCCGAGGACGACAGCGGGCGCCCGGCGTCATCATGCAGGACGAAGCTCGGAGCGACCATGCCGACTACGATCGGCGTCTCCACGCTGCTCATTGCGACCTCCGCGTGTGGTGATCGGAAACGAGAAGCTCGATATCACAAACGTGTTACACGGACCATGCGAATCCGTTCGGGGCATCGCTCGAAACACGTCTTCGCAAAGCGCCGCGCGGCGCCGCCCGCCAGGTGCGCGGAACCCATACCCTCAGGGCGCATCGCTCCGGATCGACGCGCCTTGGGATCGTGTGGCCGCATACCACCCCCGCGGCGCCTCGATCGCCGCGGGGGACGTGTAGCGCGGCTGGAACCCGAGCACACTCACGGCCGGTTGCGGCCGAGGCGCTCGTGGCTCGTCACCCAGTCGCCGTGGATCACCGCCGACGCCAGCGAGACGTCGCCGGCGAGCGCCACCGCGGCGCAGATCTCGGCGAGCTTGTCGGCCTTGCCCGAGCCGAAGCAGCCGAGCAGCTCCAGGCACTGGCGCTGGGTCGCCAGCCCGGTGCCGCCGCCGCAGGTCGCGACGATCAGCGACGGCAGCGTGAGCGACCAGTAGTAGTCCCCGCTGTCGAGCAGCTGGGTGTACGTGATCGCGGCGTGCGACTCCGAGACGTCGGCGGCGTCCTGGCCGGTGGCGATGAACAGCGCCGCGACCGCGTTGGCGACCTGCGGACCGTTCGACGCCGAGCCGACCATGAACGCGCCGGCGGTCTGGATCTGGCGCCAGCGGAAGAAGTCGTGGGGGTCCACGCCCATGTGCTCGCGCAGCAGGTCGGCGCGCAGCACCACCTCGGCAACGACCCGGCGGCCGCGGGTGTGCAACGTGTTCATCACCGAGTGCTTCTTGTCGGTGTCGATGTTCCCCGACAGCAGGTACTCCAGCGGACGCGGCCAGGCCGCGCGGATCCACTCGCACGCCGCGGCGGTCGCCCTGCCGCACATGTTCTGGCCGGCGGCGTCGCCGGTGGTGAAGTTGAAGCGCAGGAACCGCGCCGGGCCGATCTGGTACTGCTCGATGTGGTCGAGCTTGCCGATGCGCGTGGTCGCCTCGGCGGCCTGCTTGATCGATGCGAAGTGCTCGCGGACCCAGACGCCGAACTCGCGCGCGGCCACGGCGTCGGGCAGCAGGAACACCGGCGCGCGCTGCATGAACTGCTCGACCACGGTGGCCTTGACGCCGCCGCACGCGTTGAGCAGCCGCATCCCGCGGTTGTAGCTGGCGACCAGCGTACCCTCGGTGGTCGCCAGCGGGACGTAGAAGTCGCCCTGCGCGTGCTCGCCGTTGACCCGGATCGGGCCGGCGAGGCCGAGCGGGACCTGGGCCACGCCGGTGAAGTTCTCGATGTTGCCGGCGACGCTGGACGGCTGGACCGAGTACACGCCGACGTCGCGCAGCTCGACGCCGGTGTGATCGCGGGCGAACGCGCGCCGCCGGGCGGCCTCGGCCTCGGTGTAGTCGTTGACCTTGTCGCGCGGGACGCGATCCGGCTCGGGGTGCATCACGCCAGCTCCTTGCCGTCGCGCAGCATCACGGCGCCGAACATCGCGATCAGGTAGAACACCGCGGCGAAGATGATCGCGGCCATCAGCCCGGTGTGCATCGCGATCGCGCCCAGCCCGAGCGATCACGTCATGTCGTTCGGCGATGGTGGCCATGGTTACGTACCTCCTGTTGGACGCCTGGGCGGATTGCAAGTCCCGGTCCTCGCGGCGGCAGGGATCACCCGCGCAACCGCCGCACCCCGCCGCGATAGATCATTGCCAGTCTGGACTCTCGTGCTCTTTTGTGGAATCCCCAGCAAGAGTGCGCGATGTCAGCCGGCCGCGGTCAGCACCGGCGAGCGCGCATATAGATCATCGATAAGATTGCCGTGGCGGGCGAGCACCTCGCGGCGCTTCAGCTTGAGGGTCGGGGTCAGCAGGCCGTTGCCGATCGTGAAGTCCTCGCCGACCAGCGCGACCGCGCGCGGCTTCTCGAACCCCTTGAAGTCGTCGGACAGCCGCGCGATCTCGGACACCACGAGGTCGCGCACGCGATCGTCGGCGCACAGGTCGTCGGCCAGGGTCAGGCCCTGCTTCTGCGCCCAGCCCCGCACCGCCTGCGCATCCGGGACGACCAGCGTGACGTTGTACGGCCGGCCGTCACCGTGGATCATGACGTTGGAGATGAACGGCGACAGCTTGAGGGTCTCCTCGAGGGCCGACGGCATGACGTACTTGCCGTTCTCCAGCTTGTACTGCTCCTTGATCCGGCCGGTGATGTAGAGATAGCCGTCATCGTCGAGGTAGCCGAGATCGCCGGTGCGCAGCCCGCCGTCGGGCATCAGCGCCGCGGCGTTCTCCTCGGGTCGGTTGTGGTAGCCGAGCATCACGTTGGGGCCGTAGACGAGGATCTCGCCGGACTTGTGGTCGTCGGTGACGCTGGTGTCGATCTCGACCCGCACGCCGGGCAGGACGCGGCCGACGCTGCCGAACTTGCGGTGGCCGGGCGAGTTGGTGGTGACCACCGGGCTGGTCTCGGTCAGCCCGTAGCCCTCGTAGACCTCGATGCCGAGCGCGTCGATGAACTCGATGACGTGGCGCGAGATCGATGCGCTGCCGGTGAACGCGTAGCGCAGCCGGCCGCCGAACTTGTCGCGGATCTTCTGGAAGATCAGCTTGTCGTCGAGCGCGAGCTCCAGCTTGTCGAGCGCGCTCATCGGCTCGCCCCGCGTGCGCTTGAGCGCCTGCGCGAGGCCGTGCTGCACGATCTTCTGGACCAGCTCGGGCCGGCCTGCGAGCTCGCGGGTCACGGCGTCGTAGATCCGGTTGAAGATCCGCGGAACGGCGACCAGCACCGTCGGCTTGACCTCGACCAGGTTCGACAGCAGCTTGGGCAGCTCGTCGTTGATCGCCAGCGACGTGCCCCAGCTGAAGACACTGTGGAGCTCGACGGTCTGGCCGTACGAGTGCGCCCAGGGCAGGAACGACAGGTAGCGCTCGTTGGGCGAGAAGTCGTAGAGCTGGTGGATCGCCTCGATGTTCGACGTGATGTTGTGGTGGCTCAGCCGCGCGCCCTTGGGCTTGCCGGTGGTGCCCGAGGTGTAGATGAAGCCGGCGACCGACTGCGGATCGGGAGACCGCGCCGGGACCGGCCGCGCCGCGCCGGCGGCGAGCAGGCCGCGCCATGATCCGGCGGCGCCTTCCGGCCGGGACAGCCCGATCAAGTGGCGCAGCTCGGGGAGGTTGGCGCGCATCGCGCCGATCGCGTCGTAGGTCGCGTCGTTGGCGACGATCACCGCGCGCGCCGCACAATCCTGGAGAATGAACTGCCACTCGCTGGGCCGCTGCGCCTGGTACATCGGCACGAAGCTCGCCGCCAGCCCGTAGGTCGCGTACGCAGCCACCGCCCACTCGACGCTGTTATCGCCGATGTACGCGACGCGGTCGCCGGGCTCGATGCCCAGGGCCGCGAGGCCGGCGCGGGCGTCATCGACCAGGCCGCGGAATTGCCGGTAGGTCAGCCACTGCCACTTCCCATCCTTCTTGGCTCCGAGAATCTCGCGGTCGGCATACTGCGCGCAGGCTCGCTGATACAGCTCTACGAGGTTGTGGACGTGTTCCATGGCGGATCTTCCTTTCCTGGCCCCGCATGCACGCATTTCCTGTGCCGGCGACGCACACGCGCGCGCCGATGCGATCGCCGGGTCAGGGCAGGGCGTCGCCGTAGGCCAGCGCCTTCCAGCCGCCGCGCTGGAATCGCTGCCACCGGCCCTCGGGCTGGGCCAGCCGATCGGCGATCGCGTACAGCGCCAGCGGGTGGGCCCCGATGCCCAGGTGGCTGGGGACCGGCTGCGCCACCGCGGCGGGGCAGGCGTGCTCGACCGCACGCTGCAGCTCCACCAGCGCGCTGACCATGCGGTCCGCCATCTGCGCGACGTCCGGCACGGCCCGCCGGCACGCGATCAGGCCGACGTCGAGCCGATCGCAGTAGCTCTCGACGGTGATGTTCACCGCCTGGCCGTGGAACGGGATCGAGCACGGATACATCGACGCGATCTTCCCGCCGGCGATGTACATCGCCGCCGGCGGGCCAGGGATGTTCGAGATCACGAGGTTACCGGCGATCGGCGGGCGCCCGACGAACCGGCTGTGGCCATAGAGCTCGACCAGCCGGCGCACGATCCGACCCAGGCCCGGAATGACGACATCGGGCATCGGAAGGTCCTTCCAGATCTCGACATTCTGCTTCTGTGCGACCACGGAGCGGTGGATCGCGAGCAGCCGCTCGTAGGGGTCCGCGACGTCGCTCGCCAGGCTGCAGATCAGCATGGCATTCTGGTTGCGCTTGGCGTAGTCGCCCGGCGCGCGCAGCGAGACCGGCACCATCGCGGTGAGCGATCGCTCCGGCAGCCTGCGCTTGTCGTCGAGGTAGCCGCGCAGCGCCCCGCTGCAGATCGCCAGCACGACGTCGTTGACCGTGGTGCCGGTCCGCTTGGCGAGCCGCTTGACCTCGGGCAGTGACAGCGTCCGCGCCGCGTACAGGCGCTGGCCGGTGATCCCGACATTGAGCAGCGTCGTCGGCGTGCGCGGCATCCGATGGATCGGGCGAAATCGCAGCGTCGCCGGGTCGGGCAGGACCACGCGGCTCACCGCCTGGAGCAGCTCCGGCACGAACTGCACCGCGCGGATCGCCTGCTGGACACGGCGCGCCAGCAAGCTGGTCACCAGGTTCCGGGTGCTGGGAAGGTGGTGGGGGTCGACCGCGGGAACCGCGAGCACGCGCGGCACCGGCGTCGGGTCGTACATCGTGGTGAGCAGCTGCTGGCTCGCGGCGCCGTCCATCGCGGCGTGGTGCATCTTAGTGTAGATGGCCAGCTGGCCGGAGGCCAGCCCGTCGATCACGGTGAATTCCCACAGCGGCCGGGTGAGATCGAGCGGCTGCTGGTGGAGCTGGGCGATCAGCGCCTCGAGCTCGGCCATCGTGCCGGGCGACGGCACCGTCGCGCGGCGAACGTGATGGTCGAGATCGATGTGCTCGTCCTCGACCCAGAACGGGCGATCGAGGTCGAGCGGCACGCGCGCGACCCGGGTGTGCAGGAACGGCACGAGCGCCATGCGACTCGCGATCGTCGCCTTGTAGTCCGCGTAGAAGTCGCCGCGGTAGCCGGCCGGCAGGTCGACCAGGCTCAGCCCGCCGACGTGTGCGGGAGTCTCCGCGGTCTCGCCGTACAGAAAGATCGCGTCCTGATCGGTCAGCTGCTGCAACATGTGCGGCCTCTCTCTCCTCGACGACGAGGAGCGCGGCGAATCGGTCCGGCCACCCCGGCCGGCCGTCGCGTAGCAGGCTGCAGCATCGTGTGTGCCAGCCGCCGGTCGCATCGCCGCAGGTGTTCTCGCAACCGCTGCGCCGCGCGAACTCCGCGCTGCAGCGCTTGCGGGTTCGCCGCGCAGCGAGTTTCGGAGACTCGTTTGTGACGCTCCATCAAAGAGACAGCAGCGCGCAGCTGATGCGCTGCGTCATCCGGTCTTGAGCTGCAGTGACTTGTACTCGAGAAACTCTTCCAGCCCGTACGTGCCCGCCTCGCGGCCGTGCCCCGACTGCTTGAAGCCGCCGAACGGCGCGTTCATGTTGAACGGCCCGCCGTTGATGTCGATCTGCCCGGCGCGCATCCGGCGCGCGACTCGCTGCGCGTGCCCCTCGTCCTTCGACCACACGCCGCCGGCCAGCCCGTAGATCGTGTCGTTGGCGATCCGGACCGCCTCGTCCTCATCCTTGTAGGTGATGATCGAGAGCACCGGCCCGAAGATCTCCTCCTGCGCGATCGTCGACTTCGGATCGACCTTGCCGAACACCGTTGGCCGGACGAAGTAGCCACCGGGCGCGACCCCCTCGGGCGGCTCCGCGCCGCCGGTCACCAGCTCGGCGCCGTCCTCGATCCCCTTGCGGATGTAGCCGCGCACGCGATCGAGCTGCATCTGCGATGACAGCGGCCCGAGCCGCGAGCTCTCCGACAGCGGATCGCCCGGCACGAACGTCGCGGCCGCCTCGGCGGCGAGCGCCCGGGCCTCCGCGTAGCGCGCCTCGGGGACCAGCATGCGGGTGAACGCGGTGCAGGTCTGGCCGGAGTTGAGGTAGCAGTTGGTCACCGTGCCCTTCACCGCGGCCGGCAGGTCGGCGTCGTCGAGGATGATCGACGCGGACTTGCCGCCGAGCTCCAGCGTCACGCGCTTGACCGTCTGCGCCGCGACCTCGGAGATCCGCCGGCCGGCGCGGGTCGAGCCGGTGAACGAGATCATGTCGACCTCGGGGTGCTTGACCAGCGCCTCGCCGACCACCGGCCCGAACCCGGTGACCAGGTTGAACACGCCGGCCGGCAGCCCGACCTCGTGCACCACCTCGGCGAGGATGAACGCGTTGAACGGCGCGATCTCGGATGGCTTGAGCACCACCGTGCAGCCGGCGGCGAGCGCCGGCGCGACCTTGAGCGCGATCTGGTGCAGCGGGTAGTTCCACGGCGTGATCGCGCCGACCACGCCGACCGGATCGCGGACCACCAGCGAGTTGCCGACCTTCTGCTCGAACGCAAACTCGCCGGCGATCTTTGCGTAGTTGCCGAACGTCAGGATCGGCAGCCCGGCCTGGATCCGGCCGGCGAGCTTGATCGGCATGCCGACCTCCTGCGCGATCGTCTTCGCGAGCAGCTCGGCGCGCTGCTTGAGCCCCGCCGAGATCTTCGCCAGGTAGTCGGCGCGCTGGGCGACCGGCAGCTGGCTCCAGCCGTCGAACGCCGCGCGCGCGGCGCGGACCGCGGCGGCGATGTCGGCCTCGCCGGCGGCGGGCACCTTGCCCATGACCTCGCCGGTGCCGGCGCTGTGCACGTCGATCGTGTCCTGCGTGCTGGGTGTGGCCCACTGGCCGTCGATGTAGAGCTTGTCGCGGAGCAGCATGGTGGATCCCGGGGAGTGGAGAGGAGCGCGGATGCGCGGGGTCTTGCGCGGGGTGTTGCGCGGGGAATCGTTGCGCGGGGAGTATACGGAAATTCGCCACCAACCTGTTGCCCGGCGATCCGCGTTGAAGGAGGCTTCGCACCATGGCACGCAAGGGCAAAGCAGTCATCGCTCGAGAGCTCGGTAAGCCGGTCGTCGTCGAGGAGGTCGCGCTCGATTCGCCGGCGCGCGGCGAGGTCATGGTCAAGATCGGCGCCGTCGGCGTGTGCCACTCCGACCTGTCCGGCACCAACGGCACCATCGCGCTGCCGCTGCCGCTGATCCTCGGCCACGAGGCCGCGGGCACCGTCATCGAGGTCGGCGAGGGCGTCACCGAGCTCGCCGTCGGCGACGCCGTGGTCGCCAACTGGATCTACATGTGCGGCCGCTGCCACTACTGCAACGTCGGCCGCCCGGTGCTCTGCGATCAGCAGGGCAAGGCCCTGTCGACGATGTTCGACGGCACGCTGCGCACGCGCGACGCCGCCGGCAACCCGCTCAACGTGTTCTCCGGCGTCGGCGTGATGGCCGAGTACGCCGTCGTCCACGAGCGCAACCTGGTCAAGTACGACGCCAAGGTCCCGGCCGATCGCGCCGCGCTCGTCGGCTGCGCCGTCACCACCGGCGTCGGCGCCGCGATCAACACCGCCCGCGTCACGCCCGGCTCGATCTGCGGCGTGTGGGGCACCGGCGGCGTCGGCCTCAACGTCATCCAGGGCTGCGCGATCGCCGGCGCCGGCCGGATCATCGCGATCGACACCAGCGAGGCCAAGCTCGAGCTCGCCCGCACCTTCGGCGCGACCGACGTGATCAAGGCCGTGCCTGGTGAGGACCTGACCAAGCAGCTCAAGAAGCTCACCGGCGGCGGCCTCGACTATGCGTTCGAGTGCGTCGGCTCCGGCGAGGTCGTCGCCGCCGCCTACAGGGCGATCCGCCGCGGCGGCCTGGCCGTCGCGGTCGGCGTTGCGCCGGCCAGCGCCTCGACCACCATCGTGACCCGCACCCTGCCGTTCGAGGAGAAGACCCTGACCGGCAGCTACTTCGGCTCGGCGCGCCCGCGCGAGGACTTCCCGAAGATGCTCTCGCTCTACGCCGCCGGCAAGCTCAAGCTCGACGAGCTGATCACGCGGCGCTACAAGATCGACGAGGCGCCGCAGGCGTTCGCCGACCTGGAGTCGGGCAAGAACGCGCGCGGCGTGATCGTGTTCTGAGCGCCGCCGCGCGGATCCGGCCATCGACTTTGCGAGCCTCGGAATGAGCCTGCATCGGGTGGGCGACTGCCACGCCAGCCAGGGCCAGTTCGCCGAGGCGCTGTCATGGTTCGAGCGCGCCATCGCCGCAAAGCAGCAGGGCGACCTTCACGGCCGCATGGATCCTGCTCGCCTCGAGGCGAGCGTCGCCGCCGTGGCGCGCTGCCATGCGGCTTGCGCAAGATGGCCGAAGCGTCATCGTCCCACATCGCATCGCGGAGAGATCCCTGAGCCGCTCCGTCGCAGGACCGGCCTGTGGGCCCTCCACGCGGCTCACGGGCCTGCAGCGGCCATGACTGTGCTGGATCCGTGACAGCGCGCCTCACGCCTTCGGCGTGGGACATCGCCGCAATGCCTCGAAGATCAGGCGCTCCAGCGTCGCCGCGTCCCCCTGCGCCTCTGCCGCGGCAGCGACCGCGGCGTGGGCGATCGCGGGCTTCCAGCCCAGGCCGGTCAGCGCCGCCTTGGCCTGCGTGCGCAGGATCGCTGCGTCGAGCCTGCTGGCGCCGCTCGCGCGAGCGCTCGTGTCCTCGACCGGACCCGCGGAGCTCGTCACGCCCACGTGGGCGTCCGGATCGGTGGTGGTGAGCGCGCCACCGGCAGCCACGCTCGGATCGACCTCCACCATGGCGCCCCGCGACCGCAGCCCCACGCCCACGTGAGCGTCCGGATCGGCGGCGGTGAGCGCGCCACCGACAGCCACGCTCGCATCGCTCTCCACCGTGGAACGCTGCGGCCGCGGCTCCGCGCCCACGTGGGCGCCGCGCGCCGGCAATCCGGCGACCCCGCCGGCGTCATCCTGCGCGCCGGTCGCCGCTGCTTCGCCCGGCCGCCGGATCTGCAGCTCGTTCGCCGTGCCGCTGATCATCAGCGCGCCGCGGTGATGCGCGAGGTGGCACGCGCTGCAGACCAGGACGATGTTCGAAGCGTCATGGCTGCCGCCGTCGGCGCGATGGATCAAATGATGGAGCTCCAGTCCGCGGGACGAGCGACAGCCATCCACGCGGCAGCGACCGCCGTCGCGGCGCCACACGAAGCGCGCCACGCTCGGCGGGATGTCCTGGTGCGCCCGTTCCGGTCCGTCGCCGTCGATCGAGCCGATGTGCTGGGCGTCGCACAGTGCGCGTTCGACCGCGACGGCATCGATCGCAACCCGCGCACCGGCGCCCTCCTGCCAGCCCTGGCGGCAGCGCCCGCACACCGTGACCGCGATCTGGAACTTCGCGCGGCCCGTGGGCTCGTCACCGTGCGCACCGTCGAGCGCCCCGCCACACAGCGCGGCGACGAACGCATCGTCCGGCAGGTTGGTGCCGTGCTCGTCATCGAGCACGGTGCGGGCCTGGCGCAGGAGCGCAAAGGTCTCCGCGGACAGCTCGAACCGGACCACATGCGTGCGCGCCTCGGGGGCCGGCGGATCGTCGGGCCGATCGCCCGGGCGATGGTCCGCGACGAGCTCCTCGATCTGCCGCAGGGTCTTGTCCTGCGCTGCGGCCACCCACGATACCTCGGTCGCCGGCGTCGCGACGCGAGTCAGCTCCCGCACCGCCGAGAACGGCAGCTCTCCAGCCGTGAGCGCCGCCGTCAGCCGGGGCAGGTCGCCGAGTGCCCGAGCCACCCGCAGCCGGTCCTGGGCCGTGCGCGGCGCGTAGCCCAGCACGCGTTCGAGGTAGTCGAGCATCGAGACCATGCCGAGTGGGCGCCAGATCTGCAGTTCCTCGGCCTCGCGGAGCCAGCGAGCCTCCTCGGCATCGAGCGCGGCGCGCCGCCGCCGGATCGATCGCAGCGCGCGGTCGACAGTCCGCCAGTCGAGCTCGGTGTTCCGCGGCGGTTCGTGCGCCCACGTGGGCACCGGCGCAACCTCGGCCACTGCGTCTTCGATTCCACCACTCAGCATGACAGTCTCCTGCTGTTGTCGCCTATCGCTTCTAGCACACGAGTTTTCGGTGTCATGGTCTGCGCACTGCGCGACGATCCGGCCCTGCCGTCGAGAAAATGTGGGTCGCGTGCGATTTCGTTGCCACAGCGCACGCCAGCGCCTACCGCGCGCGGATCAACGAATCGTTCTCCGCGACGCACTTGATGGTCGGCCACAGGCCGTCAAGTGGAATCGACTCCACAACATGCATTGTGCCGTTAAATGCCATTCGCATCGCTCACTCACCGAACACCGTGGTCGATCAGCCGGTCAACGTGAGGACCGCGCCTTGGTCCCTGGCTGTGGAACGTCCGGCGCGTCCTTGGCTCGGCCTCGGCGGGTGAGTCCCCACAACAGTCCCAGCTCGCGATCGAGTAGCGCGCGCGCTTGCTTGCTCTCGATCTGCCAGCCCCATGCATCTGCCAGATCGAGCGCACCGCGGATCTCCCCGGCGCTGCCATGCGCCATGTCGAAGAACCTTCGCGGATCGCGGCCATGACGGCGACCGCCTTCCGCGAGGTTGAGCACGATGCTACTGGCGGCGCGCTCGACCTGGTCGGCGGCCTCGGGGCTGTACCTCCGAAGCTGTGCGACCACGGGGCGCAGGGCGCGAATCAGATCCAAGGCGACGTCATAAGGGTGCAGCCGCGTTGAGATCCACAAAGACGGATTCCCGAAGGAGATCGATCGCTTGCGATTTCGGCTCAATATTTACTTGCAACCTGCAACGTCGCGAAACCAGATCAGAATCCGGCCT
>JBGQCL010000387.1:0-11407 GCA_041495365.1 Kofleriaceae bacterium | reverse complement strand
GGGACGCCAGCGCGGCGAGCGGCGCGGCGCCCGGGCGCAACGTGACCGCGCGCCAGCCGCGCGGCAGGCGCGGGATCACACCGGCGTGGACGAACGAGGTCTTGCCGGCGCCCGACGGGCCGACCACGACCTGCAGCGGGCGGTGGCGCAGCCGCTCGAGGATGCCGTCGACCTCGGCCTCGCGGCCGACGAACCGGACCGCGTCGGTCACGGCATACGGCGCCAGCCCGAGGTACGGCGACTGGTCCTCACCGGCCTCGGCGCGGATCGCGGCGTCGGCGATCACCCGGGCCGCGATCCACTCCCACACGCCGGGATCGAAGTGCTCGTAGCCCGCGGGGGTCGCGATCAGCCGCGCGCCGTGGCGGCCGCGGCCCTCGAACACGAACAGCTCGGGCTCGGCGCCCTCGGTCGGTGACACGACCTGCGCGAGCGGCCACAGATCGACGCACACCCGGCCCTTGCGGTCGAGCAGCATCGGGTGGTGCTTGACCAGCTCGCCGGCGTGGACCGTGGCGAGCCGGCGGCGCCGGCGGCGCGGCCCGGTCCAGCGCTCGACCGCCTCCTCGCGCGGGACCACCAGGACGTAGTCGAGCACGAACGCCGTCCGGCGCAGCACGCGGGTCAGCTCGGGCAACAGCTCGACGAGCCGCGATCGCACGACGTCCTCCATCGCGGGCTGATCGGTCGGCGGCTGCATCGCGAGCAGCGGGTCGAGGTCGTCGGTGTCGTCGTCGGAGTGCGGCGTGACGAGATCGACCAGCTCCGGGATCGGGTGCGCGCCGCGCCGGCCGACGCACGGGCGGACCACCAGGCGGAGCAGCCGGACGTGGTCGGCCGCGGCGAGGTCGCGCTGGCGCATCGTGCGCAGCAGCTCGACCACCGCCGGATCGTCGCGCTCGTCGCGCACCTGGGCGCGGGTCGCCAGCCCGAGCGCGACCAGGTAGCGCAAGAGGCCGCGCATCAGGTCGCGCGCCGCGTCGCGCGCGTGGTACAGGTTGCCGGCGTCGTCGAGCGCCGCGACCAGATCGGCGAGCGGCTGCGGCGCGTCGGCCAGCCAGGCGTCCCGCACCGCGCGGTCGAGCCCGGGGACCTCGGCCTGCGGTCGGCCCACGCGCGACGCCGAGCGCAGCGCCGCGGCGAGCTCGAGCGCGCTCGGCCAGCGCTGCTCCGGTCGCTTGGCCAGCGCGCGCTCGAACAGCCGGTCGAGCGACGGCGGCAGCCCGTCGCCGAGCGGCGGCACCGCGGCGTTGCAGTGCAGGTCGGCGTACTCGGTGACGGTGGTGGCGGTGAACGGGCGCCGGCCGGTCAGCGCCTCGTAGGCGATCACGGCGAGCGCGTAGAGGTCCGACGCCGGCCCGACCGTCACCGCGTTGGTCCACTGCTCGGGCGACATGTACGGCGGCGAGCCGATCGTCGAGTCGGCGTGGGTCAGGCGGTGCTGCAGGTCGTGGCGCTGCGGCGGCGTGACACTCGCGGTCAGCGTGATGGCCTCGGCGGTGTCGAGCCGGTGATCGCCCGCGATCGCGAGCGGCTGGGTGCCGACGGGCAGCCGCGGCGGCCGGGGCAGCGAGGCCTCGTCGAGCAGCTTGGCGACGCCGAAGTCGAGCAGCTTGGGGAGCAGCCGGCCGGCGCGCTCGATCACCATCACGTTCGACGGCTTGAGGTCGCGGTGCACGATCCCGCGGTCGTGCGCGGTCTGGACGACCTCGGCGACGCACTCGAAGAACGGCACCAGCTGGTCGAGCGCCAGCGGGCCCTTCTCGCGCAGCCAGCGGTTGAGCGCGGTGCCGTGCACCAGCTCCATCGCGATCCAGAACAGGCCGTCGTCGTGCTCGATGCCGAACGCGTAGACGTGGGCGGCGTAGGGGTGGTCGAGCCGCGATGCCAGCTGGGCCTCGCGCATGAACCGCTGCAGCACCGTGTCGTTTCGCCGCAGCCGCTGGTGCAGGACCTTGACCACCGCCTCGCGACCGAGCAACGGCTGCTCGCAGCGATAGACGGCGCCAAAGCCACCTTCGTCGATGCGCTCGCGGAGTACAAACTCCCCGAGCGTTCGTCCTGAGAGATCCTCGCGCTCCCCCACCCGGAGTCGTACGGTATCACTGCTCGGCGGGGGGCGGATCAACAGAACATCGACGCACCGACGGTTCTGGGGTGTGCGCCCGCGACCGACGCAGCATCGCCGCTGCTGCGTGCTGTGATGGATCCCCCAATTCTTGCGCGGGGCGTCGCCGATCCGTATCTCACGTGAAGAATCTTGTAGGCTGGACCCGCCATGCGTCGCCTTTACGTTTGAGGAGGACCGATCCGACGGTCTCTCTCTCAGCTTTCCGAGGGTGGCCCGCAACCGCGCCTCGGCACACGCCGCAGTCCGTCAGATCCTTCGTAGGGAATCGTGGGGGTGCGTCGCCTTTCTGATATGGCAGGGGCAGAGGGAACCGATCCGAGGATATGCCGGAGCTTCTCGATCATGTCGCCGACGGGCGGCGGCGGGACGCGCCACCAGCGGCTGCTGGCGGTGCTGCTGGATCCGACCACCGCCGCGGCGCGCGGCGCGATGGCGCTCGGCCGCCACCACGACCGTGGTCCGCGGCTCGCCCGCTGGTGGGAGCTGTGAACCGGCGCTGAGCGGCTATCGCGAGCCGTGCGCGTGCGCGTGGGACGCCCCGGCGCCGGCGGCCTCGGGGCGCTGCGCCTCCAGCCACGCGAGCCACTCGGCGATGCCTTCGCCGGTGCGGGCCGACACCGCGATCATCCGCGGCTCGGGCATCACGCGGGACAGCGCATCGCGGATCGCGTCCAGGTCGACCTCGAGGTGAGGCAGCAGGTCGATCTTGGTCAGCAGCACGAGGTCGGCCTTGCGGAACATCACCGGGTACTTGAGCGGCTTGTCCTCACCCTCGGTGACCGACAGCGCCACCACGTTGGCGGCCTGGCCGAGATCGTAGATCGCCGGGCACACCAGGTTGCCGACGTTCTCGATCGCGAACAGGTCGAACGATCGCCACGGCAGGTCGTGGAGCGCGTCGTGGACCAGCCGCGCGTCGAGGTGGCACCCCGAGCCGGTGGTGATCGTGGCGGCGGTGATCCCGGCGGCGGCGAGCCGGCGGGCGTCGTGATCGGTGGCCAGATCGCCGGACACCGCGCCGAACCGCCAGCGGTCGCCGGCGAGCCGGGCGGTGCGCTCCAGCACCGCGGTCTTGCCCGAGCCCGGTGAGCCCATGAGGTTGATCGCGAGCACGCCGGCCTCCACGAAGTGCGCGCGCAGGTGGGAGGCGAGCGCGTTGTTGCCGGCGAGGATGTGCTCGTGAACGTCGAGCGCAGCGAGATGGGGGGTGGAGACCCCGACGGCTTCGCCGGCGGGGCGGGGGGCAAAGCCCCCCGTGGGATCGACCGGAACGAGCGCCGGGTCTCCGCAGCCGCAGTCTTCACACATCGGGAACCTCCATCTCGATCCGATCGAGGAAGATGTCATCACCGCCGGCCAGCCGCGCCGGCCGGTCGCAGCACCGCAGCACCGCGCCGGGCGGCAGCTCGCGGTCGCAGCGCAGGCAGCGCCATACCGCCGGCACCGCGGCGATCGTGAGCTCGGCGGCCGCGCACACCGTGCGCTCGCGGAAGGTCTCGAACGCGGTGCGCAGCAGCGAGATCTCGACGCCGGCGAGCTCGCCGATCCGGACGTGGAGCCGGCGGACGATGGCGCCCGGCCGGGCGTGGGCCTCGCGCTCGACGCGATCGACCAGCGCCGAGATGATCGAGTACTCGTGCATCACTCGACCCCGAACTCCGGGGCGCGGCGCGCCAGGAACGCGGCGAGGCCCTCGGTGAAGTTCGGGCCGTCGGCGATCCGCGCCAGCTCGCGGAGCTCCTCGTCGAGGTGGCCGTCGAGGCGGTCCATCCCGGCGGCGCGGCCGATCAGGTGCTTGGCGACCCCGACGGCGGTGGTCGGCGCCTCCGCGAGGTGCGCGGCGAGCGCGAGCGCGCGGGCCTCGAGGTCGATGTCGGCGGTGACCTCGGTGATCAGGCCGATCGCGAGCGCCTCGCGCGCGGTCAGCCGCGGGCTGAGCAGCACGAGCTCCATCGCCTTGCGGAACCCGACCAGGCGGGGCAGGAAGAACGTCGTGCTCTCGGCGCCGGTCAGCCCGGTCTTGCCGTACGCCCACTCGAACGTCGCGCGCTCGGACGCGACCACGAGATCGCACGCGATCGCCAGGCCCAGGCCGCCGGCGGCGGCGGGGCCGTCGACCGCGGCGATCCACGGCTTGGGCGCGCGCCGGATCTCGGAGATCGTCGAATGGATGTACTCGAGGATCTGCTTGAAGATCGCGCCGTACCCGCCGCTGGGCGGCCGCGCGTCGGGCGACAGGTACGCGACTTCGCCGTCCCCGCCGCCCGCGATGTACTTGAGGTCGGCGCCGCTGCAGAACACCCCGCCGTCGCCGCGCAGCACCACGGCGCGGATCTCGCGGTCGCGGGCGAGCTGGAGGCCGGCCTTGCGCAGGTCCTGGGCGGTCGCGACATCGAGCGAGTTGAACCGCTCGCGGCGCGCGATCGTCAGCACGCCGACCGCGCCGTGACGAGCGATGCGAATGTGGTCCGCCATCAGCAGATCCTCGGCAAGAGCTCACCCTCGGCCTCGCCGAGCAGTCGGCGGCCGAACCCGGTGTCGGCGATCACGCTGCCCGGGCGCTCGGCGACGCACTCGCCAACCACGGCGGCCTGGCGGCCGAGCGGGTGCGAGCGCAGCGCGTCGAGCACGCGGCCTGCCGCCGCGGCGCGCACGCCGATCACCGCCTTGCCCTCGTTGGCGACCAGCAGCGGGTCGATCCCGAGCAGCTCGCCGGCGGCGCGGACCTCGTCGCGGACCGGCACGGCGCGCTCGTCGAGGATGATCCCGACGCCGCTCTTGCCCGCCATCTCGTGCAGCGCGCTCGCCAGCCCGCCGCGCGTCGGGTCCTTCATCGCGACCACGCCGTCGCCGCCGGCCGCCAGCGCGCGCCGGATCAGGCCGTTGATCGGCGCGACGTCGGACACCAGCCGGGTCTCGAGCGCGAGCTCGCCGCGGGTCGCCAGGATCGCCAGGCCGTGGTCGCCCATCGTGCCGGTGACCAGGATCCGGTCGCCGGGGGCGAGCCCGCGGTCGGTGACCACCCGCGAGGTCAGCGCGACCCCCGTCGTGGTCAGCGCGATGCGGTCGAGCTCGCCGCGCCGCATCACCTTGGTGTCGCCGGTGACGATCGTCGTCCCGGCCTCCTCGCACGCGGCGCGGATCGACGCCCAGATCTGCTCGAGCTCGCTGCGCGGGAAGCCGTCCTCGAGGATCGCCGCGCAGGTCAGCGCGAGCGGCTCGGTCGCGCCCATCATCGCGAGGTCGTTGACCGTCCCGCACACCGCGAGCCGGCCGATGTCGCCGCCCGGGAACACCGCGGGCTGGACGACGTGAGCGTCGGTGGTGATCACCAGCCAGCGATCCGGCCCGATCGGCAGCGCCGCGCCGTCGTCCATCGCCGACAGCCCGACCCCGCCGGCGACCTCGCCGAACCCGGGAGCGAAGATCTGCTCGATCAGCGCGCGCATCGCGCTGCCGCCGGCGCCGTACTTGAGCGTGATCCGCTCCTCGACGTAGCGTCTGTCGTTCATGTTCGCCTCCGGACCTGGCGGAGGTCGGGGTGACCGCCGTACTGGTGCCAGATCTTGCAGGTGCCCTCGGAGCTCACCATGCACGCTCCGACCGGCGCGTCGGGCGTGCACTCGCGGCCGAACAGCGCGCAGTCGTGCGGCGATGCGATGCCGGCCATGATGTCGCCGCACTGGCACTGCGCGACCCGCGTCGCCGGGGCGTTGTCCCACAGCGCCGCGACGTCGATCTCGAACCGCTTGCGCGCGTCCCACGCCGCGAACTCGTCGCGCAGCCGCAGGTTGCCGTTGGGGACATGGGCGATGCCGCGCCAGCGCCCGCCCTGGAGCTCGAACACCTTCCACAGCCGGGCCTGGGCGGCGAGGTTGCCCTCGCGGGTCACGCAGCGCGGGAACGCGTTGTCGACCTTCGGCTCGCCGGCGGCGATCAGCTCGACCAGCCGGACCAGCCCGGCGAGGATGTCGAGCGGCTCGAACCCGGCGACCACGACCGGCACGCGGTGGCGCGCGACGAACCGCTCGAACACGGCCGAGCCGGTGATCGTCGCGGCGTGGCCGGCGGCCAGAAAGCCCTCGATCTTCGAGCCCGGCATCTCGGCGACGATCTCCATCACCGGCGGGATGTACTTGTGCGCCGACAGCACCGAGAAGCTCGGCGGCGGGTCGGCGAGCAGCACCGCCGCGGTCGCGACCGCCGTGGTCTCGAACCCCGAGGCGAAGAACACGATCTGCTCGCCGCTGCGCGCGAGCTCGGCCGCCTGCGCGACGCCATAGACCACGTCGACCCGTGCGCCCCGCGCGCGCTCGTCGGCCAGCGACCCCGCGGTCCCGGGGACCCGCAACATGTCTCCGTACGTCGCGATCCGCACGCCCTGGCGCGCCAGCGCGACCGCCTCGTCGACCTCGGGCACGTCGGTCACGCACACCGGACAGCCCGGCCCCATGATCACGTCGAGCTCGTCCGGAAACGCGGCGCGCAGCCCGAACCTGGCGATCGCCTGCTCGTGGCTGCCGCACACGTGCATCACCGACACGGGAGCGCGGCCCAGGCTCCGGGCCCGCGCCGCGAGCGCCTCGGTCAGCGCCGCCCCGCGCACCGGATCGCGGAACTCCAGCTTCTTGCCGGCCCGCTGCTCGCCGGGCAGCGGCTTGCCCGGAAGCACGCTCACGACGGCTTCCCCGCCGCGTCGAGCTCGCCGCGCACGTCGGCTGCCATCAGATCGTCGGCGCCGGCGCGCCGCAGCAGCTCGTCGTACAGCGCGAGCGTCTCGGCGATGTCCTCGGGCGGGATCCGCCGGATCGCAAAGCCGACGTGGTTGAGCACGTAGTCACCGGGCACGACCGGCGTGTCGACCACGTCGAGCCGCACCGGCTTGATCACCCCCCAGAAGTCCACGAGCGCGATGTCGCCATCGATCGAGATCACGCGGCCGGGTACGCCGAGGCACATGGTGCGGACCTTTGCATCCGCCATGCCGCGCGTCGACCGCGCGCCGCGCACCCGATTGCGCGAAATCCGACGCCGGCCTCGGGCAATCCCGCAAATGCTGCGCGATCCGCGCAGTCACTACCGCCGCGCGCCCGCGTCTACGCCCCTGCGTGGCCGAGCGCGATTCCCGCCGTCGCCGGGCGGCACCTCGGCGTGGAGGAGAACGTCGAGGTCGGACCGCGCGCCCCGGCCCGTGGGCCAGGCGTGGGTTCTGCGATGCACCCCGGGCTGCCGCTCGGCCAGGCATGGGTTCTGAAACGCACCCCGGTAGCCGGCTTTCGTCCGCCGCGCCGATCGCAGCGTCACAGCGCTTGCCACCACTCTCCATTGCCACGCTGCGATCTCCACGCGGAGAGTTCTGCGAGCCCTGGCGGCTCCGGCGCGACGTCGCGTGGCCAGCGCCCGCCGCCGGTGGCGTCCGCCCGCGCGTCGCGGCGTTCGTTCAGGCCGCGACCATCGTACATGTCGGCGATGACCACGACCTACGCGGCGTGCAGCGAGACCGGCACGGTGGTGCAGCCCGAGGCCCTGATCTACGCGCGGCCGCTGTCGGACGCCGAGCGCCAGCAGGTCGAGCACTACCTCGCCGCGCGCTATGGCATCTCGCTGCCGTGATCGCAGAGCACCTGGCCAGGCGGTCCCTCGCATCTGCTCAAGGTTGCGCTCGGAGAATCCGCGACCAAAGCGCTTCGATAGCTCGCGGGACAAGCGCTTGAGCAGCTACTCTTCCATGCGCGGCACGCTCGACGCGTAGCGCTGCGAGGTCCGACGGTGCCAGCGACGCGTTGCACACCACCCGACACGACCGGCGAATGGCGCAGCTGCTGTCCATGATATGCACGACGCATGCTCCGCGCTGCCCTCGCCGTGCTCGTCCTGTCCGCCTGCGCCTCCGCTCCCCCGCCCGCGCCGGCATTCCATCCGACGTCGTTCACCGTCAAGGTCACCGGCACCGGCCGGCCCGTCCTCTTCATCCCCGGCCTTGGCTGCGACGGGAGCATCTGGGACGGCACCCTGGCTCATCTCGGCGGCAAGGTGCAGGCCCACGTCGTCAGCCTCGCCGGCTTCGCCGGCAGCCCGCCCATCCGCACCCCCCTCGTCCCCACCGCGCGCGACGAGATCATCGAGTACGTCCGGCAGAACCACCTCGACCACCCCATCATCGTCGGGCACAGCCTCGGCGCCTTCCTCGCGTACTGGATCGCGGAGACCGCCCCCGACCTGATCGGCGGCGCCGTGCCCGTCGATGGCGCACCGTTCTTCGCGGCGGTCTTCGACCCCACGGCCACGCCCGAGAAGGTCAGGCCCGACGTCGAGCAGATGGCGGCCGGCTTCGCAGCGCTGCCGCCAGACGCCTTCGCCACGCGCATGACCCGGTTCCTCGGCCAGATGATCAGCAAGCCCGAGGACAAGCAGCGCGTCGGTGTCCTGGCCGGGAAGTCCGACCCGAAGACGGTGGCCGATGCGATCGCCTTCGTGTTCACCACCGACCTCCGGCCCGACCTCGGCAAGATCAAGGCGCCCGTCGTCCTCATCATCGGCGATACGAAGGGCCAGACCCCGCGCGACGCCCTCGTCTCCACCTGGAACGGGCTCATCGCCACCATCCCGCACCACGAGCTCGTCGTGATCGACGATTCCAGGCACTTCGTCATGCTCGACCAGCCGGCTGCCTTCGATGCAGCCCTCGACAAGTCCCTGTCGGGCAACTGAGGCCATGGCCACGGTCTGCATCGCGCTCGCCAACCTCGGCTACCCGGACACGCCCGACGACTCGGTCGCCCGGGCGGCGCGAGCGATCGCGCAGGCCGGGGCCGAGCGCGCCGCGTTGATCTGCTTCCCCGAGTGCTACGTGCCCGGCTACCGCGGTCTCGGCCACACTCCCCCGCCGCCGGATGCTGCATTTCTCGACCGCGCATGGACCGCGCTCGCCGCGGAGGCCGCGCGGTCCGGCGTCGCGGTGATCCTCGGGACCGAGCGGGTCGTCGCCGGCGCTGTGCTGGTCACCGCGCTCGTGATCGATCGCGATGGCCGACATCTCGGCTTCCAGGACAAGGTGCAACTCGATCCGTCGGAGGAGGGCACGTACCAGCCGGCCACCACCGGCCGACGCGTGTTCGAGGCCGCCGGCATGACGTTCGGCATCGCGATCTGCCACGAGGGCTGGCGCTACCCCGAGACCGTGCGCTGGGCGGCCCGCCACGGCGCGCAGGTCGTGTTTCACCCCCACCTGTACGAGGCCGAATCCGGCAGCGTCGCTCCCTCCGTGTTCGCCGACCCGGCGAACACGTTCCACGAGAAGGCGCTGCTGTGCCGGGCCGCCGAGAACACGTGCTACATCGCCAGCGTCAACCACGCGAGCGACGGCTCGCCGACGACGTCGGCCATCGTCCGTCCCGATGGCACACTGCTCGCCTACCAGCCGTACGGCGCAGAAGGCCTGCTGGTCGCAGATCTCGACCTCGCAGCCGCGACCTGCCTGCTTGCGCGCCGCTACCGCGACGTCGGCGCCTGAGCCATCCTGCGACGCGTTGCCCGGCCCCCGAACTCTCGATGCGCTCCGCAGCGTCGGCTCAACTTCGCACCTGCGCTCGGCTCAGCATCGTCGCTTGCGGATCGTCGAGGCTGCAAGAATCGGCTGGCTCGCTGTACAGCATACCGCCGGCGGGCTTGCCTTCCTTGCACTGCACTCCTACGGTGGGCTCTGGGATGATCCCGAACCCGCACGACTTGATGTTCAAGGCCGCGTTCGGTCAGCCCGAGCACGCTCGTGGCGTGCTGCGCGCCATCGTGCCGCCAGTGGTGGCCGAGGCGCTGGACTGGTCAACCCTCGCGCTCCAGCCGGGCAGCTTCGTCGATGTTGCCCTCCAGCAGCAGCACACGGACCTCCTGTACGCGGCGACGTGGCGCGACGGCGGCGAGACGCTCGTGTACCTGCTGTTCGAGCACCAGTCGAGCCTCCCGACGGAAGGCCGGATGGCGGAGCGCCTGCTCAGCTACCAGGTGAGAATCTGGGACCGCTGGCGCGCGGGTCACCCGAAGGCCAGGACGTTGCCGATGATCTTGCCGATCGTGATGTATCACGGCGCGTCGCCGTGGTCGGAGCCGCGATCGTTCGACGCACTGCTCGACGTGCCTGCCCCGCTGCGGCTCGCGGTGGAGCCGTACCTGGTTCGGTTCACCTACCTGCTCCACGACCTCTCGGAGATCTCCGAGGAGGAATTGCGCGCGGGCGCGATGCGCACCGCGCTCGCCAAGCTGGCCGTGATGTGCTTCAAGTACGCGCGAACGCGGGCGGACTTCCTGCAGATCCTCGGCCGCTGGATGGATGTCGCGCGCGAGGTGGCCCGGGCTCCGCACGGCCTGGAGGCGCTGGCGCAGGTGATGCAGTATATTCTGGAGGTCAACGACCACGTGGAACCCGAGCAACTGCAAGGGCTTCTGCTACGCGAGATCGGACCTGAAGCCAAGGACGCCATCATGACCGCCGGACAGCGACTCATCGAACAAGGACGCCAGGAGGGACGCCAGGAGGGACGCCAGGAGGGCATCCAGGGAGTGCTCCTGCGCCTCCTGCGGCAGCGCTTCGGCGATGCGGTGAGCGCGCAGGTCGAGCAACGCATCGCGACCGCATCGCTGGAGCAAGTCGAAGCCTGGACCGGGCGTGTGCTGTCGGCCGCCACCCTCGCCGAGGTGATCGCCGACTGACCCCCTGGGCGGCAACCACATGGGAGCCCATGACGCCATCATGACCGCCGGACAGCGACTCATCGAACAAGGACGCCAGCAGGGCCCGCAGGAGGGCCGCCTGGATGCCCTCCAGAAGGCCCTCCTGGCGGGCATCCATCAGGGCCTCCAGGAAGTGCTCCTGTCCCTCCTGCGGGAGCGCTTCGGCGATGCGGTGAACGCTCAGGTCGAGCAACGCACCGCGACGGCGTCCTTCGAGCAGCTCGACGCCTGGATCAGGCGTGTGCTGTCGGACGCCACGCTCGCCGAGGTGATCGCCGACTGAACGGGCTGGCCGGCAATTGGCCCGGCGTAAAGCTCGCTACCGGCGGGCGATCGCGTCGGCGACCACCGCCTGGCCGAGCGCGATCCCGCCGTCGCCGGGGGGCACGTCGGCGTGGAGGTGGACAGGCGGCCGTGGGTCGCGACCGCCGCGCGCACCCGGTCGGCGGTGGCGGCGACCAGGGTGTCGTGGAACCGCGCCGAGATGATCGCCGGGGGGATGCCGGCGGCGACGTCGTCGACGATCGCGCGGACCATCGGCCGGGGGTC
>JBGQCL010000386.1:0-11425 GCA_041495365.1 Kofleriaceae bacterium | reverse complement strand
CGCCATCGCCGAGCCGATCCTGCTACAGTTCCAGCACATGCTCGGGCAGGACTCGAGCCAGGACCCCGACGAGCAGGAGTTCATCATGGCCATGCTGAAGAGCTGGGAAGAAGGGAAAGCCGAGACGCGGGCCGATGCCGTGCTCACCGTCCTCAGCGTTCGTGGCATCGCCGTCCCGGACGGCGCGCGCGAGCGGATCCTCGCCGAGAAGGACATGACGCAGCTGAAGCGATGGCTCGAGAAGGCCGCCATCGCATCCTCGATCGGAGACGTGATCGACGACGCGAGATAGCATCTGCCCGGGCACGACTTGAGCCAGGACCCCCACGAGCAGGCGTTCATCATGGCCATGCTGACGAGCTGGGAAGAAGGGAAAGCCGAGGCGCGCATCGAAACGCAGGCGGATGCCGTGCTCACCGTTCTGCGCGTTCGTGGCATCGCCGTGCCGGAAGCCGCGCGCCAGCGCATCGTGACCGAGAAGGACCTCAAGCAGCTGAAGCGCTGGCTCGAGAAAGCTGTCTTCGCGTCTTCGATCGCAGAAGTGATCGAGGGAGCAGTGGCCGGCGAACGAATCTGAAATCCGTTTTCAGGCGCTGCCCGACCCGCGGACGAAGCGGTTTCTGCTGCCACGCGGCTGCCACGCGAGGCGAAAACAGGCGGGATCAGGAGGGACGAGCCGGGACGCCGGCGTAGCGCAAACCTGCGTGGTCACTGCAGGATCGCGAGATGGTTGATGGTCTCGGCTTGCGCCGGCAGGGTTCAAGTCCCGTCCGCTCCGCCAGAAAATACCAAGAAACATGAGATCTTACGCGACGGTAGTAACGCGGTAGTAGAAGCAGCCGCACGCCCCGTCGAGGACCCGATCGCGAGCGCCCTCCAAGGGGCCGCGGCGGCGTGGTCGCGTGCCCACGATCCGCGTGGGCTGCGGCGAGCTCTCCATCCAGCTCCTCGCGAAGCTGGAGGACCTCTGAGTGGGCGGCAGGACGGCTCGCTGGCCCGCCAGCACGCCCGCGAACGGCAGCTTCGTGGCGCAAGCCGAACAGCCACGCGCCGCCGGCGATCACGCACGCGCCGAGGGCTCCGGCATCCTGCGCTGGGGCGGCGAGCTCGGCCGCGATGTTGATCGCCTCGATCTGGTCATGGTCGCCGCTGGTGGCCGGTGGCGAGCTCGGCCGTCGGACGCGTGCCACGCCGCCCCGTCTCTGCCGGCGGCGGGCTTGAGCTCGGTGCGGCGGTCACCGCAGCGTTGTGGCCATCGTGCCGATGCCACCCTCGCGCGCAGCGTGCACACCCCGCTCGGGCTTCCCGCCGAGCTCGCCTGGGACGACCCGCCGTAGCCACAACCTTCGCGCCGACGACGATAGCCGTCGACGTGTGCTCGCTCGTGCTGTCGCCATCGACACAGGCGTCGCTGCGCGGGCGGCGAGCTGTATCGTTCGCAGTACTCCGTCTCCGGCACAGTGCTCGAATGCAATCGCCCGACGCGGTGCTGCCGTGATGATCCGAGCTCCCGTGACTTCGGATCGCGCGCGCTGGCAGGTCCTGTGGGATGGCTACAACGCGTTCTACGGCCCCGCCGGCGCGACCGCGCTGCCAGCGCAGATCACCGATGCGCTGTGGGCCCGGCTGTTCGATCCGGCCGAGCCGGTTCACGTGCGGCTCGCCGAGATCGACGGCGTTGTCGTCGGCCTCGCGCACTACCTGTTCCATCGCAGCACCACGATGCTCGGGCCGGTCTAGTGGCGCGAGCGCACGCGGTTCGACGAGGAGGACATCTGGACCGCCGGTATGCCGCATCACGATCGCGCGGTAGGTCGTCGCCATGCCCCGGAGCTTGTGTGACCAGGCGCGTGTGGTCAACGTCCACTGCCGCCAGGTCACTGCGCCCGCGATACGTGCACGCGCAACCGACCAGCGTCCCGTTCGACAGTGACCGCCCACGGGCGGCAGCATACGGCGCAGTCCTCGACCAGCATGCCGGCCGTGTCCGGGTCGACGTAGAGATCGACCCATTCGCGACAGTACGGGCAGCGAACGCGAACGGTGTCCTCCATGCGGGTATCCTGGCGCGCGCGGGCCGAAACGTCACGGGGGCAGGCGCTGGTGTTCCGATCACAGTCGATGCGGACAGCACTGTCTCGGGCCTGTGGACGGCGGTGGGTTTCCGTCGCGAGTTGACGGTCGATGAACCGCGCGACCGCGGGCTCGGCCCCGACGGCGCCGCGCTCGCCCCGCAGCGCGCAGGTGAGCCGCCGCCGGGCACACCGCGGCGCAACGCGGTTCGTTCGCGACCGTTCATCGGCCTGTACACCGCCTGCATGATCTGCTCGTTCGGGCTGTTCGTGCCGTTCGTCCACCTCGTGCCCTACGCGGTCGACCACGGCGTGCCGCGCGGCTGGGTGCGGAGCTGGCGCTCCAGCTCGCGGGAGGTCCACTTGCGGCCGATCGCCGCCAGCTCGCCGACCACCCCGTCCCCCCACTCGGCCGATGCGATCGCGTCGTACAGGCATCGTCAGTGCCCTTCCTTCGCGTCCTGCAATGACCGGATCACGAAGCCTGTGCGGATCGTGTCCCGCCGGCAAGCCGGCGCCGGCGGATCGCGCACCCGGCCGCGCGCTCACAGCACCGGCTGCCAGGCGCCGTGCGACCACTCCATCACCTGGGTCGATATCGGCTGCTGCGTCTGCGACGCGAGGTGAACGGCAGCGCCGCGCAGCTCGGCCGCGTCGGCGCGGTCGCCGAGCGTGTACAGCACGACGGTCTCGTCGGGGCACACGGCGAGAAGTGCGCCGGCCCGCCGGGGAAACCGGATGCGGACGGCCTGCTCGAGCGCGGCCGGATCGAGCAGCGCGCTCGGCGCGTAGACGTCGTGGTAGACGACGGCGGCCTCGGTCGCGCCGGAGATCAGCGCCTCCGGCGGCTTCCTCATGTTGTCGATCGCTGTGCGCCAGGCCTGATCGACGGTCATGCCGAGCTCCGCGGGGTTGACGCGGAGCCGGATCGTCGTCGGTAGATCGGCGACGAGCAGCCACTGGACGTCGCCGGAGAACGGCCGCACGGTCAGCTCGCCCTGCGTCCGATACATTGCGACCTTGGAATTCGCGCGCAGGACCGCCCGCAGCTGCGCGGCGGTGATCGGCGGCGGCTGGATGGCCTCGGCCACCGCCTGCAGTGTCCAGTCGACGGCTGCCTGACAGCTCGCCCAGTCGCCGCGACAGCTGCCATGCGCCTTGGCAAACTCGACGTCGAGGCTCGGCCCCGGCGGCGCCGCCGCGATGCGGTAGCGGTCCGCCTCGAGCGCCGTGACGACGGCCTGGGGGAAGCGGCTGCGGATCGCTGCCAGGAGCCGCGCGTCGAAACTGGCCTCGGACCACGCGGCGTTGGCCGCAGGGTCCGGCGCCGCCTGGGCAGCGCTCGCGGAGGGCGCAGCAGCAGCTGGCGCCGTCGGCGCAGCCGGTTGTCGCCGAGTTGTGGCGGGCGCAGTGCGCGGTTCGCCACCGCAAGCGAACAACCAGGCTGCGACGAGGCCAGCGAGCGTGAGGCGCATGTGCCTCGCACGCTAACACACCCGGCGATCGGCCTGGCGTCGACCGCGGATCGGTGGTCGCCACGGTCGGCAGGACATGGCTGGCCCGACGGGTTCCTGCGAGGCAAGCGCTACCTGATTCATGACCGCGATCCGCTGTTCACCGCGGCGTTCGGGGCGCCCGTTTCAACGCGTTCCGCCCCGATCGACAGTTGGCACACGACGGGATCGGGTGCCCTATGCCGGGCGCTGTCGCGCACCGACCTCGGCGATGAGCACGTGGCTCAGGTCGCCGTCGAGTTCCGGGATCCGGCCACGGACCGCTCTCTTTGACCGATCCCCGACCTTCGCGGAAGACGATTGGTGGCGGTCCGCGTACTCGTGCTAGCCTGAACGTCGATGGCGACGACAGCGCTACGAGACCGCCGCCAGGCGCTCTACGACGAATACTGCGCGGTGCCGTCACATCAACGCGCCGAAATCATTGATGGCACGCTCTATGTGATGCCGAGGCCGGCGCCCCGGCATGCGAACGCGACCTCCGTCCTCGGCGGCGAGCTCAACGGCGCGTTTCAGCGTGGTCGTGGGGGGCCCGGTGGGTGGTGGATCCTCTTCGAGCCGGAGCTACGGCTGGTCGCCCTGGAACCGATGGCTCCGGACCTCGCCGGCTGGCGCGTGGAGCGCATGCCGACCCTGCCGGAGACGGCGTACTTTCCGATCGCGCCGGACTGGATCTGCGAGGTTCTGTCGAAGTCCACCGAGGCCATCGATCGCGACAAGAAGCTGCCGCTCTACGCCGCTCATGGTGTCCCCCATATGTGGCTGATCGATCCGATCGCGCAGACGCTCGAGGTCCACAGCCTGGGCGATGACCACCGCTGGCGAGACGTTCGCGTCTACGAGGGCGACACGCGCGTGCGCGCGGAGCCATTCGCCGCGGTCGAGATCGAACTCGCCGCGCTCTGGGCTCGCTAACCACATTTCGTCTGTGTTAGTCTTTCTGGCCATAGATCACCGTGAGCGACGACGGCGCCGCACGCCTCTGGGACCTGCCGGTCGACCGCGGCTCGCTCGACGACGGGCGCGCCATCGCCGGCTGCTCGCCGTTCGTCCTCGCCGACGGCGTGCTCACCGCCAACCGCGCGCCGCGCACACCGTGCCCGCGTCCCCCGCGGTAGCGCGATTCATCCCGCGCGTGCGATCGAGCAGCTCGGCGGACCGGGCGGCATCTCTTGCCGCGTGGACCGGCGATCAAGATCGTGCGGCCGACAAGAAACCCACTTGACGGCAGTCGATCGTGAATCACAGTGGACGATGGAGTCCACGCGATTGGCGCGGACAGGGAATCAACAGGGGAAGGGTGAATCATGCCGGCGGATATCTCATTTTTTAATGGTGGGCGGATGAAGGTGGGCTTCGGGCACAACGGCAGCGTGATGAACGATGCCGGGCTGATCGGATTCCGGTCGCTCGAGGCAGGTGGTGAGGCGTACGAGCACTTCGCGGTCGGCGACCCCGAGGAGGGCTACGCGATCTTCTACAGGCCCCCGGGCGGCGGGGACGTCATCGCGCACGACGTGTATGCCAGCTCGCCTGGCGATCTCGTCAACATCACACCGGTGAGCCACAGCGTCCTGCGCAACGACGCGAACGAGTTCGTCAAGGAGGCGCTGAGCCGCACCAACGACGGGATGCTCGAGATCCGCAACATGCTCACGTTCGCCGCCGACGCGACGCGCGTGACCGTTCGCATGGACATCACCAACATCTCCGGGCGGGGCGACCTGACCGAGGTGCTGGTGAAGCGCTACTGCGACATCGACGTCGACACCGGTGGTCCGAACGGCTGGGCCAGCTTCCAGAACCATTTCTCCAAGGACCGCGACTCGGTGCACGCGTGGAACCAGCCGAGCGCGGTGAAGGCGCCCGGCAAGCACGCACACATCGTCAACATGGTGGCGATGCCGAGCGACGTCCCGCTCGACCAGACGTTCATCGGCCAGATGGGCGTCGACCAGTTCAAGACGCGCGCGAACAACTCCCCGATCAACGACTCCGCGCTGCACGACGGCATCGGCATCCTGCAGTGGGAGGCCACCCGCCTGCGCGTCGGCGATTCGATCCGGCTGAACATGTACTACGACGCGTTCTGCGTGTGCACCGACCTCCCGCTGGGCTTCAAGCACGACCCGACCAGCGTCCGCGCGACCGACATCGCGCTCGCCGGCCACCACGCAGCGCCCGGCAAGCAGCCGGCGCCGACCAGGACCTGATCCGCGGTCGAGCGGTCCTTCGAGGTCAACCTCGTCGAGCAGGACACCGCGTGACGCAAAGCAGTTGACACCGGGTGTCTCACAGCGTGAACCCGCCGTCGATGATGTACCCGGTGCCGGTGGTGAAGCCGCTCTCGTCGCCGGCGAAGTGGACGGCGACCGCTGCGACCTCCTCGGCGGTGCCCAGGCGGCCGAGCGGCTGGCGTGCGATGAACATCTCGCGCGCGTTGCCGCCCAGCGCCTGGATCCGACCCTGGAGCGAGGGCGTGTCGATCGTGGCCGGGCAGATGCAGTTGCAGCGAACGCCCCGGGTGACGAAGTCGAGCGCGATCGCCTTGGTCAGCGCCATCACCGCGCCCTTGGTCGACGCGTAGAGGTAGCGGCTGGGGGCGGCCTTGCTCGCCGCCACGGCCGAGCCGATGTTGACGATCGAGCCGCCGCCGTTTGCGAGCATCGCCGGCAGGAACGCGCGGATCACGCGGTGCATCGACTTGACGTTGAGATCGAACGACAAGTCCCAGTCCTCGTCCGAGCAGTCGAGGATCGTGCCGTGATGGACGAAGCCGGCCGCATTGAGCAGGACGTGGACCGGGCCAACCTGCTGTGCGAGCGCGGTGATGGCGGCGGTGTCCCGCACATCGAGCCGCGCGGTCTCGGCGATACCGTCCGCCGGTCCCGGCAGTGCGCGGTCGTCGATGTCGGTCGCGAACACGGTCGCCCCCTCGCGCGCGAAGGCGAGGGCGCAGGCCCGGCCAATGCCGGCCGCGGCGGCGGTCACGAAGGCGCGCTTGCCCTGGAGTCGGTTCGACATGGCTCTCTCTCTGTCGTTGCGAGTAGCGGTCTGCCAGGCCGCGCGTCATGGTAGCGGATCTGCGGATCCTGCGCCCCGGCGCATTGATCCTGCGCACCACCGGCGTGCTCGCCGCGCTGGTGTCGCATCGCGTCGTGACGCGGCCGTCTCGAGGCGGGTCACGATCTCCGGGCCGGAGTTCTCCGTCGGCGACGTGGTCAGGCGATCCGCGACGCCCGCGGGATCGCCGCGGTTGCCGGCGTCCGCGTCTACTCGCCGGCCAGGCGGGTCGCGTCGCTCGGCAACATCGCGACCCGGCCCGACGCGCGCGGCCGCGGCCTGGCCCGTCGGGTGACCGCCGCGCCCTGCCGGCTGCTCCAGGACGAGATCGACGTGATCGGCCTCAACGTGCGCGCCGACAACGCGGCGGCGATCGCGTGCTACCGCGGCGTCGGCTTCGAGATCCGCCACGCGTACGACGAGTGGCGGGTCTCCCGGCGGTCGGACGGCTGACCCGGCACCGCCTACATCGCGCACCTCGGCCGCGGATCTGGGATGGCCGCCGGCCGTGCGCCACTCGACAAGGCGGGCGTTGGGCCGACTCACCGATCAGGCCATGCACCATGCCCCCATCCAGCTCCCCGGGTACACCGCGGTCGAGCGGCTGTACACCGGCGCGCGGTCGACCGTGTACCGCGCCCGGGCCGGCGGCGATGGCCGGCGCGTCATCCTCAAGCTCGCCCACGCCGGCCCGGGTGCGCTCGACGAGTCGTTCGCGCGGCTGCGCCACGAGATGGCGATCCTGACGTCGATCCCGTCGGACCGCGTGGTCCGCGCGCTCGACGTGGTCCGGATCGGCGACGACGCGGCGCTGGTGCTCGACGACTTCGGCGGCGAGTCGCTCGACCGCTACCAGGCGCGCGCCCGGTTCTCGCTCGCCGACACGCTCGGGCTGGCGATCAGCGTGGCGGCCGCGCTGCGCGACGTCCACGCCGCCGGGATCATCCACCGCGACGTCACGCCGAGCAACATCGTGTACAACGCCGCGCTCGGCCAGGCGCGGCTGATCGACTTCGACATCGCGACCGCGTGGCGGACCGAGCGCCACGGCTTCGTCGCGCCGAGCGCGCTGGAGGGCACGCTGCGCTACATGGCGCCGGAGCAGACCGGGCGGATGAACCGGATCATCGACAGCCGCTCCGACCTCTACGCGTTCGGCGTCACGCTGTTCGAGCTGCTGACCGGCCGGCTGCCGTTCCTCGACAGCGACATCCTGTCGATCGTCCACGCCCACCTCGCGGTCCGGCCGCCGTCGCCCGACGCGATCGATCCGGCGATCCCGCGGCCGGTGGCGGCGATCGTGACCAAGCTGCTGGCCAAGGCGCCCGAGGACCGCTACCAGACCGCGGCCGGGCTGCTCGCCGATCTGCGGATCTGCGTCGAGCAGTTCGCGCAGGCCGGCGCGATCCGCGAGTTCGCGCTCGGCGGCGACGACGTCGCGACCCGGTTCGAGCTGCCGACCGGGCTGTACGGCCGGCGCGCCGAGCTCGAGGTGCTGGCGGGCGCGTTCGACCGGGTCGCCGCAGGCGCGGTCGAGGCCGTGCTGATCTCCGGGCCGTCGGGCGTCGGCAAGACCTCGGTGGTGCGCGAGCTGTTCCCGCTGATCACGCGCGAGCGCGGCTATTACCTGAGCGGCAAGTTCGACCAGCTGGGCGGCGACGCACCGTACCCGGCGCTGGTCGCGGCGTTCGACGGGCTGATCCACCAGCTGTTGACCGAGAGCGAGGACGCGCTCGCCGGCTGGTGCGAGCGGATCACCGCGGCGATCGCGCCCAACGGCCGGATCGTGGTCGACGCGCTGCCCGCGCTCGAGCGGATCATCGGGCCGCAGCCGCCGGTGGTCGCGCTCGACGCCGCGGCGACCCAGAGCCGGTTCCAGCTCACGCTGCAGAAGTTCATCCAGGTGTTCACCCGCCCGGCCCACCCGCTGGTGGTGTTCCTCGACGACATGCAGTGGGCCGATCCCGAGAGCATCCAGCTGCTCAAGCAGGTCGCGCTGTCCGAGGGCACCGGGTCGCTGCTGCTGCTCGAGGCGTTCCGCGACAACGAGCTGCCGGACGGCCACGCGTTGCGCGCCGCCGCGCACGAGCTCGGCCGCCATCGCCGGGTCACGCGGCTCGCGATCGCGCCGCTGCCGCTCGCCGAGGTCGCCGCGCTGATCGCCGACGCGCTGCACCGCGATCCGGCGGACGCGCTGCCGCTCGCGCGCCTGGTGTGCCGCAAGACCGACGGCAACCCGTTCTTCGTGCGCCAGCTGCTGCTCGCGCTGCGCGAGGCCGGCCACATCGCGTACGATCCGGCGCACGGCCGGTTCGCGTTCAACGCCGCGGCGATCGAGCGCGCGCCGATCTCGGAGAACGTCGCCGACCTGCTCGCCGACAGCCTGCGCAAGCTGCCGAGCTCGACCCGGCGCGTGCTGGCGATCGCGGCCGCGATCGGCAACCGCTTCGAGCTCGACATGCTCGCGCTGGCCGCCGACGCATCGCCCGCCGCGCTCCACGTCGAGCTCGCCGCGGCGCTCGGCGAGGAGCTCGTGGTGCCACTGTCCGAGCTCGAGTACGTCGCGTCGCCGCGCGGCGCCGGCCTGGCGTTCCCCCGGCTGCGGTTCCAGCACGACCGGGTCCAGCGTGCGGCGTACGGGCTGCTGTCGTCCGACGAGCAGCAGCGGATGCACCTCCGGGTCGGCGAGCTGCTGCTCGCGGCGTCGCCGGGGGAGCTCGGCGACCGGCTGTTCGACGTGGTCTCGCACCTCAACCGCGCGGTCGCGCTGATCGACGCGCGCGACCGGCGCGCCGCGCTGGGCCGGCTCGACGTCGCCGCGGCGCGCAAGGCGCGGAGCTCGGCGGCCTACATCGCGGCGATCGAGTTCCTGCGGGTCGCGGTCGCCTGCTTCGACTGGGACACCGAGTACCGCGAGCAGTTCGAGGCCCACACGATGCTGGCGGAGTGCTGCTACCTCAGCGGCGACGCGTGACGCGCGGCGGCGGTGCTCGACGACGCCGAGGCCCGCGCCGCGGACCACCGCGATCGCAGCGCGCTCGAGGCGCTGCGCGCCACGCTGTGCATCCACGGCAACGACATGCGGGCGGCGCTGCGCGCGACCCGGCGCGCCACCGCGCTGCTCGGCCACCCGATCCCCGACGATCCGGCGGCGCTCGGCGCCGGGATCCAGGCCGCGATCGGCGAGATCGTGCAGCGGATCGGCGCCCGGCCGATCGAGGACCTGATCGAGCTGCCCGCGATGACCGACCTCGACGCGCTGGCGCTGATCAAGGTGCTGCAGAGCAGCATACCGGCAGCGTTTCAGCTCGAGCCCCCGCTCGGCGCGGTGATGACGGCCCGGATGGTGCTGCTGTCGCTCGACCACGGCAACTGCCCGGCGTCCGCCTCCGCCTACGCCACGTTCGCCGGAGTGCTGCTCGAGACCCCGCTCCACGACCTGGCGTACCGGTTCGGCAAGCTCGGCGTGGAGCTCAACCGCCGGCTCGACGACCGCGCATCGCGGCCGGCCGTCGAGTTCCTGTTCGGGCTGTTCTCGGCGCCCTGGCACAGCCCGATCAGTGAGGCGATCGAGTACCTCCGCGACGCGGCGCGCTGCGGCCACGACAACGCCGATCACATCCACGGCGGGAACGCCGGGGCGCTCGAGATCTCGCACCGGATGTTCCACGGGGCCGAGCCGCTGGCCGAGATCTGCCGCGACGCCCGGATCTATCGCCAGCGCTGCCGCGAGGTCGACGACGCGGTGACGTCGCGGCTGCTGACCTGGCAGATCGACCGCATGCGCGTGCTCATGGGCGAGCTCGACGGCCTGAGCTCCGACGGCGCCGACTCGCAGCTCACGCTGCGCGCGATCCGCGACGAGGCCAACGTCGCCCAGCAGTTCAACTTCCTGCACATGCTGGTCGACACCGCGTACGCGACCGGCGACGAGGCCGCCGCGCTGGACGCCGCGTCCGCGGCGCGCGAGCTCGAGGCCGTGGTGCCGCGCATGCTGATCGTGGTCGATCACCGGTTCTGGCACTCGCTGGCGGCGATCGCGGTGTGCCGGCGGGACCCGGCCCGGCGCCCCGAGCTCGCGCCGGTGATCGATGCCAACCAGCGCGAGCTCGCGCGCTGGGCCGCGGCCTGCCCGGCGAACTTCGAGGCGATGTACCTGCTGGTCGAGGCCGAGCGCAGCGCGCTGGCCGACGACCTGGCGGCGACGCTCGCGCTCCACGCGCGGGCCACCGCGTCGGCGGCGCGCCACGGCCGGCGCCGGCTGGAGGCGCTGGCCAGCGAGCTCCACGGCCAGCTCTGGCTCGGCCGCGACAGGCCGGAGATCGCCCAGCTCTACCTGGCGCGCGCGCGCAGCCTCTACGCCGGGCTCGGCATGCAGAGCAAGGTCGGCCTGCTCGACCGCAAGCTGCCCGGCCTGGTGCGCACCGCGCAGCCGTGGCTCACCGGCACCGCGACGTCGAGCACCGCCGCCGAGGTGCTCGACGTCACCGCGATCGCCAAGGCGACCCGCGCGATCTCCGGCGAGCTGGAGCTCGACCGGCTGCTGGCGCGCATGCTGGAGATCATCCTCGAGCACGCCGGCGCCAACGGCGGCGCGCTGGTGCTCGACGACGCCCGCGGCCTCACCGTCGCGGCGTCGCGGGCCGCGGACGGGCCGGGGATCTCGACCGCCGGCGTCCCGCTCGCCGGCGCGGCGCTGCCGCGCTCGATCCTCCACTACGTCCAGCGCACGCGCAGCGTGGTCGTCCTCGACGACGCGGCCGCCGATCCGCGGTT
>JBGQCL010000385.1:0-11452 GCA_041495365.1 Kofleriaceae bacterium | reverse complement strand
TGGGTCGGCGGACCGGGGACGCGGCGGGAGCCGGACTGCTCGCGGAACGCGTCGGGCGGCTGGGTCGGCGGCTGGGTCGGCGGACCGGGAACGCGGCGGGAGCCGGTCTGCTCGCCGGCGTCGGGGGCGGCGTCGCACTGCTCGCGGGCCACCGGGACGCGGCGGGAGCCGGTCTGCTCGCGGAACGCGCCGGGCGGCTGGACCGACGGCTGGGTCGGCGGACCGGGGATCGGCGGACCGGGGATCGGCATCGTGCCCGACAGCTCGCGGACCTCGGGGGCACCGGTCGCGTCGGTCTGCTCGCGGACCACGGGGACGCGGCGGGAGCCGGTCTGCTCGCGGAACGCGTCGGGCGGCTGGACCGACGGCTGGGTCGGCGCACCGGCGACCGGCATCGTGCCGGTCAGCTCGCGAGTCACCGGGACGCGGCGGGAGCCGGTCTGCTCGCGGAACGCGCCGGGCGGCTGGATCGGCGGCTGGACCGGCGTCCCTGCGGCGCGCAGCGAGCCGGTCTGCTCGCGGGCCTCGGGGACGCGGCGGGAGCCGGTCTGCTCGCGGAACGCGCCCGGCGGTGGCAGCATCGGCTGGGTCGGCGCGCCGGCGACCGGCAGCACATCGCTCGGCTCGCGGCGCGCGGAGCCGAGCGGCTGGGTCTGCGAATGGGGGCGCAGGTTGCCGGGCTGCTCGCCGCGCATGGCGAGCAGCGGCTGCACCGCGGGGCGGGCGGCGCGCATCGTGCTGGTCGACTCGCGGCCGGGGGCGGGCGGCCGGGTCTGCGGATGGGCCGCGTGCAGGACCCCGGTGTGCTCGATCGGCTCGACCGGCTCGACCGGCTCGACGCGCAGCGCGCCGGTCTGCGGGCGCGGCGCGGAGCCGATCGGCTGGGTCATCGGATGGTGTCGCATGGGGCCGGTCGGCTCGCGGCGCGCGCCGGCCTGGCCCGGGTGGTCGTTGCGCGTGATCGCGGTCGGCTCGCGCGCGGCGGCGAGCATGAAATCGGTCTCCTCCCCGGGCGGCACCGGGAACGGGATCGAGGCGCGCCGGCGGTGATCGGTCGCGGAGGGATCGATGGTGACCGGCTTGTAGGCGGCGGCGGGGTCGCTGGACTCGCGCGCGACCGCCAGGTAGACTGCGGCGAAGCCGAGCACCAGCCCGGCGAGCAGCGTGGCCGGTGCCCAGGTCCGGTGCAGCGCGACGTCGGACCACGTGGCCGCGACCATCCGCACGTCGGACACGTCGGGGCCGAACAGGAAGGCGGTCGCGACCGCGAGCGAGATCGCCATCAGCGCCAGCATGTAGCCGAGCTTGGTGAACACATCGAGCGCGCCGCCGGCGAGCAGCCGGGCACCGGCCTGGAACCCGACCAGCGCGGCGAAGCCGAGGCTAGACCACAGCGTCACCGCGGCGAGCGACGGGTACATCCCGCGCACCGAGCTGACCGATTCCCTCGCGCACACATGCGCGGTGCCGCACAGGCGCACGGCGACGAGGTCGAGCGAGAGCCGGTTCAGCTCGAACCCTTGCGTCGCGGCACGGTACCAGTCCATGAACAGCGCGCCGCTGAGAATGAGCACGAGCGATGCGAGCGCGCATATCAGCATACGTGTCTGATCGCGACCCATCATCCCGCAACATAACACGGCTCCAGGCTGGACCAACGAACAGGTACGGTACCAGGTTGGTCTCGCCCACCGGCCCCCCTCCGCGCGGTCTCGGCCACCGGCGGCCAGGCCGGGACATGTGCATTGCACATGTCCGGCGGCCCCCGCGGCGACCCTCGACGGGAGATCTACGATAGCGGAGCGCCGGTGCTGCGCGATGCGCCGGCAGATCCTCGCGTCCTGCGCGGCGGTCGTCGCCGGTGCGCCGGTGCGCTCGGCGGCGGGCCAGGCATGATGGCTGCAACTCGCGGAGGCCGTGAGAGCACAGCAACCGCATGCATCAGCAGCAGTCCTTACGAGCACAACGCCGATCGAGGCCGGTGCGCGCAGGGAGCGTAGTCATCCGGCGCTGCGGCTTCCAGGGAGCCACACATCGGACCCCACCGACGCACGGCGGCTCACCAGCCTGGCGGACCTCGTCGACGAGGTCGCAGCCGCGCTCGACCAGCCGGGCGACGAGCCACTGCGGGACGCCATGGCCCGCTGCACCCCGGAGCTGGAGTCCTACCTCGAGATCCAGCGCACGAGAGAGCCGCGCACCGCCGGGGCCCAGGACGAGCTCCGCGGGCTCGCCGGCCAGCTGAGGTCGGCGAGCCCCGACGCGGCGCACGTCGTCCGCCGGATCCGGCGCGTGCTCGGCCGGGTCGACGCCCACCGCCGGGGGCCAGGCGGCGCGACCTGAAGCGCCGCGCCGCTGCGGTCGGGCGCGGCTGGCCCGCAGATGGCTCCGTGAGATAGAACCGCCCCATGCGCGGGCGAAGTTCCACCGCGATCCCCGGGCGCCGCGCGGTCCTGTGCGCGGCGATGGCCGTGCTCGCCGCGGCCGCGACCCCGGCCCGGGCACACCAGACCTCGGTCAAGTACGTCGACGTCACCGTCGAGGGCCGGCGGGCGACCGTCGCGCTCACCGTCGCCCCGGGCGACGTCACCGAGCCGCTGGGGCTCGCGCCCGACGCGCGGCCGACGGTCGCCGAGGCGGCGGTGCCCGCGGTCGCCGCGTACGTTGCGGGCTGGCTCGCGATCCGTCCGGACGCCGGCCTCGACCGCAGCGCCCCGTGTCCGGCGGGTCCGCCGGCCGCGGCCGTCGACGCCGACGCGCGGTTCGTCGTGGTCCGCTGGCAGGTCGCGTGCGCCGCCGAGCTCGCGCGGATCGCGCTCGACTTCCGCGCGTTCTTTGCCGTCGACTCACGCCATGAGGCGATCGTCACCGTGCATGGCCCCGATGCACCGGGGGAAGCCGCCGTCGTCCGCGCGACCGATCCGGTCCTCCGCGTCCAGGCCGGCGAGGCGCTCGGCCTGGGTGGCTGGATCGCCGCGGGGGTCGACCACATCTGGGAGGGCCGCGATCACGTCAGCTTCGTGATCGCGCTCTTGCTCGTGGTCATGCTGGTGCGGCGCGGCGCCGGCTGGGACGTCCGGCCGCCGGTCGCGACGCTGCGCCGCACCGCGACGATCGTCACCGCGTTCACGGTGGCCCACAGCCTGTCGTTGATCGCGGCGTCGCTCGGCTGGGTGCGGTTGCCGGGCCGGCTCGTGGAATCCCTGATCGCGGTGTCGATCCTGTACACCGCGATCGAGAACATCGTGCGCCCGGACGTGCGCTGGCGGTTCGCGCTGACCTTCGGGTTCGGCCTGGTGCACGGCCTGGGGTTCGCCAGCGTGCTGGCCGTGCTGCTGCCGCCCGACCACGTGATCGCGCCGCTGCTCGGCTTCAACCTCGGCGTCGAGGTCGGGCAGCTCGTGATCGTCGCGATCGCGCTGCCGCTGGCCTGGCTGGCCGCGCGCGAGCTCGGCGCCGAACGCTACCGGCGCGGCGCGATGCCGGCGCTGTCGGTCGCGCTCGCCGCGCTCGCCATCAAATGGCTGATCGAGCGGGTGTTTGCAGTCTCGCTGTTCACGCTGTGGGGCATGTAGGCCCGTCGGCGGCAAGCTGCGTGAGCGGGGTTAGAGTCGGGTAACTCGCCGCGCAAAGCCCTTCACAGTGCGCACGGTAAGGCCGATACTTCCTTCACGTTGGCGGTCGTGGACACCGAACAACCCGCAGCCGACGACGCGGCCAAGGCGATCGTGGTTTGCGTCGATGACGAGCTCAACAATCTGAGGGCGCTGGCCCGGGTGCTCGGTGGAAAATTCACGGTCCTGCTGGCCAACAACGGTCTGGAGGCGCTGGAACACGTTCAGAAGAACCCCGAGGTGGCCTGTGTGCTTGCGGACTTGCGGATGCCTGGCCTGCCGGGCGCCGAGCTCCTGGCGCGGGTCGCCGAGCTCCGGCCGATGTGCCGCCGCGCGGTGGTCACCGGGTTCCCCGAGTCCGAGGACCTGATCAAGGCCATCAACGATGGTCATCTGCATTACGTGGTCACGAAGCCGTGGAAGCTGTCCGACCTCCTGCAGGTGGTCGAGCAGCTGGTCCACACCTTCCGGCTGGAGCGCGACAACGCCCGGCTGGTCGCGGAGCTCCGGCTCGCCAACCAGCACCTCCGCGAGCACGAGCGCGTGCTGGTCGCCCAGCTGGAGTCGCGCGGCCGCGAGATCTCGGCCGCGACCGAGCAGCTGGCGCAGATGGGCATCCAGCTCGATGCACTCACGCTGCGCGATGGACTGACCGGCCTGTACACCCACCGCGCGTTCCAGGAGCGGCTGCGCGAGGAGTGCGCGCGGGCGCTGCGCTACGGCCAGCCGATGTCGCTGATGATCGCCGACATCGACGGGTTCGCCAGCGTCAACTACGACCTCGGCTACCAGATCGGCGACGACATCCTGCGCCGGATCTCGCTGGTCCTGCAGGAGGACGAGTCGGCCGATCGCCCGCGCGGCTCGGACGTCGTCGCGCGCTACTCCGGCGAGGAGTTCGTGCTGCTGATGCCGGAGACCGGCAAGGCCGGCGCGCTGACCAAGGCGGCGCGGCTGCGCGACGCGGTCGCGGCCGCCGACATGCCGGGCGGCCGCCACATGTCGGTGTCGATCGGCGTCGCGTCGCTGCCCGACGACGCCGCCGACCCCGAGGGCCTGCTGACCGCCGCCGAGGCCGCGGTGCGCGGCGCCAAGCGCGGCGGGCCCGGCCGCGTCCACTTCTTCTCGGCCGGCGACGACCCGTCGCTGGCGCGCTCGGCGAGCCGCCAGTTCACCCCGCTGCCTCAGCTCGACCGGTTCCGGCCCTACCCGGAGCGGATGAACGAGGTCACCGCGGTCCTGCTGCGCGACCGCTCGCTGTCGTGCCTGCTGGTCGACCTGTCGCGGCTGCACCGCGTCGAGCTCGACCTCGGCGTCGCCCACCACAGCGAGATCTACGACCACGCCGCCGAGGTGCTCGACCGGCTGCGCAGCACGGTGCTCGACCGCACCGACCTGATCTGCCGGTCGGGCGACGGCGACGGCTACCTCGTGATCCTGTCGCCGCGGCCCGGCCAGCGCGTCGACCTCGAGGGCCTGGCGTACGCCGTCGAGCGCGCGGTCGAGGACGGCCTGGCGCCGATGGTCACCGAGGTGCTGCGCGAGCAACCCCGGATCACCGTCGGCTCGGCCCGCGTGCTCGGCAACTCGCTGCTGCGGCCCGAGCGGATCGCGGCGCGGCTGGTCACCGACGCGATCGCCGCGACCCGCAACGCGCGCGAGCGCAAGGCGCACCGCGATCGCTCGACCCTGCAGGACATCATCCTCGGCGATGGCCTGACCTCGGTCTACCAGCCGATCGTCGACCTCGGCAGCGGCGACGTGTTCGCCTACGAGGCGCTGACCCGCGGCCCGCGCGGCACCGCGCTGGAGTCGCCGGCGACCCTGTTCGCGATCGCCGACGAGGTCGATCTCACCGTCGAGCTCGACCGCGCGTGCTTCCGGGGCGCGCTGCGCAACGCGCTGACCCTCGAGCCGGTCCACCGGCTGTTCGTCAACCTGTTGCCGATGTCGTTCTACGACGCCGCGTTCATCGAGGTCGAGGTCGGCAACCTGCTCAGCTCGGCCGGGCTGACCCCGGCCAACATCGTGTTCGAGATCACCGAGCGGCTCGCGATCGAGAACTTCGCGTCGTTCAAGCGCGCGCTCGCGACCTACACGCGGATGGGCTTCGGGGTCGCGATCGACGACGTCGGCACCCGGCACTCCAACCTCGAGACCGTGATGTCGCTGCGGCCGCACTTCATCAAGATCAGCGACGTCCTGATCCGCGGCATCGCGCGCTCGACGGTCAAGCGCGAGATGCTGCGCTCGCTGCGCCACATCGCCGAGACCATCGACGCGGTGATGATCGCCGAGGGCATCGAGCGGCTCGACGACGCCGTCGCGCTGCGCGACCTCGGCCTGCGCTACGGCCAGGGCTACTACATGGCGCGGCCGGCCCACGGCTTCCCGACCGTGCCCGACGACGTGCGCGGCGAGCTGCGCAACGTGACCCTGACGGTGCCCGACGTCGCGCTGGTCGCGGCCGACGACGATGACGACGACGACGACCGCGAGGTGCGGCCGCTCGCGATCGCGACGAGCCGGCGCGCGCTCGCCGGCGCGATCGTGCGCAACGCGTTCGGCCGCGCCGAGGACGAGATCACCAAGGACTTCCAGATCCCGCTCGACGACCCATCGCCGGCGAGCTCCGGGGTGCACGCCGTGCGCAGCGAGCCGGCCGCGACCGCGTGGCGGCCGCTGACCGATGACGATCTCGGTGCGGCCCCGGAGGCCGAGCCGCTGCTCGACAGCCTGCGGCGCGCCCAGACCGTGCGCGACATCGTCCCCGACATCGCGCCCGACATCGCGCCCGACATCGCGCCCGACATCGCGCCCGACATCGCGCCCGATCGGGTGCCCGACCGGGTGTCCGACGATGACGGCGGCGGTGGCCGGCCCGGCCTCAACTGATCGCTTCATGGACCGCAACGCCTTCCACAAGCTGCTCGCGTTCGGGATCGAGCGCGGGGTCTCGGACATCCACTTCGAGGTCGGCTACCCGCCGCACTACCGCCTGCACGGCGAGCTGCTCGGGGCGATCAAGGTGCCGCTGCTCGCCGCCCAGGACACCGAGGCGATCGCGCGGATGATCCTCGAGGACCGCAGCATCACCGTCGACTTCACCCGGCGGTTCGCCGAGATCGACGTGTCGTACGCGCTCGCCCAGCGCGGCCGGTTCCGCGCGTCGATCTTTCGCCAGCGCGGCGCGGTCGGCATCGTGATGCGCCTGATCCCGATCCAGGTGCTGTCGATCGAGCAGCTCAACCTGCCCCCGGTCCTCGCCGAGATCGCCGACGCGCGCCGCGGCCTGGTCCTGATCACCGGCGCGACCGGCAACGGCAAGACCACGACGATGGCGGCGATGCTGCGCCACATCAACGAGACCCGCCACGCCCACATCGTCACGATCGAGGATCCGATCGAGTTCATCCACGAGCCCCAGAAGTGCATGATCATCCAGCGCGAGATCGGCTCGGACACCGACAGCTTCGCGGGCGCGCTGACCGCGGCGCTGCGCCAGGATCCCGACGTCATCCTGGTCGGCGAGATCCGCGACCGCGAGACCGCGGCGACCTGCCTCAAGGCCGCCGAGACCGGCCACCTGGTGCTCAGCGCGATCCACACGCCGGATGCCGTCGCCACCGTCCAGCGCTACCTCGGCCTGTTCGACACCAACGCGATGGACGTGATCCGCGAGCGGCTCGGCGACTGCCTGCAGGCGATCATCTCGCTGCGCCTGCTGGCCGCCAAGGACGGCCGGCGCCGGCTGCCCGCGGTCGAGATCCTGCGGGTGACCCGCACGATCCGCGAGTGCGTGCGCGGCGGCCGGATGGCCGAGGTCCCCGAGCTGATCCGCAAGGGCCGCGACCTGTACTCGATGCAGCTGTTCGACCAGCACCTGATCGACCTGGTCAACACCGGCCTGGTCTCGATGGAGAGCGCGATCTACGCCAGCTCGAACGCCGAGGAGTTCGAGCGCGCCTTGCGCGTCGAGTGACGGCGCGGCGAGGCTGCGGGGCGTGGCGCATGGGAGAGCGCGAACACGCGCGGCTCGCCGTGGGCTGCTGCGCGGATGGGCGTCGGAGCCGCGCCCGCCGAATCACCACCCGTCCTGCGCGGACCCGACCGTCCGACCCCATCCTGCTCGCGGTCGCCCACGGCAAGCCGCGCGTTGACGTCTCGCGACCGCCCCTCGCCTGCGTTCTCCCAGCATGTCCATGACTGCCGTTGCGGCACGGCGCGCGAGCGCCAGCTGCTACACGAACGGCACCAGCGCAAGGCAGCGCGCTGCCAGGAGCTCGGCATCGAGCCGGAGCGCGATCGGTCGCGCGCTGGTGAAGCGGCCCGCCCGCTCCGCGGTGATCCACACGATCGTGCGTGGCGGCTCCAGCCCACCGCCGCGATCGTCGACGATGGAACCCTCCGCGATCAGTGCGGCGGCGGTTACATCATCGATCGCGTATGCCTCGCGCGCATGTGCCAGCGCGGCGCGGAATCTGGCCCACGCTCCGTGCGCCAGGTTGCGCTGCCGGTACTCCCACCGCCGTACGCGGGCGCGGGCGCGCACCGCTTTCACGCGTTCCGCGATCGTCATCGGGACTCCAGGCACTCCAGGAGGTTTGGCACCTCGGAGCCTGCGACGAGCACTCCCGGCACTTCGAGAATCGGCTCGACGGCGCGCAACGTCGCGAGCAGTCGGTCCCTGAACGTCACGACGTCAGTATACCGGGCGTACGGAGCCGTTGCGACCGCCGGGCTCGCCATCATCGACGGCCGGTACGCCGCCGGCGCAGCGCGAGTGCGAGCACGACGCCGGTGATCACCGCGGCGACGCCGTGTGCGAGGAATGTCGCGTCGCTGGCGCGCGGACCGTCGTGCATCGTGTAGCGCAGGTTCGGCCAGTCGAAGGCGTCGATCGCGCGGTCGTAGCCGAGGTGCCACCACAGCTTCAACCACGCCAGGCCCAGCGCTGCGGCGATCGCGGCCGACCGCGGCGTCCAGGCGACCGCGTCGACCACCGCGACGATCGCGAACGGCCACAGCCCGACGAGCACGCGCGACTCGGTGTCGATCGACAGCGCGATCGTGAGCGCGACCGCGGCGGTCGGCACGTGGCCCCACGCGGCGATCCGCGCGCAGGCGCGTGGCCAGACGAGGATCGCGAGCACGACGACCGGGCCGAACCACACGACGTGGTGCACGAGGTTCCACAGCGGGCCGCGCATGTTGAACGCGGCGGCCATCCCGGCGAACTCGTCGAACTGGATGCCGGGGCCGGCGGTGCCGAGCTCGCGCACCCAGAGCTCGCGCGCGACCAAGATCGCGAGGGCGGCAGCGGTGGCGATCGCGGTGCGCCGCGGCGCGAGCGAGCGCAGGTACGGGATCACCGCCCATGCCCGCGGCTCGCGCGCGATCGCGTGGACAGCCGCGCCGCGATGACGGCGCACAGGGCAGCGCGGCGCTCGAGGGTTGCCCACACCAGCGCGATGCCGAGCAGGAACGCGAAGGTGTCGGTGAGCGCGGCGTAGTACAGCGCGTTGCGCGCGAGATCGAACCCGAGGAAGGTCAGCGCGAAGCCGGCCCACGCCGCCGCGCGCGACCACGCGAGCGCGCGCGCGATGAGATGGAGGAACAGCGCCGAGCCGATCAGCGCGAGCGCGTCGAGCACCTGGAATGCGACGATCACGTCGCGGTCGGAGAGCGGGCTGCCGAGCGCGCGCAGCGCGCCGTACACGACGGCCGACGGCACGACGCGCTTGCTCTGGTAGACCGTGAACCCGGACCGCATCGCGCCCGGGAAGTCGCGCGCCCAGCTGACGTAGGCCTGGCCATCCCAGCCGGCGCCGTGGTTGACGCCGATCCGCTCGCCCCATCCGATCGTCACGACGGCGAGCACCGCGACGGCCGCGATCATCATCAGCGCATCGCGCCGCCGCGTCATCGGCGCGACGATAGCTCGACGCGTGGCTACTTGCGCTCGGGCGACCGCGAAAGCTGCACGCGCAGCGGATTGCCTCCGGGTGCTGCCTGGTAGCGCCGGGGCTCGTAGCCGGCGGCGGTGATCGTGATCGAGCGGTCGCCTTCCGGCAGGTCGGCGGGGAGCTTGATCTCGAACCGTCCGTCCTGGTCCGTCACGGCGGTCGCCGTCGCGATCGCCGCGCGGGCCTGTGGCAACGGCCGACCCTGGTCATCGGAGACGTAGCCGATCAGCGGCAGTTGCCTGGGCTGGATCGCGGCATAGACCGCTTCCTGGCCGAGGCGAATGGTCAGCTCGGGCTGGACCAGCTCGTACGTGTCGTCGTCGAGGCCGAGCGCCACCTCGCGGTCGCGCAGGTCGCCGGGGATGCCGGCGAAGCGCGCCTCGCCCTTGTCGCCCACGGCCTCGATGCGCTTGTCGGCGTCGAGGTTCAGCGAGACCTTGCCGTGGTTGCGCAGGACCATCGCCTGGCGCCCGGCCTTGCCATGGAGGAAGACGGTCAGGTCGAAGCGCTGCGGCGGGGCGGGCGATGGGGCGGGCACGAGGTAGAAGCCCAGGACGACCACGACCAGCATGACGACGACGGGCCCGCCGAGCTCCAGCGTTCCGCCGAGCGCCTTGCCGCGGTAGCGCGCGTACGACTTGAACAGCGAGAACACCGTGACCCCAGCGAACAGGCCGAGCAGGGACAGCAGCACGTACCAGACGTGGCCGGTCAGCCCGACCCGCACGAGCATCGGGGCGCTCGACACCATGAGCACGAGCACGGCCAGCGCCGCACCGCCCGTGGCGGCTGCGACCACGAGTGGGGCCAAAGCTCGCGAGCGGTGAGCATGGCGTATTGACGGCGCGCGTGGCTGCGCTGCGGTGGCGGCCTCGGGGCTGGTCGCGCCGGCGTGTTGCCTGGTGATGACGTACTCGATCGCCCGCGCGAGCTCCGGGAGCCGGTCCTGCGGCTCGAGGGTGCGGATCACCTCGAGGGCGCGCGTGGCTTGTGGGGTGCTGCTCGCGGACAGGTGCTCCGGCCGGAGCCTGGCGCGGAACAGCACCTCGTCGAACTGGGCGGGGAGCAGCTTCTTGAGCTGTGTGAGTAGCTCGTCGCGTGTCATGTGCGTCGCCGTGTCATGTGCGTCGTCGGTAACGCGTCCGTCCGTACGGGCTCACCGGGCCCAGGTCGCGAAGATTCCCCTCGACTCGCTGGACGCGCGGCTGGTAGGTCGCTGGCGCGCGCGCGGCGAGCTCGCGGTAGATCGCCAGCGCCTCCACGAAGGCCGTGCGGGCCTCGGCGTTGCGGTTCTCGGCGCGGTTCAGGCGGCCGAGGTTGTCGAGCATCTGCGCGACGTCGGGCCGGTAGACGTCGGGGTTCTGGGTCGCCAGCGCGCGGTAGATGTCCAGCGTCTCCACGAAGGCCGTGCGGGCTTCGGCGTTGCGGTTCTCGGCGCGGTTCAGCAGGCCGAGGGTGTCGAGCGTCTGTGCGACGTAGGGCCGGTAAGCGTCGGGGTTCTGGACGACCAGCGCGCGGTAGATGCCCAGCGCCTCCACGAAGGCCTTGCGGGCCTTGGCCTTGCGGTTCTCCTTGGCGTTGAGGCCGCCGAGGTTGCCGAGCGTTGCGGCGACGTTGGGCCGGAAGACGTCTGGATTCTGGACGACCAGTGCGCGGTAGATGGCCAGGGCCTCCACGAAGTTCTTACGGGCCTCGGCGTTGCGGTTCTCGGCGCGGTTCAGCAGGCCGAGGTTGCCGAGCGTTGCGGCGACGTTGGGCCGGAAGACGTCGGGGTTCTGGATGACCGCCTCGCGGTAGATGGCCAGCGCCTCCTCGAAGGCCTTGCGGGCCTCGGCCCGATGGTTCTCGTCGCGGTTCAGGCGGCCGAGGTTG
>JBGQCL010000384.1:0-11464 GCA_041495365.1 Kofleriaceae bacterium | reverse complement strand
TCCACCCCGACCAAGGGCAAGGACGACATCGCCCAGGTCGGCACGATCAGCGCCAACGGGGACACCGAGATCGGCGAGATGATCGCCGAGGCGATGAAGAAGGTCGGCAAGGAAGGCGTGATCACGGTCGAGGAGGCCAAGACGCTGACCTCCGAGCTCGACGTGGTCGAGGGCATGCAGTTCGACCGCGGCTACCTGTCGGCGTACTTCGTGACCGACTCCGAGCGGATGGAGGCGGTGTTCAGCGACCCGTACATCCTGATCCACGAGAAGAAGATCTCGAACATGAAGGACCTGCTCCCGGTGCTGGAGCAGGTGGCCAAGCAGGGCAAACCGCTGGTGATCATCGCCGAGGACGTCGACGGCGAGGCGCTCGCCACCCTGGTGGTCAACAAGCTGCGCGGCACGCTGCAGGTCGCCGCGGTCAAGGCCCCCGGGTTCGGCGATCGCCGCAAGGCGATGCTGCAGGACATCGCGGTGCTCACCGGCGGCCAGGCGGTCACCGAGGACCTCGGTATCAAGCTCGAGAGCCTCACGATCGGCGACCTCGGCCGCGCCAAGCGGATCTCGATCGACAAGGACAACACCACGATCATCGAGGGCGCCGGCAAGAAGGCCGACATCGACGCCCGGGTCAAGACGATCCGCCGCGAGATCGAGGACACCACCTCGGACTACGACCGCGAGAAGCTGCAGGAGCGGCTCGCCAAGCTGGTCGGCGGCGTCGCGGTGATCCGCGTCGGCGCGGCGACCGAGGTCGAGATGAAGGAGAAGAAGGCGCGCGTCGAGGACGCGATGTACGCGACCCGCGCGGCCGTCGAGGAGGGCATCGTCCCCGGCGGCGGCGTCGCGCTGGTCCGCTGCATCGCGGCGCTCGACAAGCTGACGTTCACGGACGACCGGCGCTACGGCGTCAACATCCTGCGCCGCGCGCTCGAGGAGCCGCTGCGCCAGATCGCCAACAACGCCGGCGTCGACGGCTCGATCGTCGTCGCCAAGGTCAAGGAGGGCTCGGGCGCGTTCGGCTTCGACGCGGCCAAGCTCGAGTACACCGACCTGGTCAAGGCCGGCGTGATCGATCCGGCCAAGGTCGTGCGCACCGCGCTGCAGAACGCCGCGTCGGTCTCGGGCCTGATGCTCACCACCGAGACGCTGATCGCCGAGAAGCCCAAGAAGGAAGACAAGTCGGGCGGCGGCGGCCACGCGGGCCACGGCCACGACTTCGAGGACTGAACGGGAACGGAAACGACCGATCTCGCAGCCTGGCCGATGCCCGGCCTCCGGTGCTGGGCGGCAGGCAGTCACATCTCTCACGGCGCCCGCGCCGGGTCTCCCCTCCAACCCCCGACCCGGCGTGAGGCCGCCTGACGCGGCGTCCGCGACACCCTGCGGACGCCGCCTTTTTTCGCGTGCGACATCCGCCATCCGGCGATGTCGCAGGCGAAGCCGGGCGGATCCGGATGTGGCGCGGGCTACGCGCCGGGCCGATGCCTCCTGTCGCGCCGCCGACAGTGTCGACAACCCATGCGGAGCTGCGCATCGCGCGCGCTACCCCCGCGCGCATGCGATGCGAAGTAAATCGCCGGCAGCGGCCACTCAGGTCGACACGGGTCGCCGCGGCATGGACGTTGCTTTGCCCTGCCCGGACCTGCCGGAAGCGATGCCGCAATCCTGCCGCAAGCCCTGAACGATCCACCTGCTCGCGGGTACACAGCCATGTTGCCTCGTTGCATGACTTTCTTCACGGTGCTCGCGTGGGCCGGCACCGCGGCGGCGCAGGAGCCGCCGCCGGGACCTCCGCCGGCGCCCGCGTCGCCCGCCGCTCCCGGCCCCGACGCGCCGGTCGCGACGATCACCGGCCGCGTGATCGACGCGCTCGGCCGCCCGGTCGCCGGCGCCAGGGTGAGCGTCGACGGTGGCACCGAGATCACCACGACCGATCGCAGCGGCGCGTTCAAGATCTCGGCGGCGATCGGCGCGGGCCTGGTGATCCAGCGCGACGGCTACGATCCGGCGCTCGCCAACGTCACCGCGACCCAGATCGAGGACGTGGTCATGCTGTCGGCCGGCAGCCACGCCGAGACCATCGAGGTCACCGGCCAGGCCCCGCCGCCGTCGCCCGGCGCCGCCGAGCTCGATCGCCGCGAGCTGCAGCGCATCCCGGGCACCGGCAACGACGTCGTGCGCGCGCTCACCGCGATGCCGGGCGTGGTCAACTTCCAGCTGCCGATCGGCTACTCCGGCGTGGTGATCCGCGGCTCGTCGCCGCAGGACTCCAAGGTCCTGGTCGACGACTTCGAGATCCCGGTGCTGTTCCACAACATCGGGTTCCGCGCGCTGCTGCCCGCCGAGGCGATCGACTCGCTCGACTACATCCCCGGCGGGTTCGACGTGTCCTACGGCCGCGCCACGTCGGGGATCGTCGCGCTGACCACCCGGGCCGGCGCCGACCAGCGCACGACCCAGGCCGAGATCTCGGCGATCGACGGCGGGCTGCTCGCCCAGGGCAAGGCCGGCGCGAAGACGCGCTACATGGTCGGGTTCCGCCGCTCGACGATCGACCTCGTGCTGCCGTCGCTGATCCCGGCGAGCGCCGACCTGTCGCTGACCACCGTGCCGAGCTACTACGACGCCCAGCTCCGCATCGACCACGAGCTGTCGGAGCGCTGGCGGCTGTACCTGTCCGCGATCGGCACCAACGACGTGTTCGAGCTCTACGCGACCAAGGAAGATCCCGAGGAGGCCAAGGCCAAGCGGTTCTACAACAACACGCGGTTCGTGCGGGTCACCGCCGGCGCGCAGTACCACGACGGCCCGTGGTCGGCCAAGCTCGCGGTGTCCGGCATCGCACAGCAGTTCATCTTCGAGGCCGGCCTGTACCAGCAGATCCACGTCGATACGCCGGCGGTCACCCCGCGCGTCGAGCTCACCCGCACCGCCGACGACTGGGCCGGGCTATCCAAGCTCGAGTGGCGGACCGGCGCCGAGGCCCAGGTCGGGCGGCCGTCGCTCGACCTCGCGCTGCCGCTCGAGCGCCGCGAGGGCCAGCCGATGCCGCCGCGCAATCCCAAGGACACGTCGGTCAGGTTCAACGGCGCGTTCTGGATCCCCGACCTCGCGGCGTGGACCTCGCTGTCGGCCAACCTCGATCCCGCGATCCGCGCCACCGTCGGGGTGCGGGCCGACGCATTCACCCGGATCGACGAGATCGACCTCGAGCCGCGCGGCGAGATCCAGATCAAGCTGCCGGCGCACCTGACCGCGCGGCTGTCCGCCGGCGCGTACCGCCGGCCGCCCGAGTTCCAGACCGAGCTGCTGCACACCGAGGTCGGCGCCGAGCATTCGACCCAGACCATCGCGGGCCTGCAGTACGAGCCCCGCGAGGGCATCCGGGTCCAGACCTCGACCTACTACACCGACCGCTCGCACCTCATCAAGGCCAACCCCGACGGCACGCTCAACAACGACGGCCGCGGCACCACGGTCGGCGCCGAGCTGCTCGCGACCTACCGCGACGGCCCGTGGTTCGGCTGGCTCAGCTACTCGTACTCGCACTCGACGCGGGTCGACGAGCCGGGCATGGCGCGCCGGCTGTTCGACTACGACCAGCCGCACAGCCTCAACGCCGCGGTGAGCTGGAAGGGCCGGCGCTGGCAGCTCGGCGGCCGGTTCCAGCTGTACTCCGGCCTGCCCTACACGCCGCCGATCGGCGCGGTGTTCGAGAGCGACAAGAACCTCCACGTCCCGGTCTACGGCGCGGTGAACTCCGAGCGCGTCCCGATGCACCACCAGCTCGACCTCCGGGTCGACTACTACTGGCACTGGGGTCCGACCGAGATGACGGCGTTCCTCGACGTCCAGAACGTCTACATGGACGAGTCGATCGCCCGCTACTTCTACAGCTACGACTACTCGCAGCGCCAGCCGTTCAAGTCGTTGCCGATCATCCCGTCGATCGGCCTGCGAGGCGTGCTGTGATCCGGGTGCCGGGGACCGCCGCCTGGCTCGCGGCGATCGCCGCCGCCGCGACCGGCTGCATGGGCGACATCGACCCGCCGTGGCAGCTCAGCCACGACCGCATCGTCGCGGTGCGCGCCGACCCGCCCGGCATCGCGGCCGGCGGGACCTCGCGGATCGACGCGCTGCTCGCCCACAAGGGCGCGATGACCCGCGTGGCGACCCCCGCGCTCGCCGCGGTGACCTCGCCGGCGAGCCTGTCCGACGTGCTGGAGTTCCAGGGCGGCAGCTGGGTGGTCACCGCACCGGCCGAGGACCGCATGGCCGCCGCGCGCAGCGAGCTCCAGCTCGCCGCCGGCGCCCCGGTGCCGCTGCAGATCGGCGTGTCGTACGCCGGCCAGACCCTGGTCGCGACCAAGACCATCACGCTCGGCCAGCCCGCCGCCAACCCGACGCTCGACGGCCTGATGATCGACGGCAAGCCGATCGACGCCGCCGCGCCGAGCGCCGATCTCACCGTCGGCAAGCTGGTCAACGTGCCGCTGTCGGTGAGCGCCAGCGACGCCGACTTCGACGTCATCTGGCTGACCTCGTGCGGCACCATGCACGACTTCGACCTGCCGGCCGCCTACCTGCGGGTCGAGACCGCCGATCCGCAGGCCGGCGAGCTCGGCATCGTGCTGCGCGACGCCCAGGGCGGCGTGGCGTGGAAGATCTGGCCGATCAAGGCCGAGTAGGCTTGGCTCGGAGTCGCGGCGGCCGCCCGGTCAGTGGTTCGGGCACCCCGGGGCCGGCAGGCTGAGCATGCTCGCCAGCGTCGATCCCAGGCTGTCGGTCCAGAACCGCTTGAACGGCACCTCGGCGTGCGGCATCGCGAACGTCCGCGTCCCCTGGGTGGCCGGCGAGCCGGTGCCACAGGCGTAGCCCTGGATCTGGGCGCGCAGGCTGGCGAGGTACACCGGCAGCGTGAACGATGCGGGATCGAGGATCACCTTCAGGCAAGCCGAGCCGCCAAAATGGGTATCTGCGTTGAATGCGCTGAAGTGGTTGACCTGTCCCAGGTAGCGATTGCCGGATCGCGTCAGGTTGCCGAGCGGGATCCACAGGCCGGCGTCCTCGTCGTAACGCCAGAACGGGACCGTCGCCGGCGCCTTCGGCTGCATCGCGGACTCGATCGGCATCGTCACCGGCACGAGCTTGCCGGGCGCCATCTGCAGCGGGTTGCCGGCGGCGTGAGCGACGGGTCGAGCGGGATGCGCAGGCCGGTGTTGCGGCCGTCGTAGATGCGCGAGGTGAGCGCGTAGCCGGGTTTGGACTCGCAGCGGGTGGCGTAGCCCGGCCCGGCGCCACCCGGCACTGGAGAAAGCGCGCCGCCGTGCCCCCCCACCCGCGGGCTCCCGGGCAATCCCACCCGAGGCGCGTCCGGCGCGTCTCGCAAACGAGCCGGCGCCGTGGATCGCCGGCGATCCCGCTGTCGTCCCGGCGTGCGCGGTGGCATCGCCATCGTATGGTCTCGTCATGCGCTGGACCCTCGCCCTCGCGGTGCTCGCCGGCCTCGCCGGTGGCTGCGGCGCCAACTGCGCCGAGATCGCGGCCCGCAAGCGCGCGCTGACCGAGCGCACCGCCGTCGCCACCGCCGGGCCGCACGCGCGGGTCCGCGTCCCGTTCGCACGCGCCAACCGCCTGCTCGCCGAGCTGGTGCGCGACCCGGCGCTGCGCATGCCGCTCCAGGTCCCGTCGCTCGGCCCGCTGACGCTGGCGGCCCCGGAGCTCACCGTGGTCGCGCGCGGGGTCGAGCTCCGCCCCGCCGCCGCCGATCAGCTGCGGTTCGCGATCGAGCTCGAGCTCGACGACGCCGATCAGCCCATCACGACGCTCACCGCCATCACCGACGTCCGGCCCGCGCTGGTGCGCACGGCCGAGGCCAGCGAGCTGGTCGCCGGCTTTGGCCCCGACAACCTGCGCGCCGTGGAGCTCCAGCTCCGCGACCAGGACGGCCGCGCGCTGGTCGACGCCGTCGCGCGCTGGCTGCCCCCGGCGCTGCGCGGCAGCGTCCCGCGCGCGGTGCTCGATGTCGCCGCCCGCAAGCTCGCCGAGTACCTGACCGGCCGCGCCTACGACGCGCTGCGCGCGACGCTGCTGCGCCGGCTCGGCGAGGTCACCGCGCTGCGGATCCGGCTCCCCGCGCTGCCGATCGCGGCGACCCGGGTGAGCTCGACGCCGGACGCGCTGACCGTCGATCTCACCACCGACCTGCCGGTGCGCCGCGGCCTCGCCGCCGCCCCGCCGGCGTCCGCGCCCGGGGCCGGGGCCGGGGCCGGAGACGTCGTCGTCCAGCTGTCCGAGAGCACCGCCGCCGAGCTCACCAACTGGAGCATCGCGCGCGGCCACCTGCCGCAGCACTACACCCGCGGCCTGGAGCCCCGCGCCGACGGCGACTACCGGCCGACCTTCGACTACCTCGCCGAGGATCGCCGCCGGCCGGTCAAGATCCACGTGTTCCAGGACCGCAACGGCTGCTCGTACTTCCAGGTCGGCCTGCGGTTCGACCTCCGGCTCGCCGGCGACCAGCTCGAGGTCGCGGTCCACGATCGGCTGGTCGAGGCCGCCGACGCCTCGACCGCGCTGGAGGTCGGGCTGTGGATCAAGCAGCTGATCCAGGGCTCGGTCGACAGCTCGTACCGCGCCGCCGCCCGCACCGAGCTGACGATCGGCGGCCGCCGGTTCGCCGCGCGCGTGCTCGGCGCCGCCGCGTCCGGCGATGACCTGGCCTTCACGCTCGGGTTTGCCCCCGCGCCCGGCGCGTGAGGTGCCTCACACAGCCCGGCCGCGGGGCGCCTCCGGATGCGCGCGACCGGATCCACCGCGACGAGTCCATTGCCGCAGCCCGGCGGGCGCGCTACTCACGGCGCCATGATCGACCTCTACTTCTGGGCGACCCCGAACGGCAAGAAGATCAGCATCGCGCTCGAGGAGCTGGCGCTGCCGTACCGGGTGTTGCCGATCCACATCGGCCGCGGTGAGCAGTTCAAGCCCGAGTTCCTGGCGATCAGCCCCAACAACCGGATCCCGGCGATCGTCGACCACGCTCCCGCCGACGGCGGCGCGCCGCTCTCGGTGTTCGAGTCCGGCGCGATCCTGCTCTACCTCGCCGACAAGACCGCCCAGCTGATCCCGCGCGATCTGCGCGCCCGCACCGCGGTGCTCGAGTGGCTGATGTGGCAGATGGGTGGCATCGGTCCGATGTTCGGACAGGCCAATCACTTCGTGGCGTATGCGCCCGAGAAGCTGCCCTACGCGATCGACCGCTATGTCAACGAGACCCGGCGGCTGCTCCGCGTGCTCGACACCCGGCTCGAGGGCCGTGAGTTCGTCGCCGGCGCGTACTCGATCGCCGACATCGCGTCGTTTCCGTGGGTGGTCTCGGCGCGCGATCGGCTGGTCAAGGACGACTTCGGCTATCCGAACGTCGCGCGCTGGCTCGCCGCGATCGAGGCCCGGCCGGCCGTCGCCCGCGGCATGGCGGTCGCCAGCGACGCGCGGCTCGAGAAGATGGACGACGAGGCCCGCAAGCACCTGTTCGGCCAGCGCTGAGCGGCCGTGCGACACCCGGAATTCGGAGGCCGTCCGAGATCCGGCCGGACACCGGGCATCTTCAGGCCGCGCGGCCGCCAAGTTCCGGTCGCTGCAACATGTTCCGCATCCAGGTTCCGGTCCCTACTGCGTTGGTCCCTACCGCGGTCCCTACCTTTTCGCGGTGCGGCCGGCCCGGCAGGGATCAGCCGCATCAGCGCCATCGACGCCCGGCGCATCTCCTCCACCGTCACGCCGCGGCTGTAGTGCAGGTGCTTGTCCTGACCGCGCTGCGCGAGGTCCGCGCCGGCACGGCCGGCATGGCCTTCACCACCGCATCCGGCACACCCTGCTGCCGGACGAGGTCGTGGGGTGTGCCTGATCCCGTGCACCGTCACGGGCATTCGGTCCCGGCCTTCCGACATGAGCGCGCGTCCAGGTCACTGCCGCTCGCCACTCCCGCAAGAGATCCAAATGCTTCGCGAAAATCGATCGGTTGCTGCGCGTGGTCCACCAACGATCGGCGTTCACGCTACCTGGCTCCGCAGGTCCTGCGAACGCCCGCGGCAGTCGACCTCGCGATCTTCAGGCCACCTACGAACCGCAACCACACGACCGCTTCACAATGCGCGGCGGTCGGCCGAAATTGCGCGCGAACCGAATGCTCCCGGGGCCTTGCCGATTGTCAGAGCGGGGTCGTAGCCTGATACCTCGCACGCTGGGGCTGGCGCGAGGATGGCGCGGCGGCTCCGTCCTTGACCATGTTCACCCTAGAAACCCTTACATCAGGTCAGTCCCTCGTCGGCATCGAGCCGGCGCAGGTCGTGACGATCGTTGCCGCCGTCCCGGTCGGCAGCGGCGCCGTGCAGGCCATCTCGTTCGACGGCGACGGCGCCAACTTCAAGCTTGCCGTCGAGGCCAAGCGGATCGATCTCGCGTCCCTGTTCGACCCGATGATGGCGGTCCACACGTCGAACGTGCAGCCGCTGCCGCACCAGATCACCGCAGTCTACCCGCCAGGCCCGGCGCCGTTCCCCGGCCGGTCCGGATCGAAGTCCAAGCCGCCCCCGATCGGAGTCACGCTCGGCGAGCCCAAGGCCCGCTCCTTCATCGGCACCGTGGACGTGAAGACATCGACCACGAAGATGCGGCTCGTCCAGATCGCCGAGGAGATCCTCCAACAACTCGTGAGCGACCCGCAGGCCGTCGTGAACGTGACCGTCGAGATCCGCGCCGAGTTCCCGAACGGCGTCTCCGATCAGGTCAAGCGCGCCGTCTCGGAGAACGCCACCATCCTCGGCTTCAAGAACAAGACGTGGGACTGATGCGGGACGTTGGCGATGGCTAAGAAGTGGGGCCTCATCACCAGCGGCGCTACGTTCCAGTCGCTCGCCTGCACCCTCATTTTCTTCGAGGACCCAAACGCAGCCCTGTTTGGGCGCCCTGGTAAGGACGGGGCTCAGGATGCGCGGTCCGGCGATGGGACGCGCGTGTTCCAGATGAAGCATCACCAGAACGCTTCCGCGGCCGCCGCGATCCGCGATGCGAAGGAGGAAGCTGCGACCGTCGCCAAATACAGAACGCCTGGCCATGCACGCCATGATCAGTGGCTTGGCGTGAAGCACTGGCGCCTTGTAACGAACGCGGTGTTTAACACGACGGATCAAGAGCGTTGGAACAACGAAGTAGTCCCCCTGTTCAAGGCGCAAGGATTCGACGAGGTCGACCGCTGGTCACAGGAGTACCTAGACGGGCTACTCGCCAAGCACCCTGAGGTTCACCGGGCCTACTTCGAGAACGAGACTCGAGCCTTTCTGTCGGTTCCCGAGATGCGAGAGCGCGTGCACGCTCAGGAGCTGTTCCTCCGTCGTGTCGATGTCGGCGAGATCTTTGGCCGGACTGGCGAGGTGGATGCGGCACGCACGTTCTTAGGTGAAGCCAATCAGTTCTTGGTGATCCATGGCGCTGGGGGTATCGGTAAGACGCGCTTGCTACTCGAAATCGGCGAGACCATCGCGAGCGAGGGAGTGTGGCACGTGCTGTGGGCGAACATCGCAACGATGTCCGCGACGTCTACTTGGTTTGATGGGGTTGTTCGCGAGCGCCCAACGCTCTTGCTCGTCGACGAGCCAGACGATGAGAAGTTGCTCAAGGTGCTGCTTGAGCAGTTCGGTCCGCGAGTATCCAAGTGGAAAGTTGCGATCACGGTCCGGTCTCCCAAGGATCCGGTGCTTCGCTTTCTAGACGGCGCGCGCATCAAGTCCCGGGTCAAGAAGCTGGCCATCGCGGCGTTGGCTGACGCTGATGCAGTCGCGATGTGCGAGAGTCTTCTCGCTACCGGCAAGCTGGGGTATCTCCCGCAGGAGAGGCGAACGCGTGCCGCGCAAGAACTCAGCAAGCGCTTCGCTCGGCACCCGGTCTGGCTAACGCTCGCCGTACAGCATCTCGAAGAGCGCGGCGATCTCACGCAGGTGCCAGCGTCCGCCCAGGATCTTGCGGACGAGTACCTTCGCGAGATCGAGACGAGCCAATCCGAGGTTGCGCCTGAGGTGGTTCGTGAGCTGCTTCGCTGGGTCGCGCTCGTCGGAAAAGTGAACCGTGACGATGGGGAATCGATCGAGCAGATCGGAAGGGAGAGCGGCGTTGGCAGTGCAACGAAGGTGCTGGAGCGACTGAACTCTCTCGTGAACCGTCGGGTGCTGGTCCAGCGCGGCAAGAACGATCGGATCTACGAGCTAAAGCCCGACGTGCTGCGCGATCACGTGCTGTTGCGATGGCTGTCAATCGAGGTTGGCGGAACGCCGCCCGTGGTCGCGTCCGACGAAGCCAACGCGCTGCTCGCCTCGATTCGCGATCCAATTGTCCAAGGATCACTGGATCGGCTCGGTCGTTCGAAGTTGATCGCCCTCGCGCGAACCGAGTTCCTGCTGGGCCTCGGCGGATTCGACGTCGACATCCTAGCCCCGCTCTTCGATTCGGTCCGGGCCGCGGTGCCCTCGATGTCAGCCGGTCAGCGCGTGGCTTTGGCGGAGGTCCTTGAAGCAGTCGCCAAACCTCAGCCGAAGCAAGTGGTGTTGTTGATTCGATCGCTCCGGTCCTCACGCGTCGAAGATGAACGCATCGAGGGCGTCTATGGAGATCGGGTCGTAAAACACGAGGACGTCATCCTGTCGCTGGCTTGGCCTCTGGCGCACGCCGCGATGGGGGCGCGTGACGACGAGACGAAGGAGGCGGTGCTTCGGGAACTCTGCGCCGTCGTCGGGGCCGAACTTCAGCTGGCGCCCAGGCTGAAACATGGGCTTCCCAAGGACGGGAAGCGGGGCGCGTCTCTCGTGACGCGCGTCCTGGAAGGTGGGCCGGAGTATTGGGGGGACTTCGACGTAGCGGGGAAGAAGCTCAGCCTTGAGATCCTAGACGCCATCGCAACGCGCCCGCCCACGTCCGAACAGCACGCTTTGCTCAAGGCGCTGGTCCAACCCGCGATGGCGGTCGAACGCAGACAGCAGTGGAGCGATGATCGCGCCTTTCACTCGCGAACCTACTTGATCGCCCCAGGTCATCCGGCGTGGACCATACGTAACGACCTGTTGGAGAAGGTGAAGCAGATCCTCGCCGACGATGGCACACCCCTCGAAAGCCGCTTGGCGCTGTGGCCCGTGTTCGCAGAAGCGCATCGACAACTCAACTTCGCCCACGGCCACAAGGAGGCGCGCAAGAAGGGGCGCTACATGGCCGAGCTTGTTGGGGACCTGGAATGGACCCGGACAGTATTGGAACAGCGGAAACCACCCGCGGAGGAGCTAATCGAGGCTCGTGTTATGTGGGATTGGCACCGTCGGTCCGAGGACGATCCTGTTCTCAAGGCCGCAAGCCTCAAGCTGGAGGAGGTCTACACGAGCGATGCGGTTGCCAAGGAGTTCGAGTATCTGCTGAG
>JBGQCL010000383.1:0-11472 GCA_041495365.1 Kofleriaceae bacterium | reverse complement strand
GCGACCCGGGGCAGCGACGCCCGTACGCTGCGCTCGAACGCGGCGGCGAGCGCCAGGCCGGCCGCGGGGGACCAGCCCATTGCGCCGGTGGCCAGGGTTGGATCGGCGTCCATCGTGCGGTGCGCGTCGATCATCGCCCACGGATCGCTGGGGTAGAGCAGCTCCGGCAGCTCCTTGGCCTCCGGCCCGGTCAGCGCGAAGCCCAGCTGCTCGACGAAGCGCGCCGATCCGCTGGTCCAGGACAGCTGCAGCGAGCCTGGCGGAAGGTTCGCGGCGAGCAGGCGGGTGCGCGCCGCGCCGAGGAACGCCGGCTGATGCAGCCGGTAATACTGCATCGCGTGGCCATGCTGCGCGAGCTGGGGCTTTGCCGCAGTGGCCGCCACCCGTCCATCTTCTGCGGCTGTCGCGCTCGGCTCCGGCGTGGCTGGTGCGAGGTGTACGTGCGCGGCCGGGGCGGCGGTGATCGGCGGGAGGCGAGCGCCCAGGCCGTGCGCCGCCACCCGAGCCGCGATGCCGTCGGCCTCCGCTTCCGCGGGGCTGTCGCGTGGCGCGACCACTCCGGCCGCCATCGGCGCCGCGCGGCCGGCCTGCTTGCTCTGGATCTCGTGCGTGACCTCATGCGCGACGGTCGCCGGCGACGGCTGCGTGTCGGCGAACAGCACGACGCCACCGGCCGATAGCGCGCGAGCGCCGTGCGGCGCGAGCTCGGCCGACATGCTGGTGTGCGCCCGGATGTCGCCGAGCGGTCGCCCAAACAGCTGTTCCATCCCCGGGCGGTGCGGGATCTCCGACGGGGCCGGGCGCGCCATGAGGTCTGCAGACAACGGTGCCTCGCGCGTCTCGGTCGGCGCAAGAGCCATTGGCTCGGCGGTCGAGCCGATGCGCTCGATCAGCGACTGCTTTCCGACGCCTGGCAGCGAGCTCTCGCTCTGCGACCTGCGATTTGCCGTCGGCCCGTCAGCTTCGCGATGGCTTCTCATGCCGGTGCCCCGCCGCTGCCCTGGTCGGTAAGAAGCGCGGCGAACAGCGCGATCGCGTCGTCACTCCGGTCTTGCGTGGGCGCGTGCATCACTCGATCCCCGAACTCGTCGCGCATCCTACGGTGAGAGCAGCAAGGCTCTGCGCACCGCACTGTCGAAATGACGGGTCGAGGGCATCTTTGCGCAAACCCGTCAGCGGCCACATCACGCCCGACGCTCCCGGAATGAAGTTGGAGGCGGCGCAGCCTGCCCGAACGGCACGCCGCGCGCGAACGCACCGGCTCCCGCGTGCGCACTGATGCGGCAAACCGTGGCACAAACTCGGCCGCATCAGCTTCCGATCGGCTTCCTTGTCGCTCATGCACTCAGGCCGCCTGGCACCGGAACCGGCTACCGCAGCGTTGTATAGAAAGCAACCTTCGGCGCCCCCGATGGAGATCAGACCTTGTCCGCAGAGCGACCAAGACTACAAGCCCGTTGCATTTCGGGGTGCCGAGCCCACCGAATCAACGGCGCGCGGCAAGATCATCTCGCCTACATTGCCGGTGATCCGGGACCGCGCCAATAGACGGACGTAGAATGTCGAACCTACTGATGGCTCCCGGCGAACTCTCGACCAACACTGACCCGCGAGCGCGGCGTAGCTGGCACATCACCGACGCCGTGATCCGGCTTCGCGAGCGTGGGACGACCGACCGCGTGTACGGGCTGCCGAACCCGCCCGTCAAGTGCAAGATCGGATCGGCGGCCGAGCTACGCCTGCAGGATGGCAGCGGGTTGCTGTCGCGGGAGCACGCCGAGCTCGTGCCGCTCGCGGAGGGCGGTTGGAAGATCCGCGACCTCAAGTCCAAGAACGGCCTGCGATGCGACGGCGAATCGCTGGCCAGCTTCAAGCTACGGCCTGGCATCGAGATCACGATCGGTGGCCTGCGCCTGGTCGCCGAGAGCTTGCAGCTGGTCGGGATGCTCGCCGTCATCCGGCGCTTCCTGGGCTGGGCAGCGGACCGACAAGATGACGTCGACGAGGCATTGCGCAGCCTGCGCGACTGGGCGGCACAGCGTTCGGAGCTCATCGTCGTCGGTGATGGTGACCTGCTGCGGATCGTCCGCCGGCTTCATGACCTCGTGGTCGGCCGCGAGACCCCGCTCATCGTCTACGAGGACGGAGATCCCGCCGCGGCAGTGCAAGCAGCACTCTGCGGAACCCTTTGCGTGGTGCTCGGCCGGCAAGCCGACGTGATCTCCGTGATCGATCTGGCGCACGCGGTCGCGTACGCGGAGCGCCCGCAGTTGGTCGTGTGCACAGACAACGCGAGCAGCGCGGCAACCATCAAGAAGAGCCTTGACCGGCCGGCGATGATCGCGTTGGCCCGGCTGTCGTCGCGCTCGAACGAGGTGGAGCGAATCGCCCACGAGTCCGCCGCCGACATCGCGAAGGATCTCGGGGCACCGGGGCCCGGGTTCAGCATGCACGACCTGGAACGGCTACGGGAGTTCAAGTTCGACAGCATCGAAGCCATCGAGGAGACCGTGAGGCGGATCGTGGTGATGCGTACCTGGGGCGTGACCGCCGGTGCAGCGAAGCTCGGCCTCGATCACAGCTCACTCTCGACCTGGGCGCGGCGCCGGAAGCTGTCGACGTGACGGTGAGCATGGGCCAACGATGCAGGTCGTATCATTCCTCACAGAGCGCCTTCAGGACGCGGATCGCGCGGCGGCGGACGGTCGCGGGTTGCCCGCCGAACAGAGCGGCAAGCTGCGCGAGGTCACCCAGCACCTCGCCGGTCCTGTCGTCGGAGAAGAACGCCGACATCGGGATCTCCAGGCCATCCTCCACGAGGCGTGCGACCAGCGCGAGCGACGGGTTGACGTGCCCGTTCTCGATCTCGGAGATGAACTTGGCGCTGACCCGGGCGCGCTTCGCGACGACCTCCTGCGTGAGGTCAGCCGCCTCGCGGAAGCGGCGGAGTCGTCTCGCGACATCGCGCGAGCTGCCGGTTGCCGTTGTCTTCCGCTTCTTCACTGTGACGCGAGCATCCTCAGCTCGGAGGCGGGCCCGCCATCCACCATCGTGGAAGTCGGCCGGCAGTTACATCACGGATGGGTAAGTACGCCGAGGGTGGATTCCGGGCCCATCCTGGCATATCTTCCGGCCGCGCGGCGCATCACGACCGGCGGCGCGTAGATGGGGGACTCCGTGACCACGCGTGACCTGCGAGTGTCGACCAAGCAGCAGCCACCGGAACCGGGCGAGCTACGGGGCAGCGCGCTGCAGGGAGAGCTCAAGCTGGTCCGCCTGATCGGCTCGGGCGGCATGGGGCAGGTCTGGGAAGCGGCCTCCGACGACCTGCCGGGCGGGCGCCTGGCGGTCAAGGTCGTGGCTGCAGAGCATGCCAAGGATCCCGCCACGGTCGCCCGGTTCTTCGGCGAGGCGAGGGCAGCCAGCGCGATCGACGATCCCAACATCTTGAAGATCTACGGCACCGGCCGGACCGAGGACGGCCGGCCCTCGCTGGTGATGCCCTACGTCGAGGGTCAGTCGCTGGCCGACATCTGCGATGAGCGTGGACGCTTGCCGGTCGACATGGCAGGCAAGATCCTGCTGCAGCTGGCGTCTGCCCTGCGCGCCGCCCACGAGGTCGACATCGTTCATCGCGACATCAAGCCCCCGAACGTCATGGTGATGCCGAGGCGCTGGGGGATCGAGTGGTTCGTGATTCTCGTGGATTTCGGGATCTGCAAGTTTCGCGACAAGCAGATGGCCGGCAACATCCATTCGATCACGGCACAGTACATCGGCACGCCAGGCTACTCCGCGCCGGAGCAGCTCCACGGAAGACCCGTCACGGCGAAAGCCGACATCTACGCGCTCGGCGTACTGGCCTATCGAATCCTGTGTGGACGGACCCCTTACATCGGCGACAGTTACATATCGGTGATGACGCAGCAGTGCGATCCGCGCGCCTCGTTTCCCGAGCCGCAGGATCTCCGGCCCGACATCCCGCGTGAATGGAACAACCTCATCATCCTGTGCCTGGAGCGCGACCCGGCTCGGCGACCATCGCCATCCGAGTTCGGCAGGTGGATCGCTGCAGGCATGCAAAACGGTGCGTCGATGCTGACCTCGCTCGCGCCGCAGATCGCGGCCGAGACGCGGGCCGCCCCCAACGAGGCGACGATCTCGAGCGACGTCCCGACCGCCCTTGCGCAGATCCAGGCGCTGGCGCGCCGCCACGGGAGCCGGCGCACGTCGGTGGCTGCACTGGCCACCGCCGCGCTGGCGGGTGCGCTGGTGACCGCGGTCTCGCTCAAGCTCGCCAGCCCGACCCAGCAGCAGCCGGAGGCCCAGCCTCGCACCCCGGTCGGTGACAGCCGCCAGGCGTCGTCTCAAACGCCGATGCCTCCGGCCCCCGACGCCAAGCCACAGACAAGCGCCGCCGCGGAGCACCCAACGGACGGCACGCATGCCGCGGTGCGCGCGGAGTCGGTTGCAGCCTCGGACCGCCAGCCTCATCCCGGCACGGGGACCGGCGATGTCACTCGGGCCGGGTCAGCTACCGCGCCAGACGGGCCGAGAGCGCGGACAACCGGCGCGGTGAGCGCGCCGAGTGCCTCGGAAACGGCCAGGCCAAGGCGCGCGACCGGCACGCTGGAGATCCGGGCGAAGACCTGGGCCGATTGCTTCCTGAGTGACGGCGGTCCTGAGATCTCGCTCGGCACCGCACCGGTCACCGTGAACGCCATCGCGGTGGGCAAGCACCGCGTGCGGTGCCGAAACGAAGGCCAGCGCAAAGATGAGACAGATACCGTGACGATCGATGCTGCGAAGGTTGCAGTCCTCGAGAAGAACTGGTGAGTACATGCGACTCGTCAAGCTGACCGTAGCCTTCGCTATCGCGATTCATCTCCTGTTCCCGGAATCCTCGGCCCACGCTGATGGAGTTCTCCTGGTCACCGGGGCAGCATCGCAGCACCAACGAGAGATCATCGGGGACGCCTTCCAGACCACCGCCAGGTCGCTCCACTGGAAGCTGTCCACACCATCGCTGGCTCGCGAGCTGCTCGACGCAGCGGTCAAATGCCTGGCGGACAGCGCGCCCTGGGCGTGCGTAGCTCCCGAGCTCCGGCGGAACGAGCAGATCATCATCGTGCAGCTGGAGACCGAGCGCGGCGCCAGCGTTCCAACGACGATCGCCACGGCGCACGTGCTCATCGCCGGGATCCAGAGTGATGTTTCCGCCAGTCGCTATACAGAGACTGGCGATGAGCAAGCATTCAAGCGAAACACTGCAGAGCTGAGCAAGGTGCTGCAAGACGCAGCCGAGCGGACCGGACGGACGACGCTCGTGATCCGCTCGAAGCCTGACAAGGCGTGGATCACGCTCGACGGCAAGAACATCGGCGCCACGGAGAAGACGCGAGCGACCTACCCCGGCACGCACACCATCACCCTGCGCCGCATCGGCTACAAGGCGCTGACCCGGGAGGTGGTCGCCGTCGAAGGCAAGATCACCACGGAGGACTTCGAGCTCGAACCGGACGGTTCATCAGCCGGGCCATCGAGGGGCTCACCGAGTGGCCCGGTCGACGGAGGTCATCCGGCTGCTGGTTCGCCCCGGCTCCTACCCAAGATCGCGGTAGGCGTCGGAGGCGCAGCCATCGCGGCCGGCGTATTCTGGCTCGTCTACAACCAGAACCCTGATCCGCACGGCCATCAGGACCGCTACTACCACCACACGAGCGGCTACGGCTACGTATCACTTGCCGCTGGCGCGCTCACCGCGGGCCTCGGGCTGTACTTCTGGTTCCGTCCCGATGCCACTTCGGCCGCGGTCGTGACGCCGGTAGCCGGCGCAGGCGCTGCCGCCAGCTGGCTCTGGCGATTCTGATCTGCCTCAGGAGCACAATGAGGAAGCAACTCCCACTTCTGGCTGTACTCTTTGGGCTGATCGGCAGCTCCCTCGGGTGTGGAAACACGCTGAATCCCAACTATTGCAAGGGAAGAAACCCCGATGACAACTGCACGGAGCCAATCATCTGCACGGACAACAGCCCTTGCGCTTCGCCGACTGGTGTTTGCAACACGCAAACGATGACGTGCGTACAGTGCACGCCAGACATGCCGTCGGCGTGCAGCGGCACAAGCCCGATCTGCGGAGCTGACAACAGCTGTCACGGATGCTCGGCGCACAGTGACTGCGCCTCCCACGCTTGCCTGCCAGACGGCTCATGTGCCACACCGGACAGCGTTGCCTACGTCTCGGCGGCCCCCGACGGGACCGACAATCAGGCGTGTAGCCTCGCCTCGCCCTGCACACGCGTCGCGGCGGGCCTTGCGACGGGGCACCCCTACGTGAAGCTTCATGGGGTCATTGACGAAGCTGTGTTGGTCAGCGGCGGGCGGGGGGTGACGTTCCTCGGCGACCCTGGCGCCGAGTTAACGCGCAGTATGGGAAATGGCGCCATCGTGACCGTCCAAGACGATCGCACCTCGCTGAGCATCTACGACCTATCGATCAGCAATGCCCCCAATAGCTCAAGCGGCATCGGATGTCTCATTCCAGCGGGGGCTGGTGCTCCCACGTTGTTGCTGACGCGCGCAAGAGTCACGAATAATCCCGGCGGCGGTGTCTCCATCTCCAATGGAGCGTTTGTTATCGTTGGCAATGTATTCTTCAACAATGGAGGATTGACCTCATCGGTCGGTGGCATCTCCATCACGACCGCGACCAACTCGGCAAATCGCCTAGACTTCAATAGTTTTGCCCTGAACACCTCCCAAGATGGAGTCGCGCCGGCGATCCAATGCATCGCGGGCACGTTCACCGCGAAGAACAACGTCATGAGCGACAATCGCACACCGACACTTGGTGCGAATCAGTTTGGGGGGGCGTGCATGCATGCCTATTCCATCGCTCGCCCCGGGTCGCTGCCACCGGGAACGGGCAACGGAATGTCCGATCCGCTCTTTGTGGACCCAGGGAAGGGTGATCTCCATCTTCAACCGAACAGTCCTGCCCGACGAGCTGCGGATCCAGCGAGCGACCTAACCGGCGTCGCATCTCATGATGTCGACGGGAACGCCCGTGTGGCGCCTGCAGACATCGGCGCGTATCAGTTTCGATGAAGGTGTGCAGACGGACATTGGCGGGAATGGGGCGGAGCGATGCCTGACTGGATCCGGACGGCCATAGCTGGACGCACGGGACGCTCCCGCAGGCGCTTTGCGGGCGTAACAGTGTGCGCGATCGTGGCGACGATGCTGACCTCCGTACGCGATGCCGCGGCGCAAGCAGTTGTCTTTGCGTCCGTGGGCGAGCCATCAAGGGAGACCGTCCGTCTACTCGCGCCGTACCTCGACGAGATCGCGCATCGTCCATCGGTCGTGGCATTGCCAAGCGACTTTCGCAGGCGCCTCGGGACTCGCGTGCCCCGCTCGGGGCGCTCGGATCCGGGACTGCAGGTCTCCGATCTCGTCAGGATGTACGAGAACGGATTCGCTCACTTCCGGCGTAATCAATGGAAGGACGCAGCGGCGAAGCTCGCCGCCGCCATTGCCGTGTCACGCGATAATGCGACGCTGCTGGTAGACGAGATGTCGCATCGAGACACGTGGGTAAGGGGGCTGATCGCCCTCGCAATGAGCAGGCATCGCCTGAAGGACAAGGCAGGCGAAGATGAGGCGGACGAGGACCTGGCTCGCACGTACCCAAATCAGACCATCCTCATCCAGGCATTGAGCGGCTCGGAGGCGACGCGGTACTATGCCACGGCATTGACCCGGCTCGAAGCGGAAGGGCGCGGCCGGCTGATCGTCGAGGTGCGAGATCAAGCGGTGCGCGTCTACCTCGATGCGGACGAGCGACCGCAGAACGGATCTCTCGAGGCAGAGGTCTTGCCCGGCGTGCACCGGATCCTCGCACGCACGCCTGGCACCGACGGCCAGCTGTACGAGGCCATCGTGGAACCCGGGAAGACCACGACGCTGGTGCTCGATTTGAGGTTCGGCGATATGCTCAGTATCACCGACCGTTATGCTGGATTGGTATTTCCATCTCAGGCCGATAGAGACCAGTATGCGCTTGACTACGCCGCCCAGCTCGCCGCCGGGGTCGATGCAGGGCCCGAGCTGGTTCTCGTCGAGCGGACGATTTGGCACGGCCAACCGGCGTTCAGGAGCATCATCTACATGGCCGATTCTGGGCTATGGGTGCGCGGGCGTCTCGCGCCGCTCGATGGCCGAAACGATGATGACCGGATGCGTGCCCTCGCTCGTGAGACCTTTCATGACTCTGTCCAGGATGCTCGCGTCATCGAGCTCATTGATCCGGCCATGCAGAGCCTCGCGCCCAGGAGTCGGGGTTGGTTGAAGTGGACCGCCGTAAGTGGCTCGGCGGTGTTGCTTGCCGCCGGCAGCTCCCTTCTGTATCTACACCAGACCTGCGGACCGGATGGCGATCCCTGTCGAAGTGCGTCGCCGACGCTCGCGTATGCGAGCCTGGGAACGGGCCTGGCGCTCAGTGCGCTCGCGGCGTATCTGTTCGTTTCAGACCGACCGAGGCGGGATGGATTACAAGTGACCGTGCGACCAGCGACCGGCGGCGTCTTGCTCGGGCTCTCGCTGGACTACTGAATCTAGCTGCTCGCGGACGCTCCGGATGCCATGGCGCAGGAGCAGCCGAGCGCCACGGCGCAGCATCAGGCTCATTCGATGGTCGCGTGCATTGATCGAATGGTAAGGTGGCTAACAGTGTCGTTGATTCTGGGTGAGGGATCCAGTCCGATACCACATTCGACAGCGACGCTGAGATCTGGTGTTGAAAACGCTACACATGGGGAACGCGTGGCAGTAGGGTACCTGCGTTGGCTACTGCAGGAGGGGTCGATGAAGCTCCAGGTAAACCCGCGAATCCATGTACCGAGCATGGCGCGCAGGTGGCAAGACGCCAGTTCTGAGTGTGCTCTCAATGGGAACAAGGTAGCGCGCTGTAATTCGGTCGCCATGTTGGTTCGAGTACAGGGAGGCGTGGGCGATGAAATTGGATCCGCGTGCGATTGTAGAGCTGCTTCAGCGATTGGAACGACAATGCGCGGATCATCGTCCGCGCCTCGCGGACGTAGCGCTGGCTCTTAGCAAGCGTGATATTGAGGGGGCGGTGGAGGCCACCGGCAATCTGCGCAGCGTCCTCGAATGCATCGTCGAAACTCGCGCTCGTCTGAGGGACTACGTTGTCTCTCTCGATGGTCTCGGTACGCCCGGGTCGCTGATCGAGCTTGCCATCCGTGGTCGTCGTGTCGTTATCAGGATGCAGGCCAGTCGGCTGCGCGAAGCCTTCCAGGGGGTAGAGCGTACCGGCAGCTGGTTCGTCGGCAAGTTCCGGCGCATTGATGATGTGATCGCTTTTCTCGATGAGGCGATCGATGGCTCGCGTACCTGGGAGGGCTATCGCGATGGCCAACCGCTTCCAACCGGCATGAAGGAAGTCGACCGCGTGATGATGTATCGCACGACCGTGCGCATCGCACAGCGCAACATGCGCCGGTCGGGTGCCGACCCGGATCTTGAACACTTCCTGAGGAGCGGTGTTGACGCCGCCGATTGGCACGAGGTGCATGTCGGATGCAAACAGATCGCGGGCGCGCTTGCGGGAGAGATAGATCTGGAAGTTGGCGCTGGTGCTATGGAGCAGGCGTCGCGCGCGCGAGCACCCAATACCGCGGCGGGGACACCGTAGCTGCAGAGACTTCGAGGAATACATGGGTAATGACGCAACATCGCGACCTCCCGGGGCGGCGAATGGCCGGGCGCACCCGAGTTCATGCAACACAGTGCCGAGTCGGTGCCTCTCGAAGCGAGGTGTTCATGGTCGCTGATGTGCGTGCGATGTCGCGGCGTGTTCGCCGAGTGTCGCGTCAACTTCTGGACTTGGTCCGGAGTGCATGCCTGGCTCTGGTCTGTCCGATGAGGGCGGACTCGCGCCGCCTTGTCGGCCCAAGGATACGGGGGCGCATGCGTCCGCGTTTACAGCTGGTGGCCGGCTCGCGCGTCGGCGATGCGTCGTCCGGACATCCTCGCCCGGCATCACCTGCACCGAAGCGAGCAAGCGGCGCACAGCCTCATGCGGGAGTTGCCACGCGACGCGAGCCGTCGTTCTCGACCGTCCGGGTCGCGCCAGCGTTCACCCCACGGGACTATGCGGTCACGTTCGCAGAGCTGCAGCAGTCGCCGTCCAGCAAGCTGCTCGACCTTGCATCCGTGCGCTTGCTCTGTGCCGACGTCTTCGAGCGCCTGGCCGGTGCGTGGACCGCGACACGCGACGCGGTGCCGCGGCTGGCGATCCTGCTGTCGTTCGAGCGCTGGGTGATGCTGCGTGACACCGCGCTCGCTGCGCTGCAGCCGCTCGTCGCGCGCGGTGTCCGGGTCGAGGTGTTCTATGCCGAGCAAGCGTCTACCGGCTACCTCGCCGAGTGGTTCACGCGCGGCTGGGTCGTACACAACGTCCAGGCTGCGATCGCGACCCTCTCCGCGCGCTGGTACCCCGCCGCGAGCTGGCCGATGGTGATCGCCGCCCTCGTTCGGCTGGTGCGTGCCTACGCGCCGGCTCCGGAGCTACCGGCGCTGTTGACGCAGATCGCCGCGCTGGCGCTGTCGTGCGGTGGCGCCGTGGAGGCGGAAATGCTCGCCCGCGAGGCGCTGTACTACCTGCCCGAGACCCCGAGCGCGACGCGCAGCCAGGCGTTGCGCGAGCTGGGGACCGCGCTGATCTGTCAGGACCAGACTCCGCCCGGGCTGGCGTTCCTTGATCAGGCGTTCGCGATGGCGGTCCAAGCCCAGGCGCCCGATGTGGGGGCCAGCGCGCTGTGCCACAGCGGCCTGTGCGCGCTGAACCATGGCGACTATCCCGGGGCCGAGCGGCGGTTTCGCTCCGCGGTCGAGCTGCTCTCGCCGCCGATCCGGCGCCCGCACTGTTGACGGCGGAATATTTCCGTAGAGATTTGACGGTCGAGCCGATCGGCGGCGGGTTCGCGATCCGCCGGCCCCGGCATTCTCGCGGTTCGACTGCCGGGCGATCAGGCCCGTTTGCGGCGCGATCGGCTCGGCGGGGGGGCGGGGCGATCGGTATCGAGGCGATGCTTATCGCGCCAGGATTCGCCGAGGATCTCGACGCGGTGGCAGTGCTGAGCAAAGCGATCGACGAGCGCGACGACACACGCGGCGCCCGGGAACGTGGTGCCCCACTGCTTGAACGCCAGGTTCGTCGTGATGATCGTAGAACGCTGCTCGTGGCGGCGGCTGATGACGTTGTAGAGTAGCTCCGCGGCTCGTGAATCGCAGGGCAAGTAGCCGAGTTCGTCAATGATCAAAAGATCGGGGCTGGTGTAGCGGCGAATGCGGCGCTCGAAGGCGGGCAGAGATTCCTGGGCGAGCAGATCCGCAAGCGCGGCGGCGAGCGTCGAGAACCGGACGGTGAAGCCGGCCGCAAGTGCGGCT
>JBGQCL010000382.1:0-11498 GCA_041495365.1 Kofleriaceae bacterium | reverse complement strand
GCTAGGTCTGGGACGTCCGAGAGTATCCGAGTGATGTCGATCTGTTTCGTGCCGCTCACGCGCCAAGCATACAAGGTCGATCTGCCGGTGACCGCGGCGAAGCCGTGAATCGCGACGTCCGGGGCTGAGCCGGTCAGGTTGCGAAGGCGACGTTCGCGGTGACCGGCTCGCGCGTCGTGGTGAAGGCATTCACCGGGGCGGCGGCGTCGGCGCGGCCGAGCGCGAGGCCGAGCAGGATCACGTCGGTGTCGGGGATCGGTAGCCGGGCGCGGAGCGGCCGGGGGTAGCTCGCGAGCGATGCCATCGGGCAGGTATCGATGCCCAGCGCCGCCGCGGCGGTGAGCACGTAGCCCAGCCAGACCCCGACGTCGAGGTAGGCGTAGGGGCCCAGCCGGCGGTCGCAGGACACGATCGCGATGTGCGGCGCATCGAACAAGCCGAAGTTGCGCAGCCAGGCGTCGTGGCGGGCGGTCCGGTCGTGGCGCGAGATGCCGATCGCGCGGTACTGCGCATGAGCGCACGCGGCGCGGTGCTCGCGATGCGGCGCCGGATACTCGGCGGGGAACGGCACGTCGGGGCGCTCGAGGCCCTGGCGAGCCGCCGCGGTGACCTCGGCGGCCAGCGCGGCGGTGGCCGGCGGCTCGGTCACCACGACGCGCCACGGCTGCACGTTGCACCAGCTCGGCGCGGCCTGCGCTGCCTCGAACAGCCGCGCGATCCGCGCGCGGTCGAGCGGCTCGGGGTGATACGCGCGCTGGCTGCGGCGCGCCCGCCACGTCGCGACCAGCCGTTCGAACAGGTCGGTGGTCGCGCCGGTGGTCGCGCCGGTGGTCGCGCCGGTGGTCGCGTCGGTGGTCGCCTCGGTGAGGGCCTTGGTGCTCATGATCGGTCGGCCTCCGCGGCTGCCCACGCGCGAAGCACGCCGCCGTCGTCGCCGGGCGCGCGTTGGATCGCCGCCCGCTCGCCCGCCGAGTAGATCTCGACGGGTGCCAGCGGGACGCGGCGGGTGCCGTCGACGGTGAAGAACAGCTGTTCGCGCGCCAGGTCGCCGCCGATCACCGCCCAGTGCCGGCCGTCGCGCGAGAACGCGAGCGTGCCGTCGATCACGAGGTCGAAGCCGTAGGCGCGGCCGTCGACCACGGCGAGCCAGCGACGGTCGCGGCGGGCCACGTACGCCAGGCGGGTGCCGTCGGGGCTGAACACCGGCTCGCCGGCGTAGGACCCGGCGGGGCGCGGCTGGAAGTCGACTGCGATGTACCAGGCGTCCGCCCGGCGCGCGGCGAACGCGATCTGCCCGCCGGGGCCGATGACGATCGGGCCGACCTCGTCATAGGTCTGGTCGATCGCGCCGTGGACGACGTGCACGCCGGCCGCGTCGCGCGTGGCATAGACGACGTCGCAGCCGCCGACCAGCGCGAGCCGCGCGGGGTCGAACCGAGCGGCGCGCGCGACGACCGCACCGTCGCACGCCACCAGCTCGCCGCCGTCGTCGCGCGCGATCCACGCCGCGTGCTCGCCGGCGGTGACGATCGCGCGGACCTCGCGGTACGGCGGCGACGGCTCCGCCGCGATCACGCGCCAGTCGCTCGCGTCGCGCGCCGCGTACACCGGCCGTGCGCCGGACAGCCGGAGCCGGGCGATCTCGCGGTGGCGCGGCCCGGGCTCGCCGTCGACGACGACCGTCGCCTCGTCGCCGGCGCGCGCGACGTAGCCGACGTGGGCGCCGCCGTCGCCGAACCTCAGGTGCGCGACGCCGTCCCAGGCAGGGCCGATCGCGCCGTCGATCACGACGTGCGCGCCGCCCGCGTCGCGCGCGGCGTAGACCACGTGCTCGCCGGTCGGCGACAGCCGCAGCGTGCCGGCGAGCACCGCGTCCCACGCCGGCCCGGCGATGCCGTCGACGACGACCTGCCAGCGTCCGGCGCGCTCGGCCGCGTAGGCCGTGTGATCGCCGGCGACCGCGAGCTCGCCGATGCCGTCCCAGCGCGCGCCCGGGCGGCCCGCGTCGACGACGACCCAGTCGCGGCCCTGCCGCGCGGCGTGGACGATGCGCGATCCGGTGGTCTGCAGCGACCACGCGGCGACCCGGGTGTAGGCGGTGCGGCGCGCGCCGTCGACGATCACGCGCTGGTGATCGCCGTCCTGGACGACCTCGAAGCTGTGGCGGCGATCCGCGCTGTGGCCGCTCCAGATCACGGTCGGGGCGCACCCGGCCACGGCGAGCGCGAGCAGCGCCCTCATGACGCCGGGGGTCCGATCACCCCCGTCATCGTGCCGCGCGCGACCGGCTCGCCGTCGACCTCGGCCTCGACGTCGAACCGCGCGAGCGGCTCGACCAGGTGGGTCAGCGTGACGACGTAGTCGAGCTGCGAGCCCGCGAACACCGGCGCGAGGAACTTGATCTCGACCTGGCCGGCCATCCCCGCCCGCGCGGCGCGGGCTTCGTGCGGGGCCGGGGCCGCGGGCCGCGCGAACGGCTGGGCGGCGGCGCGCTGCCGGGCGCGCAGCGCGTCGTAGACCTCCGCGGCGGTGCCGCCGGCCTGCTCGCGCTCGCGCACGAGCAGCGCGAGGATCGCGCAGATCAGCGTCGACTGGCCGAGGCCCTCGATCGTGTAGACGCCGGGCCACAGGTGATAGCCCGGGAAGTGCCCGGTGAAGATGTCCTCGTTGGCCGAGATCTGGCGGCGGGCCCACAGGGTCGGGGCCGGCGCGTGGCGATACGCGACCACCGCGTCGACCATCACGAGCGGGCGGCGGTGCGGGATGATCTGCGAGATGACGTCGGGGCCGAGCCGCAGCGGCTGCGCGTCGCGCGGCGGCCTCACGGCGCCACCGCCCGCGCGAGCTCGCGCATGCCGTCGACGATCCGCACGTCGACCGCGCCGAGGTTGGCCCGCAGCATCGCGCGCACGAGGCGGCCGGGGCCGACCGCGATGAACCGCGTGACGCCGAGCCCGGCGAGCGTGGCCGCGCACGCGGTCCACTGGACCGGCCGCGCGAGCTGCGCGGCGAGCAGCGCGGGGACCGCGCCGGCGTCGGCGACGCGGCCATCGCGGTTGCACACCAGCGGCACGCCGCGCCCGGTCCGCGGGATCGCGTCCAGCGCGGCGCGCAGCTCGTCGACCGCACCGGCCATCGCGCCCGAGTGCCAGGCGCCGGCGACCGGCAGCCGGCGACCGCCGAGCGCGGCGATCGCGGCGATCGCGGCGGCGTCGCCCGACACCGTGATCTCGGCCGGCGTGTTGTACCCGGCGACGACCAGCCGGCCCTTCGCGCGGCCGGCCGCGAGCACGCGCTCGAGATCGCCGGCCGTGACGGCCATGCCGCCGGGGTGACGCGCGGCCTGGCGCGCCATCAGCCGGCCGCGCAGCCCGGCCGCCGCGATGGTATCGGTCGCGCCGACGTGGCCGCCGGCGGCCCACGCCGCGAGCTCGCCGAGCGAGTGGCCGCACACCACGTCGGGCGCGACGCCCGCCTCGGCGAGCGCGTCGGCCGCGATCAGGCACGCGGCGACCAGCGCGGGCTGGCCGACCTCGGTCCGGGCGAGCGCGCGGCCGCCGCGCAGCAGCAGCGCGTGCACGTCGCAGCCGGCCGCGTCGCTCGCGGCGTCGAGCAGCGGCCGCGCCCGGGGACGCGCCAGCAGATCGGGCGCGATCCACGGCGGGTCGACGCCCTGTCCGGCGAACACGAACGCGGTGGTCACAGCGACAGCCCTCCGTCGACGACCAGCGCGTGGCCGACGATGTAGCTCGCCGCGTCCGAGCACAGGAACGCGACGGCGTCGGCGATCTCCTCGGCGCGCCCCAGCCGGCCGAGCGGGATGTGGCGCCTGCGGTCCTCGACGATGCGCTGGTCGAGGCGCGCGGCCATGCCGGCGGCGACCAGGCCCGGCAGCACGGCGTTGACGCGGATCCCGCGCGGCGCGAGCTCGGCGGCCAGCGTCGCGGTGGCCGCGTGGAGGCCGCCCTTGGACGCCGCGTAGCCGACCTGGCCGGGGCTGGCGCGCAGCCCCGCGACCGAGCCGACCAGCACGATCGCGCCGCGCCGCGCCGCGAGCATCGGCCGGATCGCCGCGCGCGCGATGCGCAGCGCGCCGCCGAGGTTGACCCGCACCGGCTCGTCCCAGTCCTCGGGAGACGACAGCGCGAACAGGCTGTCGCGCGCGATCCCGGCGGCGTGGACCACGACGTCGAGCCCGCCGGCCTCGCCGACGATCCGGTCGACCGCGGCCTGGCACGCGGCGGCGTCGGCGACGTCGAACCGGACCGGCGCAACCCCGTCGGCCGGCGCCGCGTCGCGCAGGTGGCCGGCGTAGACCCGCATGCCGTCGCCGGACAGCCGGGCCGCGATCGCGCGGCCGAGGCCCCGCGAGCCGCCGGTCACCAGCGCGGTCTTGCGTGCGGCCGTCATGACCGGACCAGCGGCGGGAACCGGTCGGTATCCCGGGTGGCGAACGAGTGGCGCTGCGGATCGACCAGCAGGCTGCGGTTGTCGATCGCGGGCGCCGACAGCGTGCGCGCCGGGACCCCACCGACGGTGAAGCCGTCCAGGCCGGCGTGGGCGAGCGCGCGCTCGACGATCGCGATCGCGAGCCAGTCGCCGCGGGTCGGCGAGGCGCCGGCGTGGCGCCGGCGTGGAGCACGCCGCCGATGTCGCGGCCGTCCGCGACGACCCGCGCATCGGCCGCCAGCTCGCGGTCGGCGCACAGCAGCACGGCGCGGCGGTGGGCGGTCTGGCGCCGGCGGTGCAGGGCCGCCGACCCCGGGAACTCGCGATCGTAGCTGACCCGCCATTGCAGCTGCAGCTCGATCGGCGTCAGCCCGGGGCCGGAGTCCCTGCGCGGGTTCCAGAACGCGTTCTCGAGCTGCGCGGCCTCGAGCGCCGCCAGCGAGATCTCGGCGAGCTCGAACCGCCGGCCCAGCGTCAGGATGTGATCGCGGAGCCCGGCCAGGTGGTCGCGCTCGACCAGCAGGTCGTAGCCGTACTCGCCGGTCTTGCCGCCGCGGAAGCAGGTGAAGTCACCGGCGTGGAAGAACCCCAGGTAGGGCAGGCCGATCACGTCGGGGGTGGTGAGCTCGCCGAGCAGCTCCCACGCGTAGGGCCCGTTGAGGGTGACCATCGCGTGGCTGTGCGACAGGTCGTCGAGCTCGACGTCGAGCCCGCCGGCGCGGCCGCGGCCATGCTCGGACAAGTACTCGATCACGGCCGCCGCGGACATGCCCTCCGCGAGGACGAAGCAGTCGTCCTCGTCGCAGCACAGGGTGACGTCGGCGATCGGCCGGGCGTCGTCGTCGAGCAGCAGCGTGTGCGACATCTTGCCGGGCCGCGCGAACAGCGCGCGGGGCGACACCCGATCGAGCGCGTCGACCGCGCCGGCGCCGCGCACGCGCACGCACGCGATGTGATCGCCGGCCGCGAGCGCGACCGCGGTGCGCAGCGCCCCGACCTCGCGATCCAGGCTCACGGCGCACCTCGCCCGGCGACGATCAGGTCGATCATCTTGTTCAGCGAGCGGAACGACTGGCGCAGGGCAACCGGATTGTTGATCCGTACGCCGAACTCGCTCTCCAGGCACACCACGAGCTCGACGGCGTCGAGCGAGTCGAGCCCGAGCCCCGAGCCGAACAGCGGCGCGTCGGGATCGAGCTCGTCGGGGTCGCGCCCGAGCTGCAGCTGGGCGACCAGGATGTTGCGCAGGCGGTCGAGCATCGCCGCGCGCTCGGCGCTCCGGGTTTCGAGATCGGTCATGGGGCCTCCGCAACGAGTAGCAGCGCGCATGCGATCGAAGCGCTGGGCTCCGACACGACGAGCGCCGAGTGGATGTCGCCCCGCCGCAGCGCGGCGACCGCGATCGCGAAGCCGAGCGCCGAGGCGGCGGCACCGCCGCGCTGATCCGGCGCGACGGCGCGCGGGCAGGGCACCCCGGGGACGGCGGGTCCGACGACGAGATCGACCGCCGCGCGCCGGGCCTGCGCGCAGGCCGCCCGCGCCGCGTGGTCGCGGCCGTCCGGGCCGGCCAGCCCCCAGCCGGCGAGCCGGATCCGCGGTCCGGCCGGCGGCTCGGTCGAGAGCAGCACGGTCACCGCGCCCTCGACCGTCGCGGGCCCGGGGTCGCCGCGCTCCTCCTCGACGCCGCCCGCGACCGCGCGATCGAGGTCGTCGCGGGTCGCGAGCAGGTGCGCGGCCTGGACGATCGCGGTCAGCCCGGAGCCATCGCCGGTGGAGATCGTGGTCAGCGGGCCCTTGAGCGCGAGCTGCTTGGCGCACGCGCCGACCGGTGCGTTGAGCACCATGCGCGAGAACATCACCGCCGACAGCTGGCGCAGCCCGCGGTCGTCGATCGATCGCCGGAGCTGGTCCTCGCTCTGCCGCGACACCCGCGTCGTGCCGACCACGAGCCCGCTGCGCTCCTGCATCGCGCCGCGCAGCCGCACCCCGGCGTCCGCCAGCGCCTCGCCGACAGCGGACACCAGGAACCGCGTCATCGCGTCCAGACCGCGCGCGTCACCGGGGATGCCGGGCGCGGTGCCGGCGAGCGCGCCGAGCGCGCCGATCGCCTCCAGGCTGCGGCGATGCGGGTCCACCGCGCCCAGCCCGGTGACGAACACCGGCCGTGCCGCCGGCCGCGCGACCGGGCGATCGAGCTCCGCGATCGGGCCGACGATCACCGCGCAGTTCGCGCCGCCGAACCCCGAGCTGTTGCACAGCGTGTTGCGCACGCTCGCCGGGCGCGGCCGGTCGCCGGCCACCGGGTCGGGCGGGCTGTTCGGCCGCGGGCCCGCGAAGTTGCGCGTCGGGGGGATCGCCGCGCGGTCGAGCGCCACGAGCGTCGCGATCAGCTCGAGCACGCCGGCGGCGCCCTGCGCGTGGCCGAGGAAGCTCTTGCTGGAGCTGACCGGGACCTGGTCCGCGCGCGCGCCGAGCACATGGCGCAGCGCGCGCCACTCCGCCGGATCGCCGGCGGCGGTGCCGGTGCCGTGCGCGTTGACGTAGTCGATCGAATCGGCGGAGACTCCCGCGTGCGCGAGCGCGTTGCGGATCGCGCGCGCGACCCCGGCGCCGCTCGGATCGGGCCCGGTCTCGTGGTACGCGTCCGACGACAGGCCGTAGCCGAGCACCGCGTGACGGGCCGGGCCGCGCGCGCGGCGCTCCAGCACGACGAAGCCGGCCCCCTCGCCGAGCGTGGTCCCGGGCGGGTGCGAGAACGGCGCGCACGGCCGCGCACTCAGCACGCCGAGCCGGAGGAACCCGGCGAGCACCATCGGGGTCAGCGTGTCCGCGCCACCGGCGATCACCGCGTCGGCGGCGCCCTGCTCCAGCAGGTCGAGGCCGATGCCGAGCGCGTTGCTCGACGACGTGCACGCGGTCGACACCGTGATGCGCGGGCCGCGCGCGCCGATCGCGTCCGCGATGCGCTGGGTGACCTCGTGCAGCGCCAGGTCGTGATCGCCCAGGCTCGAGCCGTGCACGAACGCGATCCGGTCCGGTGCGGCGTCGAGCCCGGCCGCGTCGAGCGCCTCGCGCGCGGCATCGACCGCGAGCTCGATGCACAGCGCGGCGCCCGGATCCGCCCAGCGCGGATCGTTGCGATCCGGCACGACGCCGGCGATCTGGACGTCGAACCCGTCGGTCGCGAACCGCGCGATGCGGGCGATGCCCTGCTCGCCGGCCGCCATCGCGTCCCACAGCCGAGCGGTGCCGCGCCCGAGTGCGGTGATCGCGCCGATGCCTGTCACCGCCGCGCGCATCAGCCGGAGCCCAGCCGGATCAGCGCGCCGATGATCAGCGTGACCAGGCCGATCGCGGCGAGCAGCGCGCCGATCGTGATGCCGCCGACCAGCGCGGCCCAGACCAGCCCGCCCGACCCGCTCGACACGATCAGCGCACCGAGCCCGAAGTCGACCACGCCGATGCCCAGCATGTACGCGCCCGCCTTGATCGCGGTGTCTCCCGGCCTGTGCGGCGCAGCCGGCGCGGGCTGCGGTGCCAGCGCGGACGGCGGCGTCGCGCCGGGCGGCGACACCCGGGCGGTCGGCGGTGCCGCGGTCGCCGGCGTCGCGGCGCCGGGACCGGTGTCCTGCGCGAGGTGCTGCTGGTAGCGCCAGAACTGGTCCTCGCCGAGCTTCTGGGCGAGCGCGAGGGCGAGCGCGCTCTTGCCGTCCTCGCCGCGCAGCCGCTGGACCTTCGCGGTGTACTCGTCGATCAGCGCCCCGGGAGATTCCGTGCGCATCCGGAACGTGGCGTGCTTCATGATCTGGCGCAGCTGGCGGCGGCGCTCCACGGTCACGCCCATCGTGGCGGCGTGGCCGTCGAGCAGCTCGGCGAGGTCCATCGCGGCGTGCGGGTTCTTGCGCAGGGCGTCGCGCAGCTGCGCCCGCTCGTCGCCGGTCTGCGCCGACAGGAAGCTGGTCAGCTCGAACACCGTGCCGTCGATCTCGTCGAGGTGCGACGCGATGCGGGTCTGCACCGCGGGGTGGGTCTGGGTCTCGGGCGGCAGGTCGCGGAACGACTGCGTGACGAACAGCGCGCTGATCAGGCGCTGGAACATCGCATCGCTCCCGGCGACGAACTGCTCGTGCTCGGGCGATCGCGGGCCAGGCCCTCGCTGCGCGGCGATCTCGTGGACCGGGCGCATCTGGCCCGCGAGCTCCAGGCTGCGATCGAGCATCGCGAGGTAGTCGGCGGCCGCGCGATCGTCGCGCGGCGCCGGAGCGCGCGGCACCGTGGCACAGCCCGCGCCGCCCACCGCGCCCGCCCCGACACTCGCGACCGCCGCCGTGGCCGCTGCCTGCTTCAGCACATCACGTCGCTTCATGGTTTCGCTCCCAGCCTGGACAGGTGTTGCCCCAGATCTCTCGAGCCGGTCAGGTCGAGTCCGGTCAGGAGGCCGATCAAGCGCGAGACCCGGTCGCGCACGGTGGCGAGATCGAACGCCACCTGGTGGCGCTGGAAGAACTCGCTGACCGGGTGGCTCACGAGCTCGTTGCTGTGGAACCACATGAACAGGATCTTCAAGGCGTCGCGCCGCTCGCGATCGGGGTCGCGCGAGCGCTCGAGGTGACGCCGCGCGTACTGGTAGAAGCTCGCGCAGTGGCGCGCCTCGTCCGCGGCGAGCCGGCCGGCGATCTGTCCGAGCACGGGCTCCGGCGAGCGATCGCGCAGCGCGACGTAGCCGGTGGACGCGACCATCTCCGAGATGACGTTGGTGACCAGCGTGCCCATCCGCGACCGCATGAACGGCGCGGTGGCGCGGCCGTGGTGCACGAAGCGGTCGTCGACCACGACCCCGACCTGGCGCAGCCAGCGCAGCAGCACGTCGGGGTGCTTGGTCTCCTCGTAGAACCACACCGCGATCCACTGCGTGAGATCGACGTCGTCGGCGAGATCGGTGAGGAACCGGCGGGTCGCCGCGAACGTAGTGTGCTCGGACGACGCGACCGCGCGCACCAGGTCGCACAGCGCGGGCGTCACCGCCTCGCGGTCGATCGCGTGCCACGCGATGTCGGCCATCCGCCAGCGCACCGCCTCGGCCTGATCGAACAGCGCCGTGTGCAGCATCTCGCCGATCAGATCATCCACGCGGCACCGCCGCGATCGCCGCCGCGATCGCCTGCGTCGGGCAGATCAGCGCCGCCGCCGCGCACGCGGTGACCTCGGCCTCGGTCGCCGGCTGGCGCACCAGGCGGACCCGGCGAACCACGGCAAACACCGCGGGGGCGAGGATCGCGCACGAACCACATCCGAGGCAGCGCTCGGGCTCCACCGCGTAGCCGATCGGCATGGAGCCGGCTCCATCACGCGGCATGCCATGCGGCGATCCAACACCTCGGCCAGTCATCGCCGCGGCATCGGCGATCACCGCGCCGCCGCGCCGTCGAGCCTTCACCGCGCGCGTGCGCAGGGCCGTCAGAGATTGCACAGCCGGTCGGCGCCGAGCCCGCGGCGCGTTCGCGGTGCACTGCAAGAACACGATGTTTTGCCACTGGCCGCGCTCGTGGGGAGCCGGCCAGACCGAGATCTCCGCGCGGCAGGAGCGCCCGAGATGCCGGTCGCGCCGCGCGCCAACGCGGCGGTCAACCGCGATGCGAAGGCGGGCAAGCTGAGCGCCCGCTCGCTCGGCGAGGACCGCGGCGACGCGAGCCTGTGCGACGCGTTCGCCCGGCTGACGACCGGCGGGGTGGACGCGGCGGCCGCGGCGCACACCGATCTGGTGGCGATCGGCAGCGGGCCGGGCGAGCGCACGGTGGGCGGCGCGGGCTTCGCGCGGGCCTGGCACGCAGCGTGGAAGGGCAAGGTCACCGTGGTATCGGTGTTCGGCCGCGCGCTGCCGAGCGGCACGACGGGCTGGGTTGGCGCGTCGATCGAGCTCGCCAAGCCGGGCTACAAGATCCCGTTCACGGTGTTCGCGGTGTTCGACAAGGCGGCCGATGGGGCGTGGAGCCTGGTCCACATCCACTTTGCAGCGTGACCGGCGCAGCGGTCCAGGCCCCGCTCGATCGGCGCGCTCGCCAAGGAGATGGCGAGTCGGTGCCGCAGCCCGGCAACACGGAGCCATGCGTCGCGAGGCGCTGCGCGTGTCACAGGGGACATGTCTCGCCGGCGCACCGTGTGGCGACCCGCGATCATCACTGCTCAATACGAGTGCGGCGTGACACCGCGCATAGCAAACATGGATACATCATGGTAGTAGTGAATACCTGCCTCATTGGCATACTGGTAGTCAGTTGCCTCGAGGCTCGCAAAGGAGGATCCCGATGAAGCAACGCTCTCTCAAGACCACCCAGCATGCTCCGCGCGCCCTGACCGAGCGCGAGCTCCTGACGATCAGCGGTGGCAACACCCTCGGCCTGGTCCCTGGAACCCCGATGCCCGAGATCAACCGGAACCTCAAGTGACCACGCTCCGGAGTTCGCGGCCGATTGGATCGGGCGCGAGGCGCCGGTGTCACTGCAAGATCGTTGCGGGGTAGCGACCAGCGCCGCGCACCCCGCGCTCATCCAATTCGAAGTTCGATACAGCGTGCAGGCGCTGACGATGGGGGTGACGCCGCTCGTGCAACGCCGCTGCGTGGTGCGATGTAGCTGACGAGGTCCTCGATCGTGCGCAGACCCGCGACATCTCGCTCGGAGATGTGTGCTCGGGTCACGGCATGCTCCTCCAGTCGCAGGCGATGCACGTTTCACACCAACTCATCGGCGCCACCCGCGTCCCGGAGACGGTGGAGATGGTGGAATGCCTGACGCAGGTTCGCGCGCCTCCTGCGCAGCGCACCCTGGGCGGCGAATGGATTGCGCTCGCAGCCCGCTGGCTCACGACCGACGATGGAGCCGCGAGGCAACGCCAGGGTCCAGTCGCTGCGCGCGTCTTCCGAAGCGCGTCTTCCGAAGCTCGAATCGTCCATCGAGCGCGGCGGGAGCGAGGCGATCACAGATGTTGGCACCCAGGTTGCTATCTCGTGCGGTATGAAGGCCCTGAGCAAGACCGGTATCATCACCATC
>JBGQCL010000381.1:0-11506 GCA_041495365.1 Kofleriaceae bacterium | reverse complement strand
CGCCACGGGCGGTCACCATCGCCGCGCGGCCGGTCACCATCGCCGCGCGGCCGGTCACCATCGCCGCGCGGCCGATCGCCATCGCCGCGCGGCCGGTCACCATCGCCGCGCGGCCGGTCACCATCGCCGCGCGGGCGGTCACCATCGCCGCGCGGCCGGTCACCATCGCCGCGCGGCCGATCGCCACGCTCGCCGCGGCCCTCGCGGTCGCGGTCGAACCGGCGCTCGCCGGGGGCCTCGCGGTCGCGGTCGAACCGGCGCTCGCCGGGGGCCTCGCGGTCGCGATCGAACCGGCGCTCGCCGGGGGCCTCGCGGTCGCGATCGAACCGGCGCTCGCCGCGGTCGCGATCGAACCGGCGCTCGCCGCGGTCGCCGCGGTCGCCGCGATCCTCGGTGCCTGCGGTGCCGGCGGTGCCGGCGGTGCCGTCCTCGCGGTCGCGCTCCGGCCGCTCACCGCGCTCCGGGCGCTCGGCTCGCTCCGGGCGCTCGGCTCGCTCCGGGCGCCGCGGCTTGCTCCGTGTGGTCAGCTGGTTGAGTCGCTCGGCGACCAGCTGCGCGGCGACCCTCTTGCCGGCCTGCGTGACGATCAGCTTCTCGAAGATCTTCATCTCGAGATCGGTCGGGCCGCCGTGGGCCAGCGGCGTGCCCCGGATCAGGATCTGCACCGGATCCGGCGGCTGCGGCGTGCCGACCGGCGGCAGCGGGACCTTGAGCCGGCCGATGAAGATGTCGTCCTTGGGCAGCACCCGCTCCTCGGGCTTGATCCCGAACTGGAGCCGGACGTAGCGGAAGTTGCCGAGCTCGCGCGGCCCGACCAGCGACAGCGCGGTGCCCTTCTTGCCGGCGCGGCCGGTGCGGCCGGTGCGGTGGACGTAGATCTCGGGCGTCTCGGGCACCGAGTAGTTGATGACGTGCGACAGGTTCGAGATGTCGATGCCACGGGCGGCGACGTCGGTCGCGCACAGGAACCGGAGGCTGTGCTGCTTCATCCGGTTCATCACGCGCTCGCGATCGCTCTGCGCGAGGTCGCTCGACAGCGGCTCGGCGTCGAGGCCCTGCTTCTGCAGGAACTTCGCGACCATCGTGGTCTCGTCGCGCATGTTGCAGAAGATGATCGCGCTCTCCGGGTTCTCCGCGAAGATGATCTTGAGCAGGTCGCGGCCGCGGGCGATGCCGCTGACGATGTAGTAGGCGTGGTGGATCTCGTTGACCGAGATGCCGTCGCGCGACAGCGAGATCTGCTCGGGCGACCGCATGTGGCGGCGCGCGTAGCGCAGGACCTCGTCGGGCATCGTCGCCGAGAACAGCAGGGTCTGCCGGCGGTCCGGCAGGTGCGAGACGACGCGCTCGATGTCCTCGAGGAAGCCCATCGATAGCATCTCGTCGCACTCGTCGAGGATGAACGTCTGCACCGTGCTGCAGTCGAGCGTGCGGCGGCCGATGTGATCGAGCACGCGGCCGGGCGTCCCGACGACGATGTGGACGCCATCGCGCAGCGCGTGGATCTGCTTGCCGATCGGCGCACCGCCGTAGATCGGCTCGACCAGGATCCCGCGGTGCTTGCTGAGCTGGGTCAGCTCGCGCGAGACCTGCAGCGCGAGCTCGCGGGTCGGCGCCAGGATCAGGGCCTGGGGCGCGCGGTGGGTCGGGATGATCTTGCTGATCGTCGGCAGGCCGAACGCGGTGGTCTTGCCGGTGCCGGTGCGCGACTGGACCAGCAGGTCCTTGCCCTCGCTGACCGGCCGGTACACCGCGGTCTGGACCGGGGTCGGCAGCATGTACCCCATCTCGTCGAGCGCGAGCTTGACGTCGGAGTGCAAGCCGAGGTCGTCGAAGCTCGGCGGCGGTGGTTCCGCCGGGGGTTCAGGCGTTTCCGGCGGCAGCGTCGCTTCGGGGCCGGTGGCGGCACCCTCGGCCTCCGCCGAAACCGAGGGGTCAGGCGCCGTTGCTGGTTCTGTGGGCGCGGGCGGCGTGGCAGCCGGCGCAGGAGGAGCCGCGAGCGCGGCAAGGTCGTCGGCCACACCGTTCTGGTGGGGCACCGTATCGTCCGTCATCGTGCAAATCCCTTGGAGAGAATCCGGGGGCCGAGCCCGCGGATCCTCGTGGTGCTCCGAGATCACCCAGTCGGAGCGCTGGCCGGGAAGTGTTGGCGCGGAGATTCGCAGCCGGCGGACGACGTCGTCGTCGGCTGCTCCGCGGGACTTCCACAGGACAGAGCTCGCGCCGCGCATCGCGCCCGCAAGCCCTGTTTTTCCCTGACTCGAACACGAGACCCTTGAGTTGCGCAGACCTTAGTCGCCCGATCTGCCCGGGTCAAGGCGAAACCCGGGGCTCGATCGGCCTGATCGGTCAGCGGGGCAGGGCCAGGCGGACGGTGCCTGCGGCATCCGAAGTATTGCGAGCCTGGAGCGCGGCCGGGATCGGACACGACGCCGGGGCGTGCTCCACCTCGCTGCACAGGGTCAGCTGGGTCGACACCTCGTAGACCCGGACCTCGGCGCCCTCGACCGCCTGGCCGTCGGGTGCGGCGACCCGGCCGTGGATGAACGCGGCGTCGGGCAGGTAGATGTCGGGAGCCATGCCGTCCGCGAGCTGGAACGGGTAGGTGATGGTGACGGGAGCGAGCGCGAGGGTCTGCGGGATCGCAAACTCGCGCACGACGAAGCTCGGCGCGCGGGTGCCGGCCGCGGGCTCGATCGCGAGGTCGTAGTGGCCCAAGGTCTGCTCGACGATCGGGTCGACCCGCAGCACGAAGTCACCGCTGTTGGGAGCTGTGGTGGTGGTCGACGGCGGGATCGACGCGACGAACACCTGGGCGGTCGCGTCGAGCGACCACAGGAACCGCAGCGACGGCCGCGCCGTGATCGTCGCGTTGGCGAGCGGCTTGCCGCCGTACACCACGTTGCCGCGCACCGCGATCCGGGGTGGCAGCCGGACCAGCGGCAGCATCGTGAACGACGACAGCGCCTGATCGAAGATCACCCCACCGCGGTTCGCGCCGGCCGGCGGCGCAACCGACAGCCGGTACGAGGCCATCAGGCCGTCACCGTCGAGCAGCCTCAGCGTCACCTGGCCGCTGGCGTCCGCGATCTCGGTGTCGGCCACCGTGAACGAGGCCCCCGAGCCGGTCAGCGAGCCGGTGAGCGAGACCTGCGCGGCACTGACCGGTCCGATCATCCCGGTCTGGTCGTCGAGCCCCTGGATCTGCAGCGACAGCGTCGTCGGCTTGCCGAGGTTGTTCGGCATCACGAGGTCCCTGGCCGACGCCGCGGTCGCGCCCAGGCCGGTGACGTGAATCGCGGCGGCGGTCGGCGGTGCGCCGTTGCTGGTCGCCGGCACGGGCCGGGCGACGAGCTCGACGGTGTTGACCAGCTCGTCGGACAGCGTCACCGAGTACGCGCCGCTCGCGTCGGTGTAGTCGACGGTCGAGACCTCGACCACCGGCTCGGTCGGATCCCAGTGGCCGAACGCCGACACCCGGTAGTTGGCGAGGCCCGCGCCGGAGCTGTCGCGCAGCGTGCCGCTGATCGTCGGCAGGTCGGCGCCGCCGAGCTCGATCGCCTGGGTCGCGAGGTTGTCGATGACCGCGACCTTCATCCGGCGCGGCGGGACGATCTCCGCGGCGCTGCGGCCGGTGACCTGCCGGGTGGCGTCGGGGACGATCGTGACGGTGTACGGATCGTCGCCCATCTGGGTCCGCCGCACCGGCATCGCAAACGAGGCGCCGGCGGCCACGTTGGTGGTCGTCTTGAACCCCGGTCCGCCGCGGAACTGCGGCGGTCGCGACACCGTGACCGTGCCGGCGAGCGGCGTCGGATCGCAGGTGACCAGCGGCGGCGGGCAGAACGCGACGAGCTTGCCGCTCAGCAGCACCGGCACCTCGAGCGTGAGGTCGCCGACCCAGCCGTGGTCGGGGATCACCAGCTGCGGGATCTCGCGCGCCACCAGGTCCTGGCGCGAGCTCGGCGGCGAGACCACCGCGGCGTATGGACCGGGCGGCGGGTTGCCCCAGCACACGCCCTCCTCGCAGAGCTCGCCGTGCGACCGGTCGCAGTCGTTGTCGGTGTGGCACATCGGCGCGACCCCTTCGGGGACGCTGAGGCAGCCGCCCAGGGCAGCCATGGCCACGACGGCGATGGTGCCGCCGGCAGCGGCGAGGAGGATACACGGGGGTCGCGGACGTGCGGTCATGGCGTTTGGGGCGGCTGGCAGCGGAGGTAGTAGAACCGATAGCTCGTCAGGCCCGGCATCATGAGCGCCTGCGGATCGGTCCCGAAGTCCGTCGGCATGCGATCGGAGACGACGATCGTCAGGCCGCGCTGGACGCCGATGTCGGCCGTCAGGCACAGCCCCGACACGTTGCAGGTCGCGGTACGTTGCGCCTGGGGGTTGGTGTCGTTGTGGGGCACATCGCACGCGGCCCGCGGCGGCAGCCGGTCGGGCGCGTTGTAATCGACGAACAACCGGACGTGCAGGTCGTCGCGGATGTCGGTGTCGAGCAGCGTGAGCACGAGGCTGGTCGAGGTGCTGCCCTGCTCCAGCACCACCGGACCGGGATCGGCGAGCACCGTGCGGTCGCCGCTGACCGACATGATCACCGGCGGCGAGTCGGACTCGTCGTCGACCCGCAGCGACGGCGGGATGACGCAGCCGACGAGGGTCAGGCACAGCATCACGAGCAGCGCGGCTCCGACGATCGTCACGGCAGGTCGGGACGCTTGCACCGCGCGCGCCAGGGGCGATCCTGTCCGGGATTGCCAGGGGTTACAGGCGGGAGCGGCGGGGTTGCGGCTGCGTGGATCGGACATTCTCGTCATGGCGCTGTCAACCGAGGTTTGTGAGCTACGTCACATCCAGCCCCACGTCGCCGTCCTCGGATTCCTTCTCCAGGTGGCGGAACACCGTGCGCGGATCGACGCCGAGGTCGCGCGCGGTCTTGGTGCGGTTGCCGTTGTTGAGCGCGAGGACCTCGTTGATGTACTCGCGCTGGAACTTGTCCTTGGCCTCGGCGAGCGTGAGGATCTGGGGCAGCACGTCGCCGGTCAGCCCGAGATCGTCGGGGCCGATCACGCTGGACTCGCTCAGCACGATCGCCTTCTTGATCCGGTTCTCGAGCTCGCGGATGTTGCCGGGCCACGCGTGCTTGCGGATCGCGACCGCGGCGTTGGGCGACAGGCCCTTGACCTTGACGTCGTACTCGCGCGCGTAGCGCGACAGCAGGTAGCGCGCGATCACCAGCACGTCCTCGCCGCGCTGGCGCAGCGGCGGCAGGTCGACGTTGACGACGTTGAGCCGGTAGTACAGGTCCTCGCGGAACCGGCCGGCCGCGATCTCCTTGTCGAGGTCGCGGTTGGTGGCGGCGAGGATCCGGATATCGCAGGTCTCGGGCCGGGTGTCGCCGACCCGATAGACCACGCGCTCCTGCAGCGCGCGCAGGATCTTGACCTGCAGCTCGATCGGCATCTCGCCGATCTCGTCGAGGAACAGCGTGCCGCCGTCCGCGGCCTGGAACTTGCCCTGCTTGTTGGCGATCGCGCCGGTGAACGCGCCCTTGACGTGGCCGAACAGCTCGGACTCGAGCAGGTTCTCGGGGATCGCGCCGCAGTTGATCGTGACGAACGGCTTGCCGGCCCTGGGCGAGCGGTTGTGGATCTCTCGCGCGATCAGCTCCTTGCCGGTGCCGGTCTCGCCGGTGATCAGCACGCTGATGTCGGTCACGGCGATCTTCTCGACCTTGCGGAACACCTGCTGCATCGGCGGGCTGGTCCCGACGATCTCGCCGAACCGGTACTGCTCGAGCCGCTCGCTGAGCCGCTTGTTGTCGATCCGCAGCTCGTTGAGCAGCAGCGCGTTGGCGACGATCAGCGAGGCCTGCGACGCGAACACCGTGAGGATGCGCAGCGTGTCCTGCTGGAACAGATCGCGGATCGAGTCGTTGCCGACGTAGATCAGGCCGAGCAGCCGGCCGCGGTCGAGCAGCGGCACGCAGATCACGCTCGACACCTTGAGCTGCATCACGCTCTTGGCCGCCGAGAACTCGTCGTCGCGCATCGCGTCGGACACGATCACCGGCTTGCGCGAGCGCACGACCTTGGCGATGATCGAGTCCGACAGCTGGGACACCGCGTCGGCGATGTTCTCGCGGTTCAGGTTGCGCGCGACCTTGACGTCGATCGTGTCGCCCTCGAGCAGGACCAGGAAGCCCTTGTCGGCGTTGGTGATCCCGATGACCGCGTCCATCAGCGCCTCGAGCAGCTCGCCGAGGTCGCGCTGGTGGATCAGCCGCTCGGAGAACTCGTAGAGCTTGGTGTAGGCGTCGAGCTCGGCGATGGTCTCGGCGGCCTCCTCCTCGAGCGGCGGCGCCTCGTCGATCATCGTGAACCGGAGATCGCAGCAGCCGAGCACCAGGCGGTCGTCATGCGACAGCTTGTGCTTGCCGCGCTTCTTGCCGTTGACCGCGAACTCGGCCTTCCTGGGCGCGAGCACGGTGTAGGTCTGGCCGTCGAAGTGCACCGCGAAGCCGTCGACCACCAGCGGGTCGGGCAGCACGATGTCGTTGTCGGGCCCCGAGCCGAGCGAGGTGATCTTCTTGTACAGGTTGTAGACCGTGGGCGGGTGCCCGGGCGCGGTGAGGCGAAGCGAAGGCATCAGTCGTTCTCCCAGATCAGCCCGATGCCGGCGCCGCCCCGCGCGGCGATCGGCGCGAGGTGGAGGCGGTCGAGGAACGAGGTCTTGCTCGGCCGCGGTTTCCGCGCGTCCGGCACGTCGGGAGGCAGCGGCAGCAGCGAGTCGTCGCCCTCGATCTGGACCCGCGGCTTGTAGTGCAGGAGCGAGTCGACCACGCCGAGGGCGTAGATCGCGAAGAACGCGATGCCCGTGCCGATCTCGAGCTGCTCGAGCTGGCGGGCGCCGGGGACCTCGGCGGTCGGGACCGAGGCGTTGAGCCCGTACTTGCCGGACAGGTAGAGGAAGATGCCGACCGACAGCCCGCCGGTCAGGCCCTCGCCGGCGGCGAACAGGATGCCGCGGGTCGGCTGCTTGTTCTGGAACTGGCCGGCGCCGAACGGGACGAAGTTGACGCCGAACGAGCGGCGCTCGACCACGACCAGGCTCTCGCGATACCTGCGGATCCGCTCGCGCTCGTCGGCGATCTTGCGCAGCTCGGAGTCGCGCCGGGCCCGGGCCTCGATATCGGCCTTGGTCTCGTCGAACAGCCGGATCGCGCCGTCGGTGAACAGCATGTCGGTCAGCACCTTCTCGGGCTGGATCTGCAGCGCCTTCTCGAACTCGCGCTTGGCCTCGGTGCGGTGACCGATCTCGAAGTTGCTCGCCCCGAGGATCACGTGGGCCTCGACCAGGTCGACCGGCAGCGCGAGCCGCTCCTCGGGGTAGATCAGGTAGGTCGCGAGCCGGGCCGCGGACTCGTAGTCGTGCTCGCGGAACGCCTGGCGCGCGCGCTCGAGGTCCTGGCTCGGCGACGCGGCGGCGCGGCCCGCGGCGGCCGCGACCAGCGCGGCGATCGCCACGGCGGCCCACCGGGGCGCGCGGCGGCGCGCGATCACCGCGCCGGCAGGCACTGGACCTCGCGCATCTTGCCGGCCTCGACGGTGACCCTGATCGGCGACTGATCGATGCGCTCGCCGAGGAACTCGACCGCCACGATCCTGGTCTCGTCGATGCTGTCGCCGATCGGGATCGAGAACGGGGCGCCGAGGTTGGCGGTGACGCCGTCGATCCGGACCTCGGCAGCGGCGTTCACGGCGCAGCGCGGCAGCACCCGCCCGGGCAGGTACGGCATCACGATGGTGACGTCGGCGCCCGGCTGGACGATCTGGCTCTCCTCCTGACAGCACTTGGTCAGGTTGTACACGTGGACCTCGGTCTCGGCGGGGAGCTCGATCCGGATCACCCCGTCGTCGGGCACCGGCTTGCGCGGCCCGCTGCCGATCGCGTACTCGGAGTCCCTGGCCGGCGACACCCGGATCCGCGTCGCGATCCCGACCGGCGCCGCGTCGGGCGGGTGGGGTGCGGCGGACGCGCGCGAGTCGCCGCCGGGCGTGGCGGGACCGGCTCGCTCGGTCGCGGGGTCCGCGGCGCCGGCCGGGATCGCCGGCCTCGCCGGGTTCTCGACCGGGTCGGCGGCGCGGACCGGCGGCACCTCGATCTGCGCGACCTCGGTGCGGTGCGCGGACACCGGCGGGTTGCCGGGTGCGTCGATCGCCGGCAGCGTCATCGCCGGCGGCGGCTCGGCGTTGCGGTGGACCATCCACGCGCAGGTCGCGAGCACGGCGGCGCCCGCGGCGGCGATCAGGTGGGTGCGCCGCCGCTTGCGCCGGTTGATGCCGTCGAGGATCTCCAGCACCCGGGCGTTGCTGGGGTCGAGCGTGAGCACGCGGTCGAACACGTCGAGCGCGGCCGCTCGGCTGTCGTCCGCGAGGTGGGCCTGGCCGCGCCGTGTGAGGTGATCGAGCATCCGCTCCTTGAGCGCGAGCTCGTAGGCGGCGGGTGCCTGGAAGTAGCGGCCGAGCTCGCCGGCGACCTTGTCGGGGGCCAGCCCGGTCTCCTCGAGGTAGCCCTCGAGCGCGATCACCATCTCGCCGATCGCGGGGAACCGGTCGGCGGGCTGCGCCGCCATCGCGCGGAGGATGATCTTGCCGAGCCGGTTGCCGATCCGCGGGTTGGCCTGGCGCGGGTCGACGAACCGGCACTCGGCGATCCGCTTGAGCACCTCGTGCGGGTTCTTGCCCTCGAACGGCAGCTTGCCGACGGTGAGCTGGTAGAGCACGATGCCCGCCGCGAACATGTCGGTCCGGAAGTCGAGCGGCCGGCCCTCGACGTGCTCCGGCGCCATGTAGGCCGGCGAGCCGAGCAGCTGCCCGGTCACCGTCAGCCGCTCGAGATCCACCATGTGAGAGATCCCGAAGTCCATCAGCTTCACGACCCCGTCGGAGCGGATCATGATGTTCTCGGGTTTGACGTCGCGGTGCAGGATCCCGGCGGCGTGGGCGTGCGCCAGCGCGCGGCCGACCTGCATCACCACCATCGCGCCGACCTCGGGGTAGGTGATCGCGCGATCGGTGACCTGCTCCTTGAGCGTCTTGCCGTCGATGAACTCGGTGACGATGTAGCTCGAGCCCGCGGTCTCGGCGGCCTCCGCGCCCGAATAGTCAAAGATCTCGACGATGTTCTCGTGGCGCAGCTTCGCGACCGCCTGGGCCTCGCGCTCGAACCGATCGCGCGCCTCCTGGTAGTCCGCGAGGTGCTTGTGGAGCACCTTGATCGCCACCACCCGCTTGAGCTGCCGGTCGATGCCACGATAGACGATGGCCATCCCGCCTTGCCCGACGCGCTCGAGCAATTCGTACTTGTCGAGGACCTGGCCGACCTGGATCACGTGCTCACAAAAGCCATGACAGCGATGTCACGGCGGTGCTCTAACCCCATAAGCTTACGCCTGTTCTGACGCACGCATCAACCGAATGGATCTCGCGAGCCGCGACGTTGCAGCCACGGTCTTGGACCTGGCAAATGTCGATCAGGGATGCTTGGTGATCGCGCGCACGCAGCCGCGCTCGGCCAGGTGTGATGAGACCTCCACCTCACCGACCCTGCGTGGCCCCTCGAGCGTGGCTGGATCGGCCGATCTCGCAAGCGGCCGCGGCTTGCTCGCATGCGCGCAGCCCGCGTGGACCACCGCGCGCGGGCGTGCCTGGGTCCGGCCGTGAGCTCGACCCGGGTCGGCCGTCGCATCCAGGCGCCGCGCGCCCGGGCGCTGGTCGAGGCGGCGCGATCGCCGCCGCGACCTTGACTTGCCGCGGTTGATCGCGTACTTGAAGTGCCTCTCCAGGCACGTAGCTCAGTGGGAGAGCACTACCTTGACACGGTAGGGGTCCGCGGTTCAATCCCGCGCGTGCCTACGACCCGCGCTGCACCGTCGACGATCAACACCGATCGATGTCCGGCGGCTGCGAAGCAGGTCGCGAACACTCCGGGTGGCGACGCACGCGTCGGACGCTCCGAGCGACCAGCGTACCGGACCGATCGGCGCGTCCGCCGCAGCCGGGATCGGCGTCGTTGTCGGTTGGCGGTGTGCGTTCTGGAGAACGCGATGCGCGCGCGCAAGCTCGCGACGCTGCGCAGTCTGCGCCCGGTATGGCCGATGCAAACGCCGGTCACGGGCCATCGCAACGGCCCCAGGAGGTCTATGTCGATCACGAAGCTGAAGACGCTCGGGAGCTGGGAGCCGCCGCGCTGGCGGGACGGCACGGAGGAGGGACCGACGAGGTTTCGCGGACGGGTCATCACCGGGATGCTGACCGGCGGCGATCCGGATGCGGACGACGCAGCGGCCCCCGAGCCTGGCGCGGCGAGGAACCCATAGCTTGGCGCAGAGCTCGAACCAGTTCCCCGGGGGAGCCCGGGCGCAGAGCCCCCGGGCTCGAACCAGTTCCCCGGGGGAGCCCGGGTGTAGGCGGACGGGCAGGGCCGGCGCCGATGCGCGCCCCTCCCCGGCCGGGGAGGGGCAACCTCCCGGTATCACGGGGGCTTGGGGGCGATCTGCCGGTCGCACCCTGTCACCCGAAATTCTCGACATCGGGCTCCCACCCCTCCGGCGGCCGGGGTACAACCTGCTGCCTGCGCACAGCAGAGTGGAGATCCCAGAGACACATGAGCATGAGTGACGTGAACCAATGAACGGCCGGCCGCCTGGACGCTTCGATCGCCGTCGCCCCGAGCAGGGCCTGCGCATCAACCACCGCATCCGCGTCCCGGAGATCCGGGTCATCCTCGAGGAAGAGCAGCTCGGCATCATGCCGACGCACGAGGCGTTGCGCCTCGCCGAGGAGAAGGGTCTCGATCTGGTCGAGATCTCGCCGCGCGCGTTTCCTCCGGTCTGCCGGATCATGGACTACGGTAAGTACAAGTACGAGGAAGCGAAGAAGAAGCAGCAGCAGCGCAAGAAGGCGTCCACGGTCGAGACCAAGGAGATCAAGTTCCGGCCCAAGACCGAGGAGCACGACATGGACTTCAAGGTGAAGCATGTCCGGCGCTTCCTCGAGGGCGGTAACAAGGTCCGGCTCGCCGTCGTGTTCCGCGGCCGCGAGATCACGCACCCGCAGACCGGGATGAAGGTGCTCAATCGCGTCGTCGAGCTGTGCGCCGACATCGCGACCGTGGAGGCGACCCCGAACATGGAGGGCCGCCGCATGATCATGGTCATCGCGCCCAAGCCGGGCGTGGTGCGCAAGGCGCAGGAGGCCCGCAAGGCCGCCGCCGCGGCCGCTCAGCTCGCCGCGGTCGCACAGAAGAAGGACCAGCCGGGTGGCAAGCGGCCGCCGGAGGTCGAAGTCGAAGACGAAGACCTCGACGAGGACGCGATCAACGCGGACGTCGAGGACGACGAGGACGACGACGAGCCCGCCGACGAGGTCGCCAAGGCGTAGGCGGGCGTCGCGGGCTGTGGGCCCGAATGGTGTCGGGGGGGACGCCACGACCGGGCGTTGCG
>JBGQCL010000380.1:0-11525 GCA_041495365.1 Kofleriaceae bacterium | reverse complement strand
GCTTGGTGATCACGACCGCGCCGTCGCGTAGCGCGGCCTCCAGGACCTGGCCGAACTGGTTCTTGGCCTCGCTCGCCGACACGGTCGTGTAGCGCAGCTTTGAAAGTACGTCGCTGGTCATGCGCGCAGTATAGCCATAATAGCTATTTTGTCCAGAACACGTCCGCCGGTCATGCCGGGAAGGGCAGGTCCTGACCGCGGGTGGGCAGGGTGGTCGTCGGGGGTTCAGCCTCGATCGCCGTGGACGATGGTCGGTAACAGCAGCTACCGCAACCAGGAGAGGAACTCCTCGCAGGCTTGAATCGTCAAGTTCTCGAGGGCTTCCGGATATTCCCTCGACGACCTCAAGACACCCGGGGCAACCCTTCAAGCTCTACGCCCGTGCTCACTGACTCCACTGACTCACGCGGGGCCAAATATCCCAAGGCCAAAAAAGCTCGAGTGACCGAGGGCCAGTGGGCCTTCGATGGGCTCCGCAAAGCCGAGGCGAAACCAGTAGCTCCGGCGCGCGTTGTTCGTCTGCCCTCCACCAGTGCGCTTGGGCGCGTGCACCCGCATCCAGCCGGCATGTTCGATCGCATCGAGCCGCGCGGGTGGGCGCCCAAGCGCCTCGAGCTCTCTCGCAACTTGCTCTTCGATGCTCTCGCCCTTCTTGACCCGGCCGCGGCTATCGAGGTGAAAGCGCGTGGGAACGAAAGGTGTGATGGAGCGCCATGCAGGGTGCGCGCTGCCGTCGAACCCGCCAGGGAGGGGCACCGCAGCATCGAGCGGGACCATATTGACCATCCAGTCCGTGCTCTTTGCCGGCGTCCACCCAAGTGGACGGTCCGCCGCCCGCAGGATGGCATCGTACTCCCAGTCTTCGAGATCCCGAGGCAGATGGACGAACAGTCGCGAGAGCCGCTCGCCATCCCACGACATCAGATAGCGCGCGTGACGGTATCCCTGAAGGGGCATCCCCTCCTCGTCCTTGCCGCACAAGTCTCGCACACGGGAGCGGATATCCCGCGAAACATCTTGCCATCGCGTGCACTCACCGTTCGTGAGGTGAATCAGCGCATTGCGCAGAACTCGCCCACGGAACCATCCCGTCATCGTCGTGATCGCCGACAGCGGTGGTTCGACCACGCTTCCGAGGGCGAACTGCACGAGCTTGGTCGGCCTGTATTTGCGCCTCACGACGATAGCGGCAGGCGTGGGCCTCCGAGGTCGAACCGCGTAGCGCCAGACGGCTCCTGGCGGAACCGTCGAGCTATGGAGAGGCTCCTCGTCAGTCGCCGCTTCGAGCGTGGTGCGTGTAATCGTACCCATGACGCAAAGCACAGGCACGGCTTCACGAGCACGACGATCTTCGAGAGTGCAGTTGATGTCGATGCCCGCAGGGCGCGGGCCATCGTAGCGCGCGATCTCCGTGATCGCCTCAGCGCGACCAAAATAAGTCATGCGTGCGAGACAAGCGTCCAGCAACGCGAGCGCGTCCTCGGTCCAGTTCGAGCCCTCCAGGAACCAATAGACCGCTTCTCTCGGTGGCACCGCGAACGAGTTATCCTGCACAAGCGAGCGTCTGGAGACCTTCATCGCGCCCTTGGCTTGGTCCTTCTTCCCAGGAGGATCCCAGGCGAGGCCGATGCCGGGCTGATACTGGCGAACCGTGGGGCCGCGCCGAGCCGGCGGCGGGAGGTGAAACTTGATCTCGCTCGTGGCGAGACATTCGATCAATCGATCGAGCCCGGAGTCGTCGATGCCGCTCTCGCGCTGGAGTTGGTAGAATCGAGCGACCACGGCTCGCAGCAGACGAAAGGGGCTCGGCGGCCACTCGCCGTACGGATCATCGAACACGTTTGCGCGCCACGGCGTTGCGTGGAAGCCTCCGAGAGGAAAGAACTGCCGCAGAGTGACCTGCATCTAGTCCTCGCTGGCCCCGTCTTCCTCATCTTCGTCCCCGGCCCCAGCGGTGTCGGCCTTGGGCTTGGCCAGCGCTTCCTTGAACAGCTTGTCTTCCTGCCAGTAGACGTCGGTCACACCAGCGGTGAACGCCGCCGCTTTGATGTACGTAGGCATGCTGAGCGCGAGAGCACCTCGTTCGATCGCCGCCGTCTTTTCGGGTCCCAACACTCTGACCATCTCGATGCACTCCAGATCGCAACCGCTCCGGTATCGAAAGGGCGAGCGGAGCAAGGCGTCGAGCTTCCACAACGACAGCGCCAACAGCAGTTCCTTCTGCAGATCACTGAGCCCGATGAGATCACCCTTTTCAACACGCCCAAAAGATCGCAATAGTCCGAGATCGAGAATGAAGGTCGCGCGGATCTCGGTCGCCGTCTCTTCGTCTTTCGCAAAAATCGGCTGTCCCGAGGTGGTCTTTCCGAGCTTGTCGAATTTAACGCCGCTGGTCGCGACTCGCAAAGCGCCGAAGGCCTCGTGCACTGCCGTGAGGATCCGCGGGATCTTGATCTGCCACTGCGGCAAGAGGATCCCGTGAACGAGCGAATTCGGGTCGTACGCGAAGATCGTTTTATAGACGGTCCACCAATCTTTGGGCAATGGGTGCGACTTCTTCCCGAGATCGCGGAAGCCAAACCCTTCTCGAAGTTCATCGCCGAAGGTGCGGCCGGCGAGACTACCCGCCATCACTCGGAACCCGTCGAGGAAGTACGTCGAGGCCAACCGGTGTCCTTCAGTGAAGCTCGTCACCACGATCTCCGGATTCTTCGGATCTGATCCCGTCACGCACCGCAAATAGGGTAGTCCGTCGAGCTCGGCCACGAGCGAGGGGTCGTGTTGGCCACGAAGGCAAATCACCTCGAGGTGGTTTGCCATACTTGCAGCGCTGTCGAGGATACATACCTTCTCAGCTACGCTGCCCGAACGGGGGGCGTCGTAGATGACATGCCCGATCTCCGGGAATCCTGCGGGCTGGAACCGGTCGAGACCACCCACCGGGCGTAACTTCGCCTGCAGGACGAGTCTCTGAGCATCAGACTTGAGGAGGGCTTTGGGCTCGAGCGAGGCGGAAGTCATGGGGTGTTCTCCTTGGACCGTACAGGTGCGAGCCAACGTTCGGCGAGTGGCACCAGCGACTCGGACGAGGTCGGTATGAGTAGGGCTGCCAAGAGGCGCGCCGGATCCGTGATCCCGGCCGTGACCGTCATCGCGGCCGGGACGCGACCGGCCACGCGGTACCGAGATCGCGCCTCAGCGATCGCGCGATCGACGTCGCCGGCTTGGAGCAGCGCGGCGATTCTCGAGAGCGCGGCGGTGCTGGCTGCACCCGATTCTGGGTCGATGATTGGAGCCACCTGCTGCTGCCCACGTTTGACGTGAAACAGCGGCTTGAGGAAGCCATAGAGCGACAGGGGCCCGTCCACGATCCAATCTCCGTGCGACGGCCGCGGCCGATCTGCCGCGCCAGGTCGTTGCCAGTCGAACAGACACATCCGACCGAGCCATCTCACGATCGCGTGGTCATCGAGCTCGCCATGCAAGAAGGACGCGATAGTCGCGATCGGCACGGCCCGCGTCGCTCGCAGGGGCGTCTCGAGGCCGCCTGCATCGAGAAGACGGCGGCGCAGCACCAGCCCGAGACCACGAACCAGATCGCTTCCGGTCCAGACGCGCCGTGCCGGGACCTCTTTCGGAAAGTCGAACCACTCTCCCTTTCTTCCGCGGGGCTCGACGCCCAGCCGATACGGAAGAAACGAGGCTGATTGCCCCCTCTGGGAAGATCTGGGCTGAAGCGAGGCGAGGGCCATCGCGACAAGCGCTTCTGCAGGAGGCTCCGTATACGTATACGTGAAGAGATGATCCAGCCAGTCGACGGGTAGGAGCTGAAACGCCATCCCGCTCTCGCGGTAGTTCTTGTTGTTGTCCACGCGTTCGAGTGCACACCATATGGCGTCCATGAGCGCGCCTGCCCTTTCGAAGTCATCCGGCTCCGCGGCAAGATCGACGAGGGCCTCATCGACGGGCCCTCGCAGACCACGGAAGATCCAACGTTCATTTCGCCGCTCGTCCCGGGGCAGCCGATCCCGCAGCCGTACTGCGCGCTCCATGGTCGCCGCAGCGTAGCGGCTCGCCTCGTGTTGCAACGAGATCGTCTTCACGAGAGTGGACTCGAATGTCTGCGAGCTCGTTGTCCGCGTGAGGGCGAAGCGCCGAAATTCGGTAATACCAGCGTCGACCCCGCGCTGGACGATCGCAGTCGCAAACGATGCGGCGGTCACCGCCTGTCGCCGCCCCTGTTCCGCGCGTCCGCGTGCGAAGAGTGCCGATAGCTCGGGCACCGATAGCGGACGCTGCCATACGGGAGCCCAGAACTCTCCCAGCGAGCGGCCGGCCTCATTCTCGCGGACCGGCGCTGCAGCCTCGGTAGTGAACGGAAACGCGGCAAGTCTTCGCGTATTCGCGCCAAGCCGACGAGATGCCTTGCCCGCCAACAAGGGCAATGCCGTGCAGGCCAGCACCATAGCCCATGGCGGGATGTGATTCGAGAACCACGAGCCGCTATTCCAGTAACCCAGCGTCGTGCAGGCACCCCCGAAGAGGAAATGTTCGAGGTCCCGTTCAACGGCGACCTTACGTGCATCCTTGCTCTCTTCGATGACGGCCAGCGCTTGCTCCCATCCGTTTGCAAAATCACGTCGGCCGCTATTTCCTCCCGTGCCAAGGACAGGATTGAAGCAGAGACGCGTCGAAGTCACGAGGTGCGCGTCGACGAGGTCGCATTCCTCCTCGGTGCAGTCGCTCCGCCAAACCGCTATGTTCTCGGCACCACCCTCCTTCGTGTCACGGCTCTGGGAGTCCATCCACGCTCGATCGTATCGCCGGAACCCGTTCGCTCTTGCGATGTCCAGCACGGCGCCTGCAAGAGCTCGGCGATTGTGCGGCCCTCCCACGATGCGAAAGCCATCCTCGCTCCACGCCCCCCGCACGCTCGGCCGCGCCCTCGCCAAGACTTCTAGAAGACCGAGCGCCGCGAGGTATCGGCCGAGGCTGTCGCACTGCAGGCCTGGACACGACACGACGGGTAGCGCTCTCGTATGGTCAGCGCACATTGCGGACCTCCGAGGGCAATGCACTCGCACGCCAATCCGCAATCCGGACGAGTGCCTCCAGGTACGCCAGTCGGAACGGTCCGAGATTGCGAGGCTCGTCCGCGGGCACGCTTCCCGTGTCCCATGGGCGATCCGGCCGAGGTGGTCCGAGGAGGTCTGACACGATCGCCGTCCAGCCCGGGCACCTGAGAACGAACCCGTCCTCGGTGAACTCTCCCTCAGCTCCATCGGCTGCGCAGCGGAAGTCGAGCGGTCTGGCAACGTCGAGCAGCAGAGGCGCCGAGTTGCGGGGGACACCGCACACATCGTCGCCGTCACGGTTTCGGGCACGGAGATGGGTGCGCACCTTGCCGTGGTGCGCAGCGACGAGATAGATGGAGAGCGCCGGGAAATCGGACTCACCGCGCACGTAGCGGTGCATCATCGCGAGCACGCTGGCCGCTTCGTGCCGCATGCCCGGTCGAAGCTGCACCTGGGTCACTCTCACTTGGCAGGCAGCCTGAAAATCCGCGCGCTCGGCAGTCGCGAGCTTGACCTTGAGCGCAATCCTCATGCGCGCTCCCCGCGAGAGGATCTCGGGCTCTTTCTCGCGCGTGGAGAGCCAGTTGAGAACAGATTGCTCGGTCGCGCCCGGGTTGAGCACCACGTCGATTTGTGCGGGAAACTTCGCCCACAGCGTCGCGTCGCGGCTGGGCTTTCCCAGACTCGCATGCCACTGCGGGTGCGCCTTCCCTATGTCGTGCTCTCTGGCCGCCATCGTCGCCGCATGCGCCAGGGACTCCAGGAGCCCCAACCCTTCCACGAGCGCCTGCGCCTGGCGCTCGGCGTCGAGCAAGTGGGCCCGCAGCGGCACCCAGCCGGCGGTACTCTGGCTTCTGGGGTCATCACCGTACGCGCCGGTACCCGGCCCGGGCACCTCCAGCGCATCGAGGCGGTCGCTCGCTTCGCCCGTCCAACCGAGATCGCGACGATAGCCTCCGCTGGATCCGGCGAGCATCACAACCATGCCTGGCCGCACCGCTTCCGCTCGGATTTTCAGCCACTTTTGGGCGTCGGGATCCCAGACGTAGGCGGGTGCCTTGACCAGCATATGACGTAGGGCATGCACTGGGACGGGGCAGGCCTCGCGCGCATCGAACGCGGGCCCCTCCATCGCGTCCTCGTGCAGGGGTGTCTTGAACTCGCGCCAGAACACGCTGACGTCGGCATTCGGGTCGGCATTGCGGACGTACGGGCTGACGTCGGTGAACCCACTGTAAAGATCACGCTCCGTAGCGAAGAGGCCGTGGACATCGACGGCGCGGGGAAGCGGTGCACGGGGGGCGGCCAGCGTCTTCATGACGAGCTCGCCGAGTTCGCCGCGTTCGAGTTCTGCGATTGCGCTACCAGAGGGCATTTGCTGTGACATCGGAATCAACGCACCGAGGAGCTGTCGGGCGATATCGATCGACTCCCTCTCGTAGGGTCCAACGCGGGCTTTGTCCGAACCTTCGGGGTCATTGAGGGGCTCGAAGAACACAGCTCGGGCCGCTTCGTTGTCCAGCCCGTCGCGATTGAGACGTCCGAGCCTTTGGACGATCGAAGGCCACGGGGCGATCTCAGACCACAGCCTTCGAGCAGAGATATCGACCCCGGCCTCGACGACCTGGGTGCTGACACAGATGAGACCAGGTCCCCGCACCGGCCCGCTGCTGCTCGCTGTCTTTCGAGCCTCTTCGAACTGCTGGAGCGCCTCCTCCGCTTCGGCGCGATCGTCCGGACGGAAGCGTGACGTGATGAGTTTGCGCGGGACGGTCGTCGGTAAAGCGGAAAAGATCCGCTGTGCCGCCCGCACCGTATTGCAGACAACCAGCGAGAGTGTCCCCGCAGCGTGCGCCTCAGAGACCGCTTCTGCGATTGCCTCTGGGTCCACCGCAACGGCACTACGGTTCTTTGTCTTACTCGTCTTCGTGGCTGCCGCTGCGGCGCTTTTCTTGGTCTCTTTGCTCTTCTTTGCTGGAGGCGGCGTGCGTTGGAACATCTCGATCGACCTGCGCGCCTCGAGCCGTACCTTCGCGGCTGGATGCGCCCGGTCCTCCTGATCGATCTGGAGCGGGTGAGGAACGACAAGCCCCGCGTCTCGTCGGTCTCTTGTGTCGAGAAAATTCGCACCGACTGTCGCGCTCATCCAAGTGGTGGAGCATGGGAATACGGTTCCGAAGCGCACGCGCCGCATCCAGTCGAGCTGCGCGGAAGTCCATACGGCCGGCCCCATCAATTGCACCTCGTCAAGAACCCAATGCGCATCATTGTTGAGAGCGCCGAAATGCAAGGGCCAGTCGAATGGGCTGAGGGCGTAGCCCCGGTTCAGCGCGCGCGACAGCAGTTGGTCCTGCGTGCCGATGAGAACCCATGGCTTTTCCGGATGGGAGAGCCAAGCATCATCGTCGTCCTTGCGTGCCTTGCGCGGCTTACCTCCCATTACGGAGTGGACACCGACCTTCGGAAAGCCCGCTTCCCCAAGCCTGTGAAAGACACCAGTCAACCGCTCCTCGGTCTGACGTACGAGAACGCGCATGGGCAAGCAGATCACGAGATGTCGCGGTGTTTCCCGCGTGTTCGTGATCAAACGCCGATAGGACCATCCCAGTGCGACACCTTCCGTCTTGCCAAGGCCCGTCGGGACCGAGAGCACCTCGGGCAGACCTTCGCGTGCGACGCGCCCCTGCCATGGATACGGATCGTGTCCATCAGTTCCTATTCGGAAGAAGCTCTTGAAGTCGGTGCCCCCCCCTCCCTCCCCCCGATCCACCTGCTGCTTTCCGCTCGCCATCACTCCTCCCTGCAGTACGACGCGAGCCCCACGATACTCTTCAGCTGGCGGCGATCGTGATCGCCCTCCCGGCAGATCACAACGTCGAGCCAGAAACGCTCGGGATCGGACGTCTTGAAAACCCCTCTCCGCAAGGTCCCGATCGTTGTATGCGCCAGGATTGGCCGTACGAGCGGCGCGTCGTCCGGCTCCGGATTGTCCGACACCTCGGGCAGTTCGCCCCACTCGACAACACAGCTACTCCCGAGATTACTCGGCAGCGCGGAAACGAGCTCGGTTTCCCACTGCGCGACACCCATCGGGTCGAAGCCCTGCCAATTCATCATATCGAGACTATGCGAACCAGGCCATCACGGCCAAGGCCCGACACGATCAAGTTTGACGTCTCGTGATAAGCTCGACGCGCTTGCCCACGCCTAGACCGATTCCGTGCAGATGCCCTGGCAGTGACTGAGTCCGAGCACGAAGCCCCCGCTCGCAGCGAAGCCTGTACGCGTTCGTCGATGGTTCTCGTTCGACGCCACCAACGAGGTCGACGCCGCCGACAGCGGCGCGCCCGAACGGCCTCGCCCGCTATCTCGGTGAACAGCGCACGGGCCGAGATGTCGACACCGGCTTCGATGACCTGCGTCGTGACCAGGATGCCCGACCATCCGGGTGCGAGTAATTCGCTCTGGATGCGCTTTCGCTCCGCCGGCCGGAAACGGAAACGCACAAGTCGGACCGCAACATTCGGGGACGCCGCTTGTCGAACCGTCTCGAGCACTGCTTGCGCCCGTGTCACGCGGTTGCACACGACCAGCGTGAGAGAACCGCCAACGTGCAAGCGGAGCGCCTCGTCGGCAAGCCAGATGTGCCGAGCGTCGCAACTACTTGCGCCTCCCGGAGCCAAGGGCTTCGCCTGCATCGTGCCGGCGGGCAAGCACCTCCAGCAGGTCTCACATCTCCGGGGGAGAATGCTTTGGTGCCGTGACGTGACCGCCTGCGCCGCATCCCAAATTTTGCGAGCGGGACCATTCGACGACACGTCGGGCACCTGACACGTCGGGCACCTGAGGAGGAGAGGGAGCTGTTTCATTTCGTCTTCTTGCCCCGGTCCGCATACAGGGCGTCCTTCATGTCCATGACATAGCGTAGCCATCAGAGTTGTGCAAGCCTCCCGTTTGGGCGAGTAGATCCCCTTTCGATTTCGCTTGAATCATGCGGACGGGTGCAGGAGGCCCCCTTGAAGCTTGCCGCGGTCAGCATAGTGCCGCTGTCATCCAGAATTCCTCCTCACTCGTCCGCATGAGGAGAGCCTTACCAAGCACCGCAGTCACCGTCGTAGCCCCCCGGGAACGCGACACGCTACTCGTGAAGGCTGGCCGTCGATGATGGCAGGTGCCGAATCTCGTCGAGTTGGCACCCCGTTTGGGGCGGTGGAGGACGTCAACTAGATTCTCCCATTAACGACATCTACATCTCCCCATCGACCTCGGTTCGTTGAATGCGGTTCTTGGTCTTCCTGAGTTTCGTCGTGGGGGCCGCCGACTCTCGTCGACGGAGACCTGCGCCAGTCGCTCAACGCAACACACAACAGGTGCTTCAATGGGGCCGCCGACTCTCGTCGACGGAGACAGGACGAACGGGCCCGGGCCTGACCCCCGCCCCCAACGCTTCAATGGGGCCGCCGACTCTCGTCGACGGAGACTCGATCAGATGGCGAAACGAAAGCCGAAAGCAGGGTCTGCTTCAATGGGGCCGCCGACTCTCGTCGGCTCCCCGGGAGCTTCAATGGGGCCGCCGACTCTCGTCGACGGAGACTCCACCGAGGTGTTGTCGAGCGCCAGGTCCGAGCCGCTTCAATGGGGCCGCCGACTCTCGTCGACGGAGACCCGCCGGCTCCGGTACTGCCGACTCCGGTGGTGTCGCTTCAATGGGGCCGCCGACTCTCGTCGACGGAGACCCACACGGATCGCCTGAGCCAGGGAGACGCCGACGAGCTTCAATGGGGCCGCCGACTCTCGTCGACGGAGACGAGCGGCACGCCCGGCTCCTGGCGCACGACCAGGTGCAGCTTCAATGGGGCCGCCGACTCTCGTCGACGGAGACGACCAGCAGCACGGCGGGATCCTTCGCCAGCGTGTCGCTTCAATGGGGCCGCCGACTCTCGTCGACGGAGACGCGAGGCCGGACGTGTGCGAGGCCAAGCCGGCAAGGAGCTTCAATGGGGCCGCCGACTCTCGTCGACGGAGACCCGCACGTCAACGGAGAACGAGTCTATGGACCCACGCTTCAATGGGGCCGCCGACTCTCGTCGACGGAGACGATCGATCCGACCAAGCATGGCGACGCGTCGATCACGCTTCAATGGGGCCGCCGACTCTCGTCGACGGAGACGCGACGGGGCCGCCGACTCTCGTCGACGGAGACGTCGGATCACCAGCGAGCTTGGAGCCGACGCGGCTCCGCCTTCAATGGGGCCGCCGACTCTCGTCGACGGAGACAGGGCGAGACGCAAGGTGTGGCTGAGGCCCTTCGGCCTTCAATGGGGCCGCCGACTCTCGTCGACGGAGACCCGGCGCCCACCTCACCTTCCCGCCTGCCTCGTGGCGGTCCTTCAATGGGGCCGCCGACTCTCGTCGACGGAGACAGCCACAAGGGCGCGATCGTCACGCTGCAGAACACCGTCCTTCAATGGGGCCGCCGACTCTCGTCGACGGAGACGCGTGTATCAGCGTCGGATCGTCGACCAGAAAGAACCCTTCAATGGGGCCGCCGACTCTCGTCGACGGAGACCACCAGCCAGCGCTCGCCCTCGAAGACGCCGATGGTCCTTCAATGGGGCCGCCGACTCTCGTCGACGGAGACTCCCTGGCCGTTATTCTGGCCCGCCTTGCGCTTGTGGATCCTTCAATGGGGCCGCCGACTCTCGTCGACGGAGACACGAGCCGGTGGTAGCGCCGGCAGGGTCCGGCCTGGCACCTTCAATGGGGCCGCCGACTCTCGTCGACGGAGACTTGCTTATGAGGCGGCAGGAAACACGAAGAAGGCTGCACCTTCAATGGGGCCGCCGACTCTCGTCGACGGAGACTGAGCGTCTGAATCAGTTTAGACAGCCGTACTACACGACCTTCAATGGGGCCGCCGACTCTCGTCGACGGAGACAGTGGCAGGCGCAGGCCGGCCAGGTCACGGGCGCCCACCTTCAATGGGGCCGCCGACTCTCGTCGACGGAGACCCGAGAAGGCCGCTGGCCGGGTGCGGCCCAGGGCTCGTCCTTCAATGGGGCCGCCGACTCTCGTCGACGGAGACGTCCGAGCATCTTCTCGGCCTCAGGCCCCATCTTGTGCCTTCAATGGGGCCGCCGACTCTCGTCGACGGAGACAGGAGGACCTGCTCCGACGCCTCAGCGCGCCAATGCCTTCAATGGGGCCGCCGACTCTCGTCGACGGAGACCCGGCTCTCAGGCCGAGGGCAAGCGCGCCTCGCTGTGCCTTCAATGGGGCCGCCGACTCTCGTCGACGGAGACCTGTCGCGCCATCAAGACGAGCGAGCTCCAGAGTTCCGCTGGGGACGGTCACAGAATGTGGAGTCCGAAGTGAAGCGGGCGACGCCGAGCGTCACCTGGCAACGTGAGGTTTCGGGCGTTGATGTTCGCCAAGAGCAGCTGAATCGCG
>JBGQCL010000379.1:0-11584 GCA_041495365.1 Kofleriaceae bacterium | reverse complement strand
TCGTTGGCGATCGTCGTGGCGCGCGCAGTGGGCATCAGGCCGCTGACGCTACCCGCTCGCGGTCGATCCGGATAGCGACTCCGAAACCAACTTCGCGAAATCGATCAACTTTCCGCCGATGCAAAGGATCCGCACCCATCTGACATCCTCTCTGTGCCCACGGTCCGGCGCCGGCAGCTTGTAAGCAGCGTCTTCGAGCTATGCGTCAACCCATTGAGCAGGCATCTCGACTTCGTAGTTCGGTTCGATGTATGTGAGATCGACCCCACCCAACTAACCGCCATCGCTGATGTGGAGTTGAAGCCTGTCGGGGAGCCGATCACACGCATCCGTTACCGCTTAGCGCTCCGCAGCACGCCTTCGACTGATTCCCCTGAAACTCCACCGACCGTACTTGAGACGAGGAGCGCCGATCCAGTCACTACTGTGGCCAGTGCGGTTCCACCCGGTTTTCTGTCCCTCGATACATTTATCAAGCGCGAGGCCGCCAAGGACATCGTGCCCATCGGTTGGAACCTCCCTATGGTTGGGCGGGATGCAGTGGTCGCCGAGGTGCTGCTGCAATTCCGTGACGCTTCGTTCCGCGTCGTTCCCATCGTGGGCTCTGGTGGCGTCGGAAAGACAAGGTTCCTCGCCGAGGTTGGGAAGCGGGCATTGCAGGAAGGCCTCGTCGAGAACGTCTACTGCGCGTCGGTATCGCTCGAACTTCAACGCGATTGGCACAAGGATGTTTCCGGGTCCGAGCGGTACCTGTTCATCATCGATGATCCGGCCAACGCGTCGGTGATTCGATGGATCGCAGATGAGCTCTCCGAACCGGAATGCCGTTGGATCGCCATCATCGGGCTTCGTTCCGCGGACGGCAGCATTGCCGACGCGGTTGCAGGAGCGAGCCGCAATCGGTTCATCGCTCCGCTTAGACACCTAGGCGCACTTTCATTACCAGATGCCACAGCGCTCGCCATGAAGGCGCTACAGACTCGAGATGAGAATGCCCCAGAGGAAGCGGTCTCATGGGTTGCGCGCATGTCGCAAGGCGTGCCCGTGTGGCTCCTCTTGGCGTCTCGGATCATTCTCGAGGGCGCCGACCTGCGCGATCTGCCGAAGGATAGGTGGCGTCTCGCGGAGCGATATGTGCTCGAATCCCTGCCTAGCGAACCAGAAGGCCACGACAGGCAACTTCAAGTTCTTCGTTGGCTTGCGCTGTTGCAACCTCTAAATCGCGAAGCTCTGCCTCTGGTCGAATACCTATGCGACCGGGTGAAGCTCACGATCGACAAACTCGACGCTGCGATCGAGGATCTCAAGCGAAGGAACCTTGTCGTCGTCTATGGTGTGAAGGGTCGTATGGTAGAGGTGAGGCCCGCAGTCGTGCGCGACTACTTGATCACGTCTTGGCTGAGCCATGACGATGGTGCCCAGATGTACAGCACATCGCGCGATGGCAACGCGCTCGTTGAGCACCTCGCCACAAATCATGAATCGCTCGCTCGTGTGGTTCTTCAGCGTGTACTCTCCGCGTTGGGCCGAGTCAACGAGATCCTCGGACGCCGGTTGCCGGTATTGGACATGTTGGCGGACTCAGTGGAGAGGGCAGCACGGTCCGCGAGGGATGCTGGAGCGCAACTGGAGGCTCTGTCACTCGCTTCGATGGCGGCGCCGGCATTGCTTCCCTCCTTCGTGCATGCCGCACGAACGCTCCGCATCACGCCCGTCCCCGATCAAGTCAGAGCGGAGTCATGGGGGGTGATCACTCGTTCTCGAGCGGAAGTTCTGCAGTCGCTTCCGTGGGCACTATTCGTCGGGTGCCAATACGCGCGAAATGAGTCCGAGTGCAAAGAAATCGTCGAAGAATTGCTCGCGCTGGCTAGCCTCGAATCGGCCCCGGAATCCGGGCGGGTCGGGAACGACGGAAAGCGAGCTGTCGAGTTGATCCCCCGCCTCATCTCGGAGCGGTTCGCGCCAGAATTTCGCACCGTGCTCTGCGAAGTGGCGCGTCGCGTTGTCGTCGAGTTGCGCGGATCCGCTTTGGTTGGCCGCGTTCCAGCCGCGGCAGTCATCGCTTCGCTGGTCACGGTGGTCGTGCAGTACAATTGGACCAACGCCGACAAATTTTTTTGGGGACACTACGTCGTGAATCCGCGTTCCTCTGTGGGTCAGGAAATCACGGCGCTCGCTGATCAAATCCGTGACGGGCTCAGACAGCCACGCGTTGAGGCGAATGCGCTACTCCTGTGGGAGCTTTTTGGAGTGTATCATGAGGGATTGATGCGCGCGATGATGGAAGGGAGCTCGTCATGGACGGAACAGCTACTTGTATGTCTGCGGGCTTGTAACGAGTTATTGACCTCGCGAAGGCTGTCGGGGCGCGAGTGGTTTGCCGCGCGAAAGGTCTGGCACTGGCACGCGACCTATGACGGTGACGCCGCGCGCAAGGAGGTGGCCTCGGCCAACGAACAGCTGTTCACGTCCCGGCCAGAGTTTGGTCCATACTTTGCGCTACTTTTTGATGAACTTGACGCGAATGATCACGAGAAGGCTCGTAGCGCAATGGCCGCGGACATCCTAAAAGACTCATCGAAGAATGTTCACTCGTTCTTTGAGTCTGCGCTTCGCCTTGTCGAGGAGAGTGGTGAGGAGTGGCGAATGCGGAAGATTGAAGCGCTTGCGACCAAGCTTGGAGAGACAGAGGAGCTTCCGGCTCACGTTCGTGCGTTTATCGCATCTGTCGCGCCAGAACGTACTTCCATGTTTGAAACGGCTGCCTCGATCGTAAGTGCCCATTTGGGCGTGATTCGACGAACGGGCGACATTGGCAAGCTGCGAGCTGTACTCGATGAATGGGCTGCGGCTTTTTCGTCTCGTATCCTCATAGAGCACGTGTATCTCAACGGGAGCGTCTTGGTGTTGGCCAACCTATCCACCGCCGACAGGGAATTCTTGATCGCGAACTTTTCACTCTTCAGCGGGGATGCTCGTTGGCGTCTTCTTGGACTTGCTTTTGCTGCGAACGCGGCAAGCACGCGTGGGCTTGTCGATGAGGAGGCTAACACCGTTCCACCCGAAGCTCTGCACGAGATGATCGTTTGGTTCTGGGCAGGTTTTCACTCGCGATACATTGTCGAGGAAAACGCAAAACGTCCTGCCCTTACGGCAGAGGACTTCGAGTGGCTTCTTGGACTCATTGCGCGCGTTCCCGACGTCAACTCATTTAGCAGTTCGTTCGTTGATGATCTTGAGACTGTTGGTGTCTACCATCCCAAGCACTCAGCGAGCTGGTTTTGCGCGCTCGTTCAGGAGCGCCACGAGCGGTTCGTCAAGGCCGGGATCGCCAACCCGAATGGGTTCTGGCCCGTGTCACACGATCGATTGTTTCTCGCATTCACCGCGCCTGCGAGCAGCGGTGACCGACCCGCAATCGAAGGCCTTCTGCACTTTGCGGCCCTCAACAGGGTCAGGCCCTATGGATTGTCTGAGCTCGTTGTGGAACTAGACCCGGAAGGTTCAGTCGTACCGCAGTTGGTGGTTTCGCGGCTGAGTGCACTCGCCGGTCGCGGTGAAGGCCTCGACGAGATCGCGCATTGGTCGGAATATGCGAGTCTGTACCCGGCAGGAAGCGGTGCATGGCGTGCCCTTGCAGAGGCAGCCTGCGACGCGGTCGCTCAGCTGCCGCGTGATGATCGTGTCCAAGTCTACTGGCAGCTCTTTCACCATCGAAGCGGCGTATGGTCTGGTCGTGTCGGTGAGGTCAGCTCAAAATGGACCTCCGCGGTTGCCGAAGCGAAGGCGATGCTTCAACGTGAGGGCGATGGGCCTTTGCACGCCTTGCTCACATGGCGCCTCGACCAGGTCCAGGCCGATCTCCAGCGGGAAGAAGGACTTGCGCAAGAGGCGGCAGCGTCCCTTCATGGGTTTTCATCATAGCGAAGGGCGGACACATCGGAGCAGCCGAGCGACGAATCACCTGAGAAACGTAGTTCCTTCCAGGGAATCCAAGGGCAAATCGTAGCGGCGGTTTGGCGTAGGTAGCGCCAGGGCCCCTCACCGTGAGGTAGATTCAAGACCTCTAGATGAGAAGAAATCTTAATGATTTCCGGTTGTTAAGCGTAGAAATCGCGCCGGCGATTTGAACCTACTCGTCGCTAGCTCGAGTGTGCGCCGTCGAGGTCACGGGCGTGCTCGGACTCGACTACCGCAGGGCCGCTTGACCCCACGGACACGGCTGCCCGTCACAGCCCGAACAGGAACACGGCGCGGCCGGCGGCGATCGCGATCGCCTGGTGGCCGTCGACGGTGACCGAGATCGGCGGGGCGGCCGTCATGCCGCCGAGGTTGACCCGCCACAGCTCGCTGCCGGTCTTCGCGTCGAGCGCGAACAGCTGGCCCTCGCAGGCGCCGAACACCAGGTCGCCGCCGGTGGCGAGCAGGCCGCTGCGCGTGATGCCGAGTCCCGGCGCGGGCGGTGGCCGGTATTCCCAGCGCGGGTCGCCGGTCGCCAGGTCGATCGCCTTGACCACCGGCTCGAGCTCCTCGGTCGTGGCGCCGCTGGCGACGAACAGCGCGCCCGGCTGGTGGTTCTCGGGCGGGGAGTTGGTGAAGATCGAGCTGCCCTCGGTGGCGGGGACGAAGACCAGGCCGAGCCCCGGGTGGTACGCTGGCGACTGCCAGTTGGTGCCGCCGGCGACGCCGGGGTAGACCAGCGCGCCCTTGCGGGTCGGCCGGCCGCCGTCGGCGAGGATCGGGCGGCCGTGCGGGTCGAGGCCCTTGGCCCAGGTCTGCTTGACGAACGGCTTGCCGAGCAGGAACTCGCCGGTGGCGCGATCGAGCAGGTAGTAGAACCCGTTGCGGTTGGCCCAGCCGATCGCGCGGCGCTTGCCGGCGGGCAGCGCGAGGTCGGCGAGGATCGGGGTCTGGTTGGAGTCCCAGTCGTGCTCGTCGTGCGGGCTGAACTGGAAGTGCCAGGCGAGCTTGCCGGTCCTGCGCGCCAGGGCGATGACGCTGTTGGTGTAGAGGTTGTCGCCGTCGCGGTCGCGGCCCGAGTAGATCGGCGATGGGTTGCCGACGCCCCAGTAGATCAGATCGAGCTCGGGGTCGTAGGCGCCGGTGACCCAGGTCGGCCCGCCGCCGGTCTTCCACGAGTCGGCTTTCCAGGTGTCGTGCCCCGGCTCGCCCGGCCCGGGGATGGTGTCGAACCGCCAGACCTGCTTGCCGGTGTCGGCGGCGTAGGCCGCGAGGAAGCCGCGGACGCCGAACTCGCCGCCCGACACGCCGACGATCACGAGGTCGGCGACCGCGAGCGGCGCGACCGTGATCGAGTAGCCGTCGGCCGCGTCGGCGACCCTGGTCTCCCAGCGCTGCGCCCCGGTGGCGGCGTCGAGCGCGACCAGGTGGGCGTCCAGCGTGCCGAGGAACACCGTGCTGCCGAGCAGCGCGACGCCGCGGTTGACCCGGCCGCAGCACAGCGACATGTTGAGCGGCAGATCGCGGCCGTAGTGCCAGATCGCGTTGCCGGTCTTCATATCGAGCGCCACGACGCCGGCCGGCGGCACGGACATGAACATCGCGCCCGCGGTGACCAGCGGCGTGGCCTCGACGATCGGATCGTTGGTCGCGAGCTGGTGGACCCAGCGCAGCCGGAGCTGGCCGACGCTGGCGGCCGTGAGCTCGGTGAGCGGGCTGTAGCGCCAGCCGTCGAGCGTGCGCGCGTGGGTCAGCCACTCGTCGGGGTGGCCCGGCGCGGCGATCAGGTCGGCGTTGCCGACGCCGACCTGGAGGTGGACGGCGAGCTCGGGGTGCGCGGCGCCCACGGTCTCGACCTGGCGCGATCGCAGGTACGCGATGACCTGCCAGATCGGCTGCTCGTCGAGACCGGACCGCGGCATGCCGGTCTCGGCGATCCCGCGCTCGATGATCCGGTACACCACCCAGTCGGCGTTGCCGTGGATGTAGGCCGGGCGGTTGAGCGGCGGCGCGCGATCGCCGATGCCGTCCTGGCCGTGGCACGGCGAGCACCGCGCGCGGAAGATCTTGGCGCCCTCGTCGCGGTCGACGGTGGAGGTGAACGGGTTCTGGATCGCGCTGTTCACGCTGCGGCCCTCGGAGACGATCGGACGCAGGTAGTAGCGGCTGCTCGGGCCGATCATCCGCAGCATCTCGCCCCACGACACCTCCTTGACCTCGCCGCGCAGCTTCTTCCCGATCAGGAACAGCCGCCAGCGGGTCGCGTCGAACGCGAACCCGAGCACCGCCGCGACGACGATGACCCCGGCCACCACGAGCGCGATCCGCTTGGCCCATCTACCCAGTCGGCGCCATTGCACCAACCCACGCTAGCCGAGGCCGCGCCGTGATCGCAACCACTCGGCCTCGGCTCGACCGGCATATCGCCCCGCGCCGCGGACCGTGCCGCGGTCGGGTGACTCGCGGTACACTCGCGCGGAGATGTCGAGGATGCAGATGCGCGCTCTGTGGGCCCTGGCGGCGATGGGTGCCGCCGCGTGCGGCGGGGTGGTCGGGTGCGGCGGTTGCTCGGCGCCGCACGGAACGATGATCACGCCGCCGCCGGGAGACGGGGCCGCCGGCGACCCCGATGGGGGGCCGCCGCCACCGCCGCCATCCGACGCCGGCCCGGTGAGCGGGACGCTGAGCGTCGATCTGGTCAACCCGCGCTACTTCACCGCAGGTAGTGGCGCCGTGTATCTCACCGGCTCGCATACCTGGGCCAACTTCAAGGACCGCTCCGCGGTCGATCCGCCGCTGATGTTCGACTACAAAGGGTTCCTCGACTTCCTGGTCCTGTACCGCCACAACTTCTTCCGGCTGTGGACCTGGGAGCAGCCGCACAGCGCCGACAATGTCCCGCTGTACTTCACGCCGTGGCCATGGCCGCGCAGCGGCACGGCGATGGCATCGGACGGCAAGCCGCAGTTCGATCTCGACCAGTTCGACCAGACGTACTTCGACCGGATGCGCACGCGGGTGATCGCGGCGCGCGATCGCGGCATCTACGTGTCGGTCATGCTGTTCGACGGCTGGGATCTGACCAACGGCTACATCGACACCGGTGGATTCCCGATGGCCTCGGGGAACAATGTCAACGGCGTCGCGGCCACGCCCGGCGAGTTCCTGTCGCTGTCGAACGCCGCGATCACCGCGCGCCAGGAGGCCTACGTCCGCAAGGTGATCGACACCGTCAACGATCTCGACAACGTGCTGTACGAGATCGCCAACGAGACCGGCGACTCGACCGCGGCGATCGCCTGGCAGTACCACATGGTCGACTTCGTGAAGTCGGTCGAGAGCGCCAAGCCGAAGAAGCACCCGGTGGGCATGACCTCCACCTACCCGGGCTCGGACGCTGACCTCTACGACAAGAACAACCACGCCGAGTGGATCTCGCCGAATACGCAGCTCGCCCCCGGCGACGGGCGCAAGGTCGTGCTCAACGACACCGACCACTCCTACGGCTGGTCGCCGCTGCAGGCCGCCGGGCCCCTCGGGCAGCGCCAGTGGGTATGGCAGACGTTCTGCCTCGGCGCCCAGCCGGTGTTCATGGACCCGTACCTGGAGACCTGGGCGCAGGGGCGCAACACTCCGAGCGGCCCGAACGGCTCGATGCTCGATCCGCAATGGAAGACGATCCGCAGCGCGCTCGGCTACACCGCGCTGTACGCGAGCAAGCTCGACCTGGAGCACGCGGTGCCGTCGTCCTCGCTGTGCTCCACCGGCTATTGCCTGGCGTACCCCGGTCATCAGTACCTGGTCTATCAGCCGACGTCGGGCAGCTTCCAGCTGAAGGTCACCGCGGGCAGCTACCACGCCGAGTGGTTCAACCCGGCGACCGCGGAGAAGACCGACGCCGGCGTGATGACGCTCGCCGCGGGACAGCGCACCTTCACGCCACCGTTCACCGGCGACGCCGTGCTGCTGCTCGGGCCGTGATCCGCGGCGCGGCGACGCGATGCGCGCCCGTCGCGCCCGATCGAGGATCTTGAACTCGGCGCGCGCCCACGGTACGGATGCGCATGCCACAGACCCTGCTCTACGGCGCGCTGGAGACCGAGCTGGCCGGCGCATCGGCGGATCGCGACCGGCTCTGGGTCCCGCTCGACGAGCTGGAGCGCTCGACCGGGTGGACGGCGAAGCCCGAGGGGCTGTGCCGGGGCGAGGCCTGCGTGCCGGTGCCCGCGGCGCGCAAGGCGGACTGGTTCGAGCGCAGCGAGATGGGGGGTGGGGACCCCGCCGGCTCTGCCGGGCGGCTCGACTTCGCCGCGTTCGCCGCGCACCTCGGGCACGCGATCGCGCGCGACGAGGACCGCGGGGTCTGGTCGTTCGGCCCGGCGGCGGATCGCGGCGCGGCGGCCGGCGCCGGGCCGGTGATGGCTCCCGAGGTCCGGCTGCCCGATCTCGACGGCGCGCTGCACGCGCTGTCCGACTACCGCGGAAAGAAGGTGCTTTTGTACTGCTGGTCGTCCTGGTGAGGGTGCCGGTTCGACCTGCCGGTCTGGCAGGGCATCTACGCGCAGTACGCCGACCGCGGCTTCGTGGTCGTCGCGGTCGCGTTCGACAGCGGCGGGCCGGCGGCCGTCCGCGACTTCATCCGGCCGGCGCAGCTGTCCGGGCCGATGTACGCTTTCATGGGCTGGAACAAGGCGTTCGCCGAGCAGGCGGCGGTGCCGGCCTATCCGTGCCTGATCGACGAGCGCCACCTGCTTGGCGAGCTGCTCGGCATCGTCAACGTGCCGACCGCGGTGTGGATCGACGAGCAGGGCGCGATCGTGCGGCCGCCGGAGTCGCCGGGGGCCACCGACGCGTTCCGCTCGATGAACCTGCAGACCCGCGAGGTGCCCAGGGACCGCGCGGCCGACGGCCGGCTCCGGCGCCAGGTCTACGTCGACGCGCTGTGCGACTGGATCGAGCGCGGCGCGGCCAGCCCGCACGCGTTGCCGCCCGACGAGGTCCGCCGCCGGATGCGCGGGGTCGACCCCGACGCGTCGCTGGCCTCGGCGCAGTTCCGGCTCGGCGTGTGGCTCGCGCAGCGCGGCGAGCGCGAGGCCGGCCAGCGCGCGCTCGAGGCGGCGGCCCGGCTCCAGCCCGAGAGCTGGCGGATCCTGCGCCAGAAGATCGTGCTGTCGGACCCGGCCCTGACCGGTCAGCTGGCGTCGACCCCGGAGTTCTGGCAGGCCGTCCAGGCGCTCGGTGATCGCTATTACTATCCACCTACCGAGATGGCGGGGATGCCCGCGCCGCTCCCGCCGCGCTGACGCTGGGGCGAGTGGGGCAGCTGACATAGATATTTCGGCTCGTGCCTGTTGTGTACACGGGCGTACGTGTTCGAGATCAGGAATGGCGCCGACACGAGTGATGTGCATCTGGCGATCCAGCTATCTCCCGATCTCATCATTGCCAGATCCGGATCGCTGCCTATAGTCGCGGCGAATCGCGCTGCGACTGGACCTCGAATCCGGAGTACATCATGACATCGAGCAAGCACCTGACGCGAAGCTTTGCCCTGCTCGGCGCGGCCGCTGCCGCCCTGGCCCTCGGCTCGGTGGCGATCGCCGACCCGGCCGACAGCTCGGCGGCGACCCGGGCCTTCACGCTGACGCCGTCGACCCACGGCAACCCGGAGGGCGTCGCCGCCGACCCGCGCAGCGGCGCGTTCTTCGTCGGCGCCACCGGCGACGGAACGATCTACCGCGGCGCGCTCGGCAGCGCGACCGTCGAGGAGTTCATCCCCGGGGTCGCCGGCAAGTCGGCGGTCGGGCTCAAGGTCGCGCGCGGCCGGCTGTACGTCGCCGGCGGCACCACCGGCGCCATCACGGTCTACGACCTCGCGTCGCGCCGGCAGCTCGCCGCGTTCGCCACCGGCGCCGGCGGCTTCCTCAACGACCTGGCGATCACGCCCGGCGGCGACGTGTTCGTCACCGACTCGTTCCGGCCCACGCTGTGGCACGTCACCGCCGGCCAGGTGCGCGCCGGCAGCGGCACGCCGGAGGCGATCTCGGTCGCGCCCGAGATCCAGTACGTGGCCGGCCAGTTCAACCTCAACGGCATCGTGCCGCTCGGCGAGCGCAGCCTGATCGCGGTCCAGAGCGTCAACGGCGCGCTGTTCCGCATCGACCTCGAGCGCGGCGGCCGGCGGATCCAGCAGATCGCCGTCGATCCGCTGGTCGGCGGCGACGGCATGCTGCTCGACCGCGGCCGGCTGGTCGTGGTCCAGGGCTCGCCGGCGCAGCTGACGTTCGTCGACCTCGACCGCGGCGCGTCGCGCGGCACCGTGGTCGGCCACCTCACCGACGCCACGCTGCGCGGCCCGTCGACGGTGGCCCGCGACCGCGAGCGCTTCCTCGTGGTCAACGCCGACTTCGCGACCAGCACGGCGCCGTTCACCGTCTCGGGGATCGCCCGCCCGGACGGCGACGGCGACGGCGACGACCGCGACGACGAGTAGTCGCCGAGGCCAGGGCCGCGGCTACGGGCCGCCGGGATCATCGCTTGCTCAGGCGCCGGTTCAATCGATAGACCAGGACCGCGGCGCGCTTGGTCTGCGCGGGCAGCATGCGCAGATCCGCGGTCTCCTTGTCGGTGTGATCGTCGGCGCCGGACAGGCCGATGCCGTCGAGCGCCATCGGGACCCGTGCGGCGACGAACGAGACGTCCGCCGCGCCGGTCTTGAGCGGGTCCACCGCGGTCACCGGCCCGAGGCCGAGGTCGCGGCTGACCGCGTCGTAGAGCGCGAGCAGCTGGCGATTGCCGTCGGTCGGCGCCATCGGCGGATAGCCGACGTCGAACTCGATCGCCGAGGTCGTGTGCGGCAGCGGCTGCGCGACGATCTCGCGCATCGTGCCCTGGACCTGGGCCAGCTGCCCGGGCGACAGCGTGCGGAGGTCGCCCTGGACCACGACGTCCCTGGAGACGATGTTGAGCTTGCCGGCCGCGCTGCCCTGGTTGTGCGGTGCGTCGAGCGTCACCGCGCCGCCGCCGAGCACGACGCCGGGGTTGAACGTCAGGTACGGCTGCCCGGCGAGCCGGATGCGGAACGCCTCGAGCACGCGCGCGGCCTCGAAGATCGCGCCCGGTCCGACGTCGTCGCGGAAGATCTGCGACGAGTGGGCGGGCGTGCCGGTCGAGCGCAGGGTCCACGCCGCCGCGCCGCGCCGCGCGATGTTGGCGAGCCTGGGATCGCCGGCGCCGTCCTCGAAGCCGATCGCCGCGGCGGCGCCGGCGGCCGCGTCGATCAGCGCGCGCCGGGCCTCCGCCAGCGGCTCGCCGGGGTGCTCCTCGTCGCCGGTCATCACGACGGTGATCGCCATCCGGTCGAGCGCGCGCACCGCCCCCAGCGCCCGCAGCGCGTGCACGATGATGACGTCGCCGCCCTTCATGTCGATCACACCGGGGCCACGCGCCGCGGTGTCGCTCACGCGCTCGAAGCGCTGGAACGGGCTCGCCGGCTCGAACACGGTGTCGAGGTGGCCGATCAGCAGCAGGTGCGGCCCGGCGGCGCGGTGCTCGGCGACCAGGTGCCCGGCGCGTCCGAACGCCGCGCCATCGACCCACCTCGTGGTGAAGCCGAGCGCGTCGA
>JBGQCL010000378.1:0-11607 GCA_041495365.1 Kofleriaceae bacterium | reverse complement strand
GCGGCGGCGCGCGCGAGCCGGGTCATCAGCGCGCGCTTGCCGGGCTCGCCGCCTCCGCACACCGCGGCGCCTCGCCGGAGCGCCAGGACGTCGGGCCGCGCGCCGGCCGCGCCGCACCCGGCGAGCGTCAGGACGCCGCTGGCGGCCTGGTGACCGAGGCGATACGCCAGGCGCACCAGCTCCCCGGGGCCGAGCGCGCGGCGCAGATCGGATTCACGGGCCGACACGCGGCCATCTTGGGTGGCGCGGTCAGCGCCGGCAATTTTTCGGCGACCCGGGGTCTGATCGACCGTCTCACATGAAGCCGGCTTTGCGGCGCTCGACGATGAACTCGGTCACCGTGTTGCGAACGTCTTCACGGAACGTCACCAGCCCGGCGGCGATCTCGCGCAGCGCAGTCACGGCCGGCTTGTTGTCACAATCGACTCCCGGGGTCGCGCCACGCGCGAGCTGGCGCGCTCGCTCCGCAGCGAGGACGACCAGCGCGAACCGGTTGGGAACCTTGTCGAGACAATCTTCGACGGTCACGCGAGCCATGGACCGCGGACTTTACTCGCTTGCCAACCGCTGTCAAGGGCAGGCTTGCCATAGTCTTGCTGAGCTACTACCCTAGCGCGGCGGGATGTCCTACCGGCAAGTAGGCGTTCCGCTTTAGATTATGCCGTTACGACCACCTCTCCCTGCGACGCGGGGGCCAATCCGCGTCGAGCTCGACTGGGATGCCCTGGAGATTGCGGTCGAGCGCAATTCGCCGGACACCGACAGCTACCTCGACCTGACCACGGGCCGGGTGCTGACGATCACGACCGGCGACCCCGAGGCGGCGATCAACCGCCAGAACATTTCCGAGAACATCCGTAATTTCATACGGATAGACCCGGCGTCATCGCGCGAGCAGTACCGCTGGATGGAGAAGTTCGTGGGCTCGGTGGTCGACGAGCCGCTGCGCGAGCGGCTGATCATCTCGATCGACGGCAAGGGCGCGTTCCGGCGGTTCAAGGACGTCCTGCTCGCGTACCCCGCCGAGCGCGAGCGCTGGTTCTCGTACCGCGCCGACCTGCTGCACTGGCACATCCAGCAGTGGCTGGAGCAGCACGAGATCACGGCGAGCAATGACCCGCCGTGGGGCTCGGTGGAGGCGCCGCAGGAGCTGCCCGCCGTCGGCCGCCCGGTCGTGCACGGCAGCGAGGCGCCCGGCGAGGCGCTGCGGCGCAACGCGCGCGATCTGATCGAGACGATCCCGGCGATCGAGCTGCCGACCGCGATCGCGTTCCTGGAGTTCCTGAAGCAGCGCAGCGCCGAGCAGCTGGCGGGGATCGACGAGGTCGACGACGACCCCGGGGATCCGTGATGTCCGCGACCTCTGCGACGCCCGTGACCGGGGCGATGGCCGCCGCGCTCGACCGGATCGAGCAGCGGATCACCGAGCTGGTGCAGCGCGCGCCCGAGATCGACCCCGGGGTGGTCGACGATCTGATCGAGGCGCTGCGCGCGGTCGGTTCGCCGCTCGCGCTCGCGATCGCGCGGATCGTCGAGCTGGTCGCCGAGCAGCTCGTCGATCCGGGCATCGCGCTGCCGCCGCTCGCGATGGCGTGCGCGACGCTGGCGGGCGGCGTGCGCGGCGCGCTCGGCGAGCCCGAGCTCGAGGCCGCGCGCTACGAGATCGACACCCTGCAGCCGGCCCCGAGCCGGATCGATCGATTCCGGTCCGCAGCGAAGCAAGGATCGGAATCTCCTTGCGGCGAGGGGCCCCCTTGCGGGACGCCCGATCCGCCGGCGCGGGTCATCCTGCCGCAGGTGCCGGTGGCCGCGCTGCGCCGCCGGCGGCCGTAGCCGGCACTACCCGCGGACCGCGACCGCGAACTTGAGGTAGCTCGCCTCGGGGAACCCCGGCACCGCCGGGAAGTCGGGCGGCAACGAGCGGCGATCGACGATCTGCAGCCGGGTGCCGGCGCGCATCGCGCCGTCGGCCAGCGCGAGCTCGAACTCGGCGGCGCTCATCTTGTGGGTCGACGACGCCGCGATCAGCAGGCCGCCGGGCACCAGCACCTCCAGGCTCGCGGTGACCAGCTCGGCGAAGTCGCGCACGGCGCTCCACGGCTTGCCGCCGCGCGCCGCGGCGCTCGCGAACGCCGGTGGATCGAGCACGACCAGGTCGAACGCCCGGCGGCGCTCGACGAACCGCGCCAGCACCTTGAACGCATCGCCGACGATGTGCTCCGGCTTCTCGGGGTCGAACCCCGACGCCGCGAAGTTGCGGCGCGCCCGGGCGTGGGCCTTGGCCGCGACATCGACCGCGCAGACCTCGGTCGCGCCCCCGGCCTGCGCGTACACGGAGATCGCGCCGGTGTACGAGAACAGGTTGAGCACCCGGCGGCCCGCCGCCCAGTGGCGGACCGCGCGGCGGCCCTCGCGCAGGTCGGCGAACAGCCCGGTCGACAGCGGCGCGGTGACATCGACGATGAAGGTCAGATCATCCTCCTTGACCTCGATCTCGACCGGCGCCGCGCTGCCGCGCACCAGCTCGGCGGCGGCCTGGCGGGGCGCCTCGCCGCCGAGCGGCTTGTACCGGCGCTGCTCGTAGATCGCCCTGGGGGCGAGCTCGGCCTCCAGCGCGTCGTACAGGTCGTCGCGCAGCCCGCCGACCGCGCCGGTGAACAGCTGGGTCACCAGGTAGGCGCCGTAGCGCTCGACCACGATGCCGGGCAGACCGTCGGACTCGGCGTTGATCATCCGGGTCGCAGCCAGCCGATCGAGATCGAGCAGCCTGCGGCGCAGCGCGACCGCCGCGCGCACCCGCTCGCCGATCAGCCGGCGGTCGATCGCGACGTCGGGCTTGCGGACGAACACGCGGAGCGCGATCGCGCTGTCGCCGTCGTACAGCCCGCGGCCGACGAACTCGCCGTCCTCGTCGACGCAGTCGATCACGGTGCCGGGCTCGGCGACCAGCAGCCGCGGCGCGAGCGCCTCCCGGTAGACCCACGGGTGCCCGGCCCGGATCCGGTGGGCGACGTCACCCGGCAGCCGGACGGTGTTCTTGCGGACGATCGGCAGGCCGTGGGCGGGGCGGCGACCGGGGCGACGAGGCACTGCCATGGCGCGGGCTTTATGGCGCAAGTGCCGGGAATCTCCAAGCCGGACGGCCTGCAAGTTTCACCGAGGCGACCGCCTCCAGGATCTTCGTAGCCGCGGTCCCGCGCCCGCGGCCACCGAGCTCAGGCGGCGCCGAGCTTGATCTTCCAGCGCCGGACCTCGGCCGCCAGCTCGTCGTCGTCGCGCGCGACCCTGACCAGCCGGGCGAGCGCCGCGTCCGCGGCCGCCCGGTCGCCGAGGCGGAAGCTCTCGCGTAGCTCGATCCGGGCCAGCGCAATCTCCTTGGCTTCTGCGTAGCTCGCGTCGCTCATCGTCGGTCCTGTCTGTCCAGTCGTCCGCGTTCCGCGCGGTGCCGGCGCGGGCAACTGCTCGGGCTGGACGGCGGCATCTTCCAGGACCGCTCTGACCCTGCCCGGCACCTACACGTCGGTGGGCGTCGGGTAACCCCGGGGCTGCGGGGTTTGACGTCTCCAAGAGCGTCGCGGTAGCCTGTGAAAACCGTAGGCTTTTCAGGAGACACCGCCGCAATGAGCCGGATCGGAGAGCTGCTGGTACGCGAGAAGATGCTCTCGCTCCAGCAGCTACAGCAGGCGCAAGAGGAGGCCAAGCGGACCGGCAAACGGCTCGGCGCGACGCTGTCGCGGCTCGGCTACGTCAAGGACCAGGAGCTGACGCAGTTCGTCGCCAAGCAGTACAGCTTGCCGTCGATCAACCTCAGCGAGATCGAGATCGAGGCGGCGGTGCTCAAGCTGGTGCCGCGCGAGATCTGCGAGAAGCACCAGGTGATCCCGGTGCGGCGGTCGGGCCCGACGCTGATCGTCGCGATGGCGGACCCATCGAACATCTACGCGATCGACGAGCTCAAGTTCCTCACCCAGTACAACATCGAGCCGGTCGTGGCGTCGGAGAGCGCGCTCGAGGCCGCGCTGTCGCGCTACTACGACAAGGGCCCCGACCTCGACCAGATGATGGGGGAGTTCGACGTCGACAACGTCGACTTCTCGGGCAGCGCGGACGAGGCGATCAACATCGTCGACCTCGAGAACCAGGCCGGCGAGGCGCCGGTGGTCAAGCTGTGCAACGCGATCCTGCTGTCGGCGATCAAGAAGAAGGCGTCGGACATCCACGTCGAGCCCTACGAGAAGAGCTTCCGGGTCCGGTTCCGGATCGACGGCATCCTCCAGGAGGAGATGCGGCCGCCGCTCAAGCTGCGCAACGCGATCACCTCGCGGCTCAAGATCATGGCGTCGCTCGACATCGCCGAGCGCCGCCTGCCGCAGGACGGCCGGATCAAGCTCAAGATCGGCACCAACAAGGAGATGGACTTCCGCGTGTCGGTCCTGCCGACCCTGTTCGGCGAGAAGATCGTCATGCGGCTCCTCGACAAGTCGAACCTCCAGCTCGACATGACCAAGCTCGGGTTCGATGTCCGACCGCTCGAGGACTTCAAGGTCGCGATCAAGAAGCCGTATGGCATGGTCCTGGTCACCGGTCCGACCGGTTCTGGTAAGACCACCACGCTGTACTCGGCGCTGTCCGAGCTCAACACCATCGATCGAAACATTTCAACGGCGGAGGATCCGGTCGAATTCAATCTGCACGGGATCAACCAGGTGCAGATGCACGAGGACATCGGGCTCAACTTCGCGACCGCGCTGCGCTCGTTCCTGCGCCAGGACCCGAACATCATCATGGTCGGCGAGATCCGCGACTTCGAGACCGCCGAGATCGGGGTCAAGGCGGCGCTGACCGGCCACCTCGTGCTGTCGACCCTGCACACCAACGATGCGCCGTCGACCGTTTCGCGGCTGCTCAACATGGGGATCGAGCCGTTCCTGGTCACCGCCTCGGTCAACCTCGTACTCGCCCAGCGGCTGGCTCGCAGGATCTGCGCCGACTCCAAGATCCCCGATGAGAAGCACCCCGAGGCGCTCGCCAAGATGGGGATGACCGAGGACCAGATCCGCAAGGTCACGATCATGAAGGGCCGGGGTTGCAACACCTGCAACAACACGGGCTACAAGGGCCGGGTCGCGCTCTACGAGGTCATGCCGTTCACCGATCCGCTCAAGGAGCTCGTGCTCCAGGGCGCGTCGGCCGCCGAGATCAAGACCGAGATGATCCGCGGCGGCGTGCAGAGCCTGCGCATGGCCGGGATCGCCAAGATCGTGGAGGGGATGACCACGCCGGAAGAGGTCCTCCGGACCACGGTGGACGACTGATGGCGCCGACCCTGCAGGCGCTGCTCAAGGCGATGACCGACAAGGGGGCGTCGGACCTCCATGTCACCGCCGGCTCGCCGCCGCGCCTGCGGATCGACAACGACCTGGTCCGGCTGCAGACCGATCCGCTGACCCCGGTCGACACCAAGACGCTGTGCTACTCGGTGATGAACGACGCACAGAAGCTGCGGTTCGAGGAGGACCTCGAGATCGACTTCTCGTTCGGCATCCGCGGCATGGCGCGGTTCCGCGCCAACGTGTACCTGCAGCAGTCGTGCGTCGCGGGCGCGTTCCGCCTCGTGCCGTACCAGGTCATGCCGCTCGAGGAGCTCGGCCTGCCGCCGGTGGTCACCGAGCTGTGCGACCGGCCGCGCGGCCTGGTGCTGATCACCGGCCCGACCGGCTCGGGCAAGTCGACCACGCTGGCTTCGATGATCGATCGGATCAACAGCCGGAAGCACGGTCACATCATCACGATCGAGGATCCGATCGAGTTCCAGCACCAGCACAAGAACTGCCTGATCAACCAGCGCGAGATCGGCCGCGACTCGCAGTCGTTCGCGCGCGCGCTCAAGTACATCCTGCGCCAGGACCCCGACGTCGTGCTGATCGGCGAGATGCGCGACCTCGAGACCATCGAAGCCGCGATGACCCTCGCCGAGACCGGCCACCTCGCGCTCGGCACGCTGCACACCAACAACGCGATCCAGAGCATCAACCGGATCGTCGACGTGTTCCCGGGCCACACCCAGAGCCAGATCCGCTCGGTGCTGTCGTTCGTGCTCGAGGGTGTGGTGACCCAGATCCTGATCCCCAGGGCCGGCGGCACCGGGCGCGTGCTCGCGTCCGAGGTCCTGGTCCCCAACACCGCGATCCGCAACCTGATCCGCGAGGACAAGCTTCACCAGGTGTACTCGCAGATGCAGATCGGCCAGTCCAAGTTCGGCATGCAGACGATGAACCAGTCGCTGCTCGACCTGCACACGAAGAAGCTGATCTCGCTGGACGACTGCCTCGGGTACTCCAGCGAGGTCGAAGAGCTGAAGACGATGATCCTCAGCGCGGGCGGTTCGCTCGGCAGCATGGCCCCGCCTGCCACCGCGCGGCGGTAGCACCCGGAGCCGGAGTAAAAGGAGTCAGTCATGGCCAAGTTCCTGTGGGAAGCGACCACGCGCAACGGCGAGAAGAAGCGCGGCGTCATGGAGGCCGAGGCCCAGGCCCAGGTCGAGGCCCGGCTGCGCGGCGATGGCCTGACCATCGACCGCGTCCGCCGCGAGCCGATGCAGATCCAGATCACGTTCGGCTCCGGCGTCGCCTCCAAGGACCTCCAGATCTTCACCCGCCAGCTCGCGACGATGATCGACGCCGGCCTGCCGCTGGTCCAGTGCCTCGACATCCTCGCCGCCCAGACCCCGAACAAGATCTTCGCGCGCATCCTGGGCCAGGTGAAGAGCACGGTCGAGCAGGGCGCGACGTTCTCCGACGCGCTGCGCCGCCATCCCAAGGTGTTCGACGACCTGTACGTCAACCTGGTCGCCGCCGGCGAGGTCGGCGGCATCCTCGACACGATCCTCAACCGGCTCGCGGTCTACATCGAGAAGGCGGTCAAGCTGCGCGGTCAGATCAAGAGCGCGATGTTCTACCCGACGGGCATCCTGGTCGTCGCGATCGGCGTGATCGCGGTGATGCTGATCAAGGTGATCCCGACGTTCGAGAACATGTACAAGGAGATGAGCCACGCGCAGCTGCCGGGCGCGACGCAGTTCGTGATCAACGTGTCGCACGGCTTCGTCAACCGCTGGTACCTGTACTTCGGCACCGTGTTCGGCCTGATCGCCGGCTCGACCGCGATGCGCCGGAGCGATCGCGGCAAGGAGATCTTCGACCGCATGCTGCTCCGGCTGCCGGTGATGGGCTCGACGCTGCGCAAGATCGTCGTCGCGCGGTTCACCCGGACGCTCGGCACGCTGCTGACCTCGGGCGTGCCGATCCTCGACGCGCTCGACATCTGCGGCCGCACCGCGGGCAACAAGGTGGTCGAGCACGGCATCCAGCGGGCGCGCGACAAGATCGCCGAGGGCCACGACATGGCGGGGCCGCTGGCCGAGTCCCGGGTGTTCCCGAGCATGGTCGTCCAGATGATCGGCGTCGGCGAGCAGACCGGCGCGATGGACCAGATGCTGCAGAAGATCGCCGACTTCTACGAGGAGGAGGTCGACGCCGCGGTGTCGGCGCTGACCTCGCTGATCGAGCCGGTCATGATGGCGTTCCTCGGCGTCGTGGTCGGCGGCCTGATCATCGCGATGTACCTGCCGATCTTCAAGCTCGCCGGCAACATCGGCACCGGCTAGTCTCTGGTGGCCTACCGGATGACGGAACCGCTTCCGCTGACCCGGCCACGGACGCGCAGCCGCGAACGGCTCGGGCCGTCGCCGGCCGACTCGCTGATCACGCCGCCGGTCCCGCCGGCCAGCGACACCCCGCGCCGCGTGATCCGCCTGCTGCTGCTCCGCACGCTGGTCGTGTCCGCGGTGCTCGGGCTGTCGCTGTGGATCGTGAGCGCGGCCGAGCAGGTGCCGATGTCGGCGGTGTGGCTGCAGTCCGGGATCATCGCCGTGACCTACGCGACGTCGATCGTGTTCGGCGTGATGCTGCGCCGCGGCTTCCCGCCTCGCCAGGTCGCCCGGCCGATGCACGCCGCCGACCTCGCGGTGACCTCGCTGCTGATCTACGCGACCGGCGGCGCCGAGAGCCCGTACATCTTCCTCTACGCGCTGTCGATCGTCGGCGCCGGCGCGCTGTCGTACCGCGGCGGCGCGGTGGTGGTCACGCTCGCGTCGATCAGCTTGCTGGTCGGGGTGTCGCTGCTGGCCTGGACCCAGGCGATCGCGCTGCCCGCGGTGTCGCAGATCCGGCCGTGGGAGCAGAGCGGGGTCGACCTGGTCCGCACGCTCGGCATCAACCTCGCGGCGCTGATCGGGGTCGGCGCGCTGTCGTTCATCTTCGGCGACCAGCTGCAGCGCGGCGTCGAGACCCTGGCGACCACCCGCAAGGCCGCGGCCGACCTGCTCACCCTGCACGAGGACATCGTGCGCTCCCTGTCGTCGGGGCTGATCACGATCGCGCCCGACGGCATCATCCTGGCCGCCAACAGCGCCGCCGCCGACATCCTGGGCCAGCCGCCGGCGCTCGCCGGCCAGCCGGTCGACAAGCTGATGCCCGGGCTGTCGGGGCTGATCGCGACCGGCCACGGCGAGCTGCGGCGCGCCGACCTCCAGCTCGCCGCCGACCTCACCGTCGGGGTCACCGTGTCGCCGCTGCGCGACGTCAAGAACCATGTGATCGGCCGGGTCGTCAACTTCCAGGACCTGACCGAGCTGCGCCGGCTCGAGGCCCAGTCGCGCCGATCCGAGCGGCTCGCGATGATCGGCCAGCTCGCGGCCGGCATCGCCCACGAGATCCGCAACCCGCTGGCGTCGATCTCGGGCTCGATCGAGCTGCTGCGGCAGGGCCCGTCGCCGTCCGACGACGACCGCACGCTGATGGCGATCGTCCACCGCGAGGTCCAGCGGCTCAACGTGCTGATCGGCGACCTGCTCGACTACGCCAACCCGCGGCCGCCGCAGCCGGTCGACTTCGACCTCGGGGTGATGGTCGAGGAGACCCTGCAGGTCGCGCGCCGCGAGCCGGCGTTCGCCAGCATCGAGATGTCGTTCTCGGTCGACCGGCCGCTGCCGCTCCACGCCGACCCCGCCAAGCTGCGCCAGGTGCTGTGGAACCTGCTCCGCAACGCGGCCGACGCCGCCGTGCTGGGCGGCCGCCACGTCCGGGTCGACGCGCGGCGCGAGCCACACGCCACCACGCTGGTCGTGGCCGACGACGGCCCCGGGATCCCCGCCGATCAGCTCACGCGGATCTTCGACCCGTTCTACACCACCAAGAGCAAGGGCACGGGGCTGGGCCTGGCGACCTGCCATGCGATCGTCACCGAGCACGGCGGCCACTTCGACGCCGTCAGCGAGCCCGGCAAGGGGACGCGGATGACGGTCAGCCTGCCGCGCGAGTCCTGAGCCGGCGCGCTGCGTGCAATCCTGCTGCCCGACAGGCCGTCCTGGGGATACGCTAGCGCCGTGAACTGCCCGATCTGCACCCAGGCCCTGGAGGGCGGGGAGCTCGTCATGGTCTGCACGGACTGCCACAAGAAGCTGGGCGGCGGGCTGTCGGTCAACTCGACCGGCGAGTTCCGCGTGCCGACGACCGAGCAGCTGGAGTCCGTCGAGGCCACCGGCGAGCGGGTCCGCTCGACCCACGTGTGCGCGTGGTGCGGCAAGCACGAGCGCCAGGTCAAGAAGCTGCTCGGCCGGGGCGGCGTCGCGCTGTGCGACGAGTGCGTCGCGCTGTGCTGCGACATCCTCGACGCCGAGCTTGGCACCGGCTGGCGCTGAGCCAAAAAACGGCTGCGGGCCCCGGGCGCTTCGTTGTCGGTCCGCTTCCGGTCCTCGCGTACAGGAGTACGCTCCGGTCCGGTTCTCCCTCCGCCTCGCGCGCGGGGCTCCTCGCTCGTTTCTTGAGCTAGCAGCTCACCCTTGAGCCGGCCGCGGTATGGTGAGCTCGCGATGTCCGATGATCCGCACGACCGGCTCGACCCGCTCCGCGCCGAGCTCGGCCAGATCGACCGCGACATCCTGGCGCTGGTCGCGCGGCGGCAGGCGGTCGCGCAGCGGATCGGCCACGTCAAGCGCGACGCCGGCATCCCGACCCGCGACTACCGCCAGGAGAAGGACGTGGTCGAGCGCGCGCGCGCGGCGGCGGTCGAGCACGGCCTGCCGGCGGCGCTGGGGGAGGAGCTGGTCCTGACCCTGATCCGGGGCTCGCTGACCGTGCAGGAGAAGGACACCGTGGCCGCGACCGGCGAGGGCGTCGGCCGCCGGGCCCTGGTGATCGGCGGCGCGGGCCACATGGGACGGTGGTTCGTGCGCTACCTCGCCGCCCAGGGCTTCGCCGTCGAGATCGCCGATCCGGGCGACGGCCCCGCCGGCGTGATCAACCACCGCGACTGGCGCGCCGTCGCGCTCGACCACGAGATCATCGTGGTCGCGGCGCCGATGCCGGCGACCGCGGCGATCCTCGAGGCGATGGCCGCGGCGCCGCCGCGCGGGGTGGTGTTCGACGTCGGCTCGCTCAAGTCGCCGCTGCGCCGCGGCCTGCGCGCGCTGCACGCCGCCGGCGGCCGGGTCACGTCGATCCACCCGATGTTCGGCCCCGACACCGAGCTGCTGAGCGGCCGCCACGTGATCTTCGTCGACGTCGGCGCGCCCGACGCGACCGCCGCGGCGCGCGCGCTGTTCGAGCCGACCATGGCGACGCTGGTCGAGATGGACCTCGAGAGCCACGACCGGCTGATCGCCTACGTGCTCGGGCTGTCGCACGCGCTCAACATCGCGTTCTTCACCGCGCTCGCCGAGAGCGGCGAGGCGGCGCCCCGGCTCGCCACGCTGTCGTCGACCACGTTCGACGCCCAGCTCGGGGTCGCGGCCAAGGTCGCCCAGGAGCACCCCGACCTGTACTTCGAGATCCAGACGCTCAACGACTACGGCACCGAGTCGCTCGCCGCGCTGCTCTACGCGGTCGAGCGCCTGCGCTCGGTGGTCCGCGCCGGCGACCTCGAGGGCTTCCGCGCGCTGATGACCCGCGGCAAGGCCTACCTCAGGGACCGCGCGAAGCGGTGACCGGGGTTCGCGGTCGATGTCAGCCCGCGGCGCGACTCATCAGCCGCACCACCGTCGCCACCAGATGTTCCCAGCTCGGCATCTCGGCGCACGCCCTATGCACCATGCTGTCGTCGCTCGCGGCGCGTTGCAGGATCTTGTCGCGGTCGAAGGGGCTCTTGCCCAGCGCGTCGTCGAGCTCGCGCACCCCGCGCCCGATGATCGCGAGCAGCGTCTCCAGGTTTCTATCGAGCAGGCACACGTCCAGGCGCGCCTGGCCATGGTCCGGGGCGTGCTTGCGGATCTCGACGATCACCCCGTCCACCCCGTCGGACCATCGCGGATATTCGGTGTCGGGGACCGTCCGGCGCGAGCTGATCCCTGGGAGGAGCTTACAATCATGGAGCTTGTCGGTGTCGAGCACCGCCACAACGTGTACCCCCGAGTCCCACAGCGGCTCGCGCTGGAGCTCGCGCAGCACCTTGGTGTTCCCTGCGCACGACTTGCCATCGATCGCTTGCGAGCGGGCCAGTTTGTAGCGGTCCATGCCAAGCCGCGAAGCGACGCACGCGATGAGGAAGATG
>JBGQCL010000377.1:0-11640 GCA_041495365.1 Kofleriaceae bacterium | reverse complement strand
TCGTCGACGGTGTTACGAATATCCGCGCCGGATCGTCGTCCGCGAACTTCAGCGACGTCCACTCCTTTGCGCGACCGCTCCACAGCGCCTTTACTTGCTCGGGTGGCAGATACTCGGCGGCCGACTGCCAGTCGAACAGATGCGGCACGGTCTTGCCGAACCACCACGCATACTGCGTGGCCTCGTCGCATGTCAGGTCCGCGGCTGCGCTCTCGTCGACGCCGCTGAGCAGTCGATCTCGATCGAGCGTCGTATGCGGTGGATTGGTCAGAACTTCGCATAAAGTGCGCTCTGCTACGTCGAGAAAACCGCGCATCTGCCACTGCCCTGTGGGCCGGGTGCCGAGCCACGTGCGACCTGCATGCACCATGAGTGATACTTCGCAGACGTCGAACCACAGATCGCCGATCTCTGCGCTCCGCGGCGGCGATACTCCGAGATGAACAGTCCGGTCGCGCCATACACCGCTCGCAAGCACAGTGCGGGGCTCCCCGGCGCACCATGCGCGCCACAGCACCACCTCATCGCTCCGGCCGACTGCCACGAGAGCGTCATCAAGCGACTGCGCGCTCGTCACTCGATCCTTGGTTGTCAGATACGCCACGTACGCGTCGCCCGGCAGTGCGAAGGCGGATCGCACCGCGCGAAAGTAGCGCAACACGAATGCGCCCGCGTCCTGGTTGTCGGAGACCTCCTGCATCCTGCCGTGTATGAACTTGCCGACGGCCATCGCGGCGCCCTGCATCGCCCACGACACCGCGATGGCCTCGCTGGGCGGTGGCTGGCCCTCGACGAGCCTCGCTGACACGTACGCCGCGCCGGCGGCCACGAGCGTCTCGATCGTGAGCTTGCCGGCCTCGGCCAGTACGACCTTGCCTCCGGAGGCGACCTTCCACAGGCCGGTGGCGTTCCTGTCGAGCTTGCCCAGCTCGCCGGTCAGCGCGTGGAACGGTCGCAGCGCTCCCAGCGTCATGAGGTTCGCCATCACGTTCTCGATGAACGTGAGCTTCACAATGGTCTCAACAGCCCCAGCAGCATTGGATGTCTCGTCCCCCCGGGAAGCGGCGCTTCTTGTGGGAGGGTCGCCACCGGACCGACTGGCCAGCGCTACAAGCCCTCTGCACGCGCATCTCCACCGCGCTGACCGTCCGGCTCGACGTCGATCCGGACCGGCCGCTCGTCGTCTACCGCCCACCGGTCGCGGACGGCAGCACGGAGCGGGCGTCATGAGGCACGAGGATGTGACGCGATCACCGGACGACGTCAGCCCGCCGCCGGCCGAGCGCGTCGATGCCTTCGAGGTCGCGATCGCCACGGTCGCCGAGTGCACGAGGGCGCTCCGCTCGGCGATCACCGAGACCGCCTTTGCGGACGCGACGCGGCTGCGCGACGAGTTGGACGGTGCCCTGTCCCGCGCCGGGGCCATCGCCGCTCGTCTCCCCGGCGGCATGGCGCGAGCGGCGGCCCTGCACAAGCTCGGCGCGATTCACGGCGTCGCACATGACCTGCTCCAGATCGCACCGGCCCCCAGCGCCGCCGCGATCGCGGCAATGAAGGCCGGCGATCAAGCGCTGTGGATCCGCGAGGAGCAGGCGTGGATCGCCGACCGGCTGGCGCGGGGCTCGAACCCCCGGTTGCCGATGCTGCGCCGCGAGCGCCGCGACACGCGCCCGGAATCCCCGTGGGCGCTCCGCGCCGCGGCGGGCGCGCATCGCGACGCGGTCGACGCGGCGTCTGAAACCGCGTCCGCCGCGAGCTCATCGCCGGCGCCCGCCGCCAACACGGAAGGCGGTCGATGACCGTCGCTGGCCGAGCACCCGCGAGAGTCGCGAGGCCGGGATCCCAGCTCTGATGGCGCCTGCGCGGCCTGCACCGCGATCGCGCGCTCGGCCTTGCTCAACAGGAGACGCATTGCCTGGTAGTCATCGGCGCCGAATCGGCGGTGCAGCACCTGTTTGACCGCCAGGACGGTGGGTGGGTCGGCAAGGGGGATGGATCCGTCGAACAAGCCTGACTACCGATGCTCGATCTTCCCGAATCGACGTGGTGCGCCGTGCGCACGAACTTGCGCTGGTTTCGGATCTGAGGGCACGATTCCCGCCGATGCGGTGGTGGTTCGCTCCCGACGTCACGACATGGACCAAGACCGCCGACGAATGGATCGGCCTTCGGGAGAAGCTGTGGGTGGTTGACTCGTTCGGTGCGTCATGGCTTCGCAAGGAGCCGCTGTCGTGGCGTGCCACGGAGCTCGCGATCGAAGCTTTCACCCTCGAACTCGCTCGACGCTGTGGATACAATGTCGCCTTCGGGCGTTGCTGCACGTGGGAGACCGAGTATGGGGTCGTTCGGGGGTTCGTGTCGCGCAAGTTTCACGATACAACTGAGCAGCAATTTGTCGGCGGCCAGCTACTTGCTCCGAAGCTGGAGCTTCCCGCTGATCTTACACCGGACGTCCTCGAAGCGAGGCGACGCGTCTTGTCAACGCTCGAGCTGACGCGCGACGTGTTGAGAGAGCAGGAGGGCCGCTACCGCGTCGATCTACTCGCTCCGTTTCTTCGCATGCTCGTCTTCGACGCCTGGATCGGCAACGGCGACCGTCACTCGGCGAACTGGGCGATCCTCGTGCGGGGCTCGCTGCACGGTTCGGCCTGTCGCCTCGCGCCGATGTACGACACGGCCGGCTGCTTACTCGCGAATCTGACGGACGAGACCGTCGAGGGGCGATTTGGGCCCGGGCTGGAGGATGCGGCGCTGCAGCGCTACGTGGAAAAGTGCCGGTCTGGGTTCGGGGACGGGGTGGCAGAGCCGGGCATCCTTCACCGGGATCTGATCGAGCGGCTCCGAGGATGGCCCGAGTGGAAGGAGATCGCCGCGCCTCTGGTCGAGTTCTTCTCCGAGAATTTACCCATGGTTAGGGATCTACTCGGCGAGGTTCCACCAGATTGGCTCAACGAGCGCCGCAAGCATCTCATTCGCCGGTTGTTGGAGGCGCGTGTCATGATGCTTCGAGGATTCGCGTCGTGACCATCGACCATCTCTTTGTGATCTGGAGCGCACCCAGCGATGGCGGTCGGCACGTCGTTGGGCACCTTGCGCGCCTGCGTGTGGGTTCGACGTTCCATTTTTGGTACGAGTCAGACCTCTCGGCAGCGGTCGCGAAGGGGTTCGCGTTCTTGCCCGCGTTTCCAGAGCATCGCCAGATCGATGCGCCCTACGAGGCGCGATATTTGTTTGCGACGTTCGCGGACCGCATCCCTTCTGCGCAACGCACGGACGCTGCGAGGATGCTGGCGTCCTGGGGGGTCGAGCATCCGGATGACCAGTTCGAGGTGCTGGCGAAGAGCGGTGGGCTGCGTGCGACGGATCGTATCGAGCTAGCGGAGTACCGGGCGGTGGACGACCTGTTGGTTGCGCCGCTCGAATTTCGCGTCGCGGGCATGAAGCATGTGCTGCCCGATTCACGGGGCGCACTTGCCGTTGGGGCGACGCTCAGCTTCGAACGCGAGCCTTCCAACCCCCACGATCCATCTGCGACGATCGTTGCCAGGACCATGGATGGCATGCGCGCCGGCTATGTTCCGCGGCAATACAGCGCGATGATCGCCAAGTTGCTTGACCTCGGGGTTGCGCTCGACGCGGTGGCCATCCGAGAACTCGTCCTGCCGGACGACGCACCGCGGTGGGTGGTTCGCGTGTCACGCGCCAGCGAGTCCTAGCGGCACGTTGCGGGCGAGAACAGCATCGGGCACCGAGAATCGCAGCCTACTTTCTGGAATTCGCGTCGAGCCGCTGGCCCGGTTTGAACGGGCGACCTACGGTTTACGAAACCGTTGCTCTACCCCTGAGCTACAGCGGCAAGGTAGGGCTAACTGGTACCCGAGACAGGTGAATCACGCAAGTGGTCGCGGTCGCGAAGGGGCGCCGCGCCGGCCATGTCCGCGAGACGCCGAGCGACATCGGAGAAGACGACGACCTACGGTGTACGAAGCCGTTGCGGCGCGGCGCGCTGGTGCTATCGGCGCGCGCGGCCGGCGTCGACGGCGGCGACCAGCGGGGCGAGCGAGCCTCCGGCCCAGGCGGCGCGGATGACGGCGACGGCGTCGGCGCCCGCGGCGGCGGCGGCGGTGGCTCGCTCGGCGGAGTCGACGCCGCCGACGGCGACGAGCACGGCGCGGCCGTGGGGCTCGGCGAGGGCGGGCTCGCCGAGGGTGGGCGCGCCCGGCTTGGAGGGGGTGGGCCAGATCGGGCCGAGCTGGACGAGGTCCGCGGGGACGGCGCCCGGGGCGTGGCGGGAGACGCCGAGGACCTGCGATGGGGCGAGGGCGCGGGCGGCGGCGATGGGCAGGCCGCGCTCCGGCAGGTGGACGCCCCAGGCGTCGGCGGCGAGGGCGACGTCGAGGCGGTCGTTGACGAGGACGGGGGCGAACGGCTGGGCGGCGCGGACCAGCGCGAGGAGCGGGCCGCCGTCGAGGTCCTTCTCGCGGACCTGGACGACGACGCTGCCGGGGCGGCAGCCGGCGACGGCGCGCTCGATGGCGGCGGCGAACGCGGCGGCGATCGCGTGCCACGGGCCGGCGGCGAGCAGGTCCGGGGCGACCATGCGGCGGCGATCGGTAATGGCGATGACGCGCACGGCCTGGAGTGATGCGGCGAGGGGCGCGCTGGCGGGAGGTGCGCCGGGGTCAACAGTCCCCGACAGGTGGGCCCCCATCACTCGATCAGCTGGGTGGTCGGGGACGAGGCGTTGGCGTAGTCGCGGCGGGGCATCCGGCCTGCGAGGAAGGCCTTGCGACCGGCGTCGACCGCGAGGCGCATGGCCTCGGCCATGAGGACGGGCTGGCGGGCGCCGGCGATGCCGGTGTTCATGAGGACGGCGGTGCAGCCGAGCTCCATGGCGATCGCGGCGTCCGACGCGGTGCCGACGCCGGCGTCGACGATGACCGGGACGGAGATGTGGTCGATGATGAGGCGGATGTTGTGGGGGTTGCGGATGCCCAGGCCGGAGCCGATCGGGGCGGCGAGCGGCATGACGGCGAGGCAGCCGGCGTCCTGGAGCCGCTTGCAGGTGACGAGGTCGTCGGAGCAGTACGGCAGGACCTGGAAGCCGTCCTTGACCAGGCGCTGGGCGGCCTCGACGGTGGCGGTGTTGTCGGGGAACAGGGTCTTGGGGTCGCCGATGACCTCGAGCTTGACGAGCTCGTCCATGCCGAGCTCGCGGGCGAGGTGGAGGGTGCGGATCGCCTCGTCGGCGGTGTAGCAGCCGGCGGTGTTGGGCAGCAGCAGGTAGCGGCTGCGGTCGATGGCGTCGAGCACGGTCTGCTTGCTCGACAGATCGATGCGGCGGAGGGCGACGGTGACGATCTCGGCGCCCGAGGCGGCGAGGGCGTCGCGGGTCTGGTCGTTGGAGGCGTACTTGCCGGTTCCGACGATGATCCGCGAGCGGAAGGTCCGCGCGCCGAGGGTCCAGGCGTCGCTGGCGGTGCTGGGCTCTGGCATGTTCAGCCTCCTCCCACGAAGGTGACGACCTCCAGGTGGTCGCCGGCGGCAAGCAGGGTAGAGGCGTGCAGGGCGCGCGGCACGACCTCGCGGTTGCGCTCGACCGCGACCGGGCGACCGGACAGACCGAGCTCACCGATGAGACCGGCGACCGAGGTTCCCTGGTTCACTGTCCGCGGCTGGCCGTTGATGACCACGTCGATCGTCACCGACATCGCGGCGAACCTACCACCACCGCCCCGGGGTGGCTCGCCCCAGGCCAGGACTCCTCCGTAGACCGTGACGCACCTCGCTAGGTGTAAGGACCACGACATCAGCGCCGCGGTTTCCCACAGAGGTGTGAAGTAACAGTCACACTCCCGGGGTGTAGGATAGGCGTCAAATTACTGAAACAGCGTTCCGGAGCCGAGATCCGGGTCACGGGCATGAGCTTTGTAGAGGGGAGCACACGGTAGGTCGTCACCCCCCGAGGAGCTTATGACGTTAGGAATTGCCCGCCCAGTCATGTCCCCCGCATCGATGCCCGCGCTGAGGCCTGTAGACCCACGCAACGGGGGTGAAGATCCTGCTCGGATCAGAGCCACGATTGCAAGAGCACCGCTGTTCGCCGCGCTGCCGATCAGCGCGATCGAAGATCTGACGTCGCGTGTGTCGGTACGGAAGGTTCCGGTGGGGTCGGCGGTGGTGGCGCAGGACGAGCCTGGGGATGCGATGTTCGTGATCATGTCGGGGCGGGTGAAGGTGGTGATCTTCGGTGAGAGCGGCCGTGAGGTGACGCTCTCGCTGCTGCGCTCGGGGGATTCGTTCGGGGAGATGTCGCTGTTCGACCAGGCGCCGCGCTCGGCGCACTGCCTGGCGATCGAGCCGACCACGCTGCTGGTGCTGTCGCGCGAGGATCTGCTGCGCCACATGCAGAACCACCCGCGGACGTCGATGAACCTGCTCGGCGAGATGGCGCGCCGGCTGCGCCGCGCCGATGAGACGATCGCGCAGCTCGCGCTGTGCGACGTCAACGAGCGGCTGATCCACCGGCTGGTGGGGCTGGCGCGCGAGGAAGGCGCGTCGGGGCCCGACGGGCTGGTGGTGCGCCGCCGGCCGACCCAGCAGGAGCTGGCGAACATGATCGGCAGCTGCCGCGAGACGATCTCGCGGGCGTTCAACCAGCTGGCGCGCGACGGGCTGATCATCCCGCGCGGCCGGTCGCTGGTGGTGACGCCGGCGCTGATCGAGCGCGCCGAGAAGAAGAAGGCGGCGTAGCCCGCCACGGCCGGCGCGGGGCGGGGTGGTGCGCGACAGGCGTGGTGCGCGACGAACAGATCGCGCCCGGGCGCGGCCGGCTTGACATGAGGGGGGATCCGGGTGATCCCCCGGGTATGCCATCGTCGACGATGATCCGGCGCACCCGCGTCGAGGTCGACCTGGCTGCGATCATCGGCAACGCGCGCACGGTGCGCGCGGTGACCGGGACCGACGTGGTCGCGGTGGTGAAGGCCGACGGCTACGGGCACGGCGCCGTGGCGGTGGCGCGCGCGCTGACCGCAGCGCGGGCGGTCGCGGGGTTCGGAGTGAGCCTGGTCGAGGAAGGTGTCGCGCTCCGCGACGCCGGTGTCATGGCGCCGGTGCTGGTGATGGGGCCGAGCCAGCACGGTGGCGAGGACGACATGGTCATGGCGGGGCTGACGCCGGTGATCGCGAGCGCCGAGGAGCTCGCAGCGCTGGCGTCGGTCGCGCGGCGGCGCGGGCGTACGATCGATGCACACCTCAAGGTCGATACGGGGATGGGCCGGCTCGGGGTCGCCGAGGCCGAGGCGCCCGGGATCGCGGCCGAAGCGGGTCGCGCGGGGATCGCGATCGTCGGACTGATGACGCACTTCGCGTGCGCCGACACCGACGATCCGGACGACCCGGACTCGATGACGTGCGCGCAGCTGCGCCGGTTCGGCGCCGTCGATCGCGCGGTCACGGCGGCGGGCGCGCCGCTGCGGGTGCGGCACGCGGCCAACAGCAGCGGCGCGCTGCTGTTTCCGGAGGCAAGGTTGGATCTCGTGCGCACCGGGATCGCGATCTACGGCCACGGCCGCTGGCCGGCCGGTGGGGCGGGGGCAAAGCCCCCGTGGGATCGCGCGCAGCGAGATGGGGGTGGGGACCCCGACGGCTCCGCGGGCGGTGCAGGGGCAAAGCCCCCGTGGGATCGCCCGCAGCGAGATGGGGGTGGGGACCCCGACGGCTCCGCGGGCGGGGCGGGGGCAAAGCCCCCGTGGGATCGCCCGCAGGCGGCGATGCGGCTGGTGACCGAGGTCGCGCAGCTGCGGACGATCGCGGCGGGAGCCAGTGTCGGCTACGGGGCGACCTGGCGCGCCGAGCGGACCAGCCGGGTCGCCGTGCTGCCGCTGGGCTACGCCGACGGCTTGCCGCGGCGGGCGAGCGGGCGGGCGCAGGCGGCGATCCGCGGGCACCGCGTGCCGCTGGTCGGCGTGATCAGCATGGACATCGCGATCGCGGACGTGACCGACGTGCCGGAGATCGCCGTGGGCGATGCCGCGGTGCTGCTCGGGCGCGCGTCCGGGGGTGCGTCGATCTCGGTCGCCGAGTATGGTGGCTGGGCCGGGCTCTCCGAGTACGAGGTCACCTGCGGGATGAGCAAACGCGTGCCGCGCACCTATGTCGGAGAGCCGCCATGAGCGTGCCGCGCGATCCCGACGACGAGCCGACGGAAGTTCGCGACGCCGGTGATGTCCGCGATCCGGACGGCGCGGTCGCGGGCGCGCCCGGGACAGGCGACACGGGTCGACCGGGGCCGGCGCCGGGAGCCCCGCCCGCGGCGGGCAACGGCGAGGCCGGGGCCGCTGGCCGGGGGACCGAAGAGAAGCGGACGGGGAAAGCGGTGGGCGGCGCGGTGCTGGAGGGCATCAAGGACGCCGGAGCGCCGGTGATGCGGCTGCTGGAGGGTCTGGGCGGCCACCTGATCCTGGTCGGCCGCGCGCTGTCTTGGCTGCCGCGCCGGCCGTTTCGCTGGGCGAACTACCTCGACGCCGGCGAGTTCATCGGGTTCGGCAGCCTGCCGATCGTCGTGCTGGTCGGGTTCTTCACCGGCGCGGTGACGTCGCTGCAGTCGGTGGCCGCGTTCCGCCAGTTCGGCCTGGAGTCGTTCTCGGGCGGCACGACCGGCAAGGCGCTGTCGACCGAGCTCGGGCCGGTGTTGACCTCGCTGATGCTCGCCGGGCGCGCCGGGGCCGGGATCGCCACCGAGCTCGGGACGATGCGGATCACCGAGCAGATCGACGCGCTGGAGTCGATGGCGGTCAACCCGGTCCAGTACCTCGTGCTGCCGCGGCTGATCGCCGCGATGATCGTCACGCCGATCCTGTCGCTGCTGTTCTTCGTGGTCGGCATGGGCGGCGCGTGGCTGATCGCGGTGGTGCTCCAGGGCGTCGATCAGGGCCAGTGGATCGCCAACCTGCGCGACATCGTCGACCTGATCGACGTGGCGCAGGGGCTGATCAAGAGCGTGTTCTTCGGCTTCATGGTGGCGCTGGTCGGCTGCTATCAGGGGTTCAACGCGACCGGCGGCGGCCGCGGGGTCGGGATGGGGACGACGCGCGCGGTGGTGATCGCCTCGGTGGTGACCCTGATCGGGGACTACTTCCAGACCGACATCCTGCTGGCGATCTTTCGTACCGGCAAGACGTGATGGGGCGCACGGCGCGCCCCACGGCGGCGGATCGCGGTATACCTTCCCCGAGGTGGGGACGCGCGACCAGTCCGTGAGCCGTAGCGCGGCCGCTGCGCACGGTGTCTCCGCCGGAGGCCGGGCGTGAAGTCGGTCTCGGCGGGCGTTCGCGTCGCGGTTCTGTTCCTGCTGCTCGCGATCGCGGGCTACCTGGTGTGGAAGAACCTCGGGCAGAACCCGGCGGGCAAGGACAACTACACGCTGTTTGCAAAGTTCCGGGATGCGTCCGGGCTGCCCAAGGGCACCAAGGTCGTGATCGCGGGCCTGCCCAAGGGCGAGGTCGTCGGGCTGGAGATCGAGGGCCGCTACGCCAAGGTCACGTTCAAGCTCGACAACGAGATCGCGGTGTGGACCAGCGCGGTGATCATGAAGAAGGCGCGCTCGTTGCTCGGCGACAACTACCTGGAGATCGATCCCGGCGAGCAGGTCAAGCAGGCGCCGGACGGCACCCGCCAGACGTTCACCCGGCTCGGTCCGCCGTGCTCGACGTACGGCGACCCGGATCCCCGCAAGTCGGAGGCGTGCCGGCAGATCGCGAATGTGGTCGAGGCGACCACGCCGGACCAGCTGCTGCACCGGATCGAGCAGACGCTGCCCAACGTCGATCGCGTGCTGGAGAGCGTGCGCGATCTGTCCGAGGACGTGCGCCGGATCGTCAACGGGCCGCTGCAGTCGGTCGCGACCCGGGTCGACGGGCTGGTCCAGCGCGAGGCCCCCACGGTCAGCGACATCATCGAGCGCGCCGATCGCTCGATGGCGCGGATCGAGCAGATCACGGCCGACCTGCGCTCGATCACCAAGGGCGCCGACCCGCGGATCACCCGGATCCTCGCCAACCTCGACGACGCGTCGGCCGAGGCCAAGGACCTGGTCACGACCGCCAGGAGCGAGCTGACCCAGACCGGCAGCGCGATCCGCGGCAAGCTCGACAAGCTCGACGGCGTGATCAACAACACCGAGTCGATCACCCGCAAGATCGACGAGGACAAGGGCACGCTCGGCCGGCTGGTCAACGATCCGGAGATCGCCGACAACGTCGAGGAGATCACCGATCAGGCCAAGGGCTTCCTCGGCACGCTGTTCGGACTCAAGACCTACGTCGGGCTGCGCAGCGAGTACAACGTCGGGGCCGGCCTGCTGCGCCACTACATCAGCGTCGAGCTGCACACCCGGCCGGACAAGTTCTACCTGGTCGAGCTCGAGAAGGGGCCGCGCGGCGCGTACCCGGACGTCACGCTGACGTTCGACCCGACGGTCGACCCCAACCACTGGATCCGCCGGACGGTGATCCAGGACGCCATCCGGTTCACGTTCCAGTTCGCGAAGCGGTTCTCGTGGCTGACCCTGCGTTACGGGCTCAAGGAGTCGACCGGTGGAGTCGGCGCCGACGCCGACCTCCAGTGGTTCGATCGCGACCTCCGGCTGTCGGTCGACGTGTTCGACGCCTCGTTCGACCAGTACCCGCGGGTCAAGCTGACCGCGGCGTACGAGGTGTTCCGCCACGTCTACGTGCTCGGTGGGGTCGACGAGTTGCTCAACACGCCGCGCAACTTGCCGATCGTCACAGGCGACTCGCTGGTGCCAGTCCAGTTCGACTCGTTCCGCTACGGCCGCGACTTCTTCGTCGGCGGCATGCTGCGGTTCAACGACGAGGACCTGTCGGCGCTGCTGGCGGTCGGCGGCTCGGCGCTGGGCGCGGCGCGCTGACCGACGTATTGAAGCAGATATCGAAGTTCAACGCGAAGCGTCAGCGATCGTGGGTGATCCGGACCCGGGCGATCAGCTCGCGGAGCTCGGCGTCGTCGACCGCGGAGGCCTCGCGGACGATGCGCTCGCGGGCAGCGCCGGTGGCCGGTGGGGGCACCGGGCGGGCGGGCGGTGCAGGCCGGCGGGGGCCGCGCAGGGCGACCGGATCGCGGCGGCGCTGGCCGGCGAGCCGGAACTTGAGCTCATCGAACACCGCGGGCTCGCCGAGCCGGTCGCGCAGGCCCGCGAGGAGCTGCGGGCGGAGCAGGTTGAGCTCGTGTAACCACGCACTCGTCGCGACCTCGACCCACAGCACGCGATCGACGATGCCGTCGGGCCGGGTGCGCTGGGCGATCCGGGCGCCGACCAGCTCGCTCCACTCGGTGACGACGCGGCCGGCGCGGATCTGATCGGTGATGCCGTGCAGCGCGAGCGCGGCGGCGACCGCGGCCGACGCGGTCTGCGGCCCGAGCGCGCGCTGCACGCGCCGGGCACCGGCCCGCTTGGCCCGGCCGGCCGGACCCGCCGGACCCGCCGGACCCCCCGGACCCGCCGGACCCGCCGGACCCCCCGGACCCGCCGGACCCCCCGGACCCCCCGGACCCGCCGGACCCCCCGGACCCCCCGGACCCCCCGGACCCCCCGGACCCGCCGGACCCGATCGAGGC
>JBGQCL010000376.1:0-11646 GCA_041495365.1 Kofleriaceae bacterium | reverse complement strand
GGTGGTCGTCGGCCGGCGCCGCGGTCGTGCTATGACGCGGGCGTGAGCCACGAACAGCCGGATCCGGAGGCGGTCCCCTCGGCGAAGGCGCTCAAGGACGAGCTCAAACCCAGCGGCGAGGGACCGCCGCCCGCCGGCGCGACCGAGGTCCCGCTGCTCGAGCGGTCCACGGATCTCAGGGGCCAGCTGACCGCGAAGTCGATGGCCGCCGGCTTCGTCGTCGCCGTGATCATGGGCGCGACCTACCCGTACGTGGTGCTCAAGCTCGGCTTCGGGCCCAACGTGTCGGTGGTCGCGGCGTTCCTCGGCTTCCTGTTCCTGCGGGTCGCCGACCTCGGCGGCGGCGCCCACTACGACCGCTGGCAGAACAACCTGGTCGAGGCCGCGGGGACCAGCGCGGCGCAGACCGCGTTCATGTGCGTGCTGCTCGGCGCGTTCGACCTGCTGCACCACAACACCGGCGGCGCGCTCGGCATCCGGCTGACGCCGGGCATGTCATTCCTGTGGCTGGCGACCGCGTGCACGCTCGGCGTGCTGCTCGCCGTGCCGCTGCGCCGGCACTTCGTGGTCGACGAGAAGCTGGCGTACGCCGACGGCACCGCGGCGGCCGAGACCATCCTCGTGATGGACCCGCCGCGCGAGGCCAGCGCAGCGGTCAAGCGCAACGCGCTGCGCGCGTTCAAGGCGGTGATGTGGGGCGCGGCGGTGTCGGCGCTGCTGATGGTGTTCCGCGACGACACCAAGCTGGTGCCCCACATCCGGCACGCGCTGGGCGCGGTGTCGGGCGCGTTGCCCGGCTGGGTGCCGCTGATCCCGGAGAGCCTCGACGCGCCGTGGACGCTGCTCGGCCCCGACAGCGCGGCCGCCCAGGTCGCGCACGGCGTGATCCTCGCCCGGATGGGCGTCGGCCTGTCGTACAGCGTGCTCAACGTCGGCGCGGGCCTGATCATCGGGTTCCGCGTCACCTTCAGCATGCTGATCGGCGGCGTGCTCGCCTGGGTCGTCGCGCCCTACGTCCTGGTCAAGTACGGCGTCGCGCTGCACCACGTGATCTCGGCGCAGGGCAACTCGGTGGTCGCGACCGACACGCCGACCCGCAACGAGGTGCTGTTCTGGGTGATGTGGCCGGCCACCGGCATGCTGGTCGCCGGCGGGTTGACCGCGCTCGCGCTGCGCTGGCGCCTGCTGGTCGCCACGTTCCGCGGCCTGCGCCACGCGCGGATCGGGTCGAGCGAGATGCCGCTGTCGTTCGTCGTCCCGGGGATCGTGGTGTCCGCGATCGCGCTGTGCGCGGTGCAGGCCGTGATGCTCGGCATGCCGGTGTGGATGACGATCACCGCGATCGTGCTGTCGCTGCCGCTCATGCTGGTCGGGCTGCGCGTGCTGGGCGAGACCAACTGGGGACCGATCAGCGCGGTGTCGAACATGATGCAGGGCGTGTTCGCGGTGATCGCGCCCGGCAACGTCGCGGCCAACATGATCGCGAGCGGGACCACCGGCACGATCGCCGAGTCGTCGCAGGCGATCATGCAGGACTACAAGTGCGGCCACATCATCGGCTCCAAGCCGCGCAACATCACGATCATGCAGCTCCTGGCGGTGCCGATCGGCGCCGCGGCCGTGTCGTGGATGTACCCGGTGCTGGTCAAGACGTACGGGATCTACGACGTGACCGATCCGGCGACCGGCGAGGTCAAGAAGGCGCTGCTGACCTCGCCGATCTCCAACAAGTGGGCCGGGTTTGCCCAGATCCTGAAGGAGGGCGTCAGCGCGCTGCCGAGCTCGGCGCTGTGGGCGCTGCTCGTGTTCTCGGTGCTCGGCGTGGTGCTCACCGTGCTGGAGAGCCGGCCCGGCCTGCGGCGCTACCTGCCGTCGCCGACCGGCATCGGCATGGGCATCCTGGTGCCGTTCAGCGTGGTGGTCGGCATGTGCATCGGCGGCACCGTCGGCCTGGTCTGGGTGCGGCGCTGGAAGGCGTCGGCGGACGTCTACCTGCTGCCGCTCGCGTCGGGGCTGATCGCCGGCGAGGCGCTGGTCGCGGTGTTCGCGGCGATCTTCCTGTGGCTGGTCGGCGGGTAGCGCCCGGCTGCGCGGAGATCACCGGCGGACCGGGGACGGTCGCGGTGGGCGATAAGTTCGAGGTGCGCGGCGAGCTGCGGTTCGGCTACGACGCGCCGGGTGGCGGCACCGGCATGGGCGCCCGGAGCGCCGCGTGGAAGTTCGAGATCAAGCCGCGATCGGCGGTGATCGCCCCGGCGGTCGGCCCGGTCAGGAGGCGCGCGTCTCGGGCGCGAAGGCGTAGAGATCGCCGCTGTGCGCGCCGCGCCGGTAATCGACGGTGTACATCCGGCCGCCGGCGATCACGGGGGCATTGCCGAGAGGGATCTCGTGGCGGCAGGTGAACGACCAGTCGACGGCGCCGCACTCCCGGTCGATCGCCAGCAGCGTGCGGTTGCTCCCGGCATAGAGGTGCCCCTCGCTGACGTCGGGGTCGGTGTAATACGGTCCGGCTCCGACCCGCTGGAGGTCGGCCTTGATCTCGAACCGGGCGACCTCCTCGCCGCAGCTTGCGTCGAGGACGTGGCAGCGGCCGTGCGCGATCACATAGAGGCGGCCGTCGGGGGAGCAGGCGAGGCTCGTAGGATCGACGCTGTCGAGACGGCGGACCCATCGCTGCTCGCCGGTCGCGAGGTTCAGTGAGAGGATGTGGTGAGCAAAGACCGAGACGATGAGCTGATCGCCCACGATCATGAGGGACGCTCCGGGCACGCCGGCGTGGTCTTCTCGCAGGACATCCGTGTGGCGGCCGAGCTCGGCGACCGAGACGCTCCAGCGCAGATCACCTGCCGACGCGCCCACCGCGCAGATGGAATCCCTGGCAGCGCGATAGCAGACGATACCCGCGCCGAGCGCCGGCCGCCCGGCGCTGGCACCGGGGCAGGGCTGCTTCCAGAGCAGGGCGCCGGTGTCGATATCGAACGCACCGAACGAGGACTCGCTGCCCACGCTGAATCCGGCGAACAGACGCCGCCCGTCGGGGAGCATCCCCGCGGTACCGAGCGAGGGGACGGGCACGGTGACGCGCGGGTGGCCGTCGGCGGGTTCCAGCTGCGTCAATGACTTCTGGTGGTAGAGCAGCGGCGCGCCTTCGACGAGCACGCATCCGCCGTCGCCGAACGGGAAGTGGGGCCCCGGCGACCGATGCCGCCAGAGGGGCTCGGCCGTCGCCTCGTCGAAGGCCGCGATCGCGCCCTCGTGCAGGGACAGGAACACCCGCCCGCCCGCGAGGAGCGGCATGCTGGTGACGCCGGTCATCGCCCATGCATCGAGCCTGTGGAGCGGCGGCTCGAGGCGGACGCGATCGACGCGGCAGCGGGTCGGTGAGAACCTCGGGAACGGGTGGTACGACATGCGCGGCTCCGTCTCAAAGGGTATGGCCGACCCGGACGAAATCGGGGAGCGCCGCCTTGATCGCGTTCACGGTGTCCGCGTCGAAGCCGGTCCGCTTCTCGGTGAGCGCCCGGTCGAGCGCCTCGCTCATCAGGGCGCGGATCTGCTCCGGCGTGCCGAGCCCGGCCTCGAACACCCACCTCACGAGCTTGCTCGGCTCCATCCCGCCGCTGATCGAGAAGTCCTCGAGGATCTGGCTCAGGAACTTCGCGCCATAGAACTCGCTCCAGCTCTTGAACTGGAACCTGCGCCCGCCGATGACAGCGTCCCACCGGCGCCCTTCGACCCCGACCTCCAGCGCCTCGAACTGGTCCACGGCGCTCCACAGGTCGAGCTTCGAGATGAAGCGGAGCATCCACCGCGCGCCCTTGTGGAAGTTGAAGTGGCTGCCGAGGTCGCCCAGGACCCGGGTATAGCCGGGCGTCTTGCGGGTGGTCAGCTCTTCCACGTAGCCGAGGATCTCGATCGGGTTGCCACCTGGCTGCCGCGTGACCCCGTCGAGGATGTCCCGGAGCTCATCCAGCGGGATCTTGCCCGCCTGTACCAGCGCTGCCGCCTTGTCCTGGACGTCCTTGAGCGTGATCTTGTCGCCGAAGACCTTCTTCAGGCCCTCGGCGGTGAACGAGCCCGCGGCGAACTTGCCTGGATCGATCGCGGCCTTGATCGCCGCGGCGAGCTTTTCGCCGCTCCCCTCCTTGGCGAGCTGCTTCAGGCGATTCGTCAGCGCGCGGCTGTCGCCGCGGTTCTCGTGCAGCCACGCCTTGAACCAGCCGCGATCGTTGGTGTCGGGGATCTTGTCCGCGATCTGCTTGATCAGCGCCTCCTGCGTGGGCGTCACGTCGAACGGGATGCAGAAGCTCCCGCACGTCGAGAGCAGCTCGCGGACCACAGGGTCCATCGCCCGGTAGCGGGCCGCGGCCTCGGGCCTGGCGTCGAGTTCCTTGCGCGAGGGCTCGTCGAGGGAGCGCTCGCGCCACTTGGCGTAATCCGAGCGTCCCTCCTCGGCCGCGCGGGTGGCCTCACGGAGCCGGCCCCGGGCCGCGATCGCGCCGCCGATCATGATCCCGGCCTGCAGCAGGGCCTCGCCGAGGATGTCGAGCAGCGCCGCCGCGCGCTCCCCCGCCGGCAGGTTCTCGAGCTCCTTGATCCGCTCCATGAGCTTCGCGCCCATCAGGACGAAGCCCGTGCCCGCGACCCCGACGCCGCTGACCAGGAGCGCGCCTGCCAGCCAGATCGAGCGCCTGGCGAGCTGCGCCTCGGCGCCGAGGCCGACGACGGCGCCGAGGATGTTCACGAGGTCGAGGCCGAAGTCGAGGTCGCACTTGAAGGTCTGGTCGATGTTCCGCTCGATGATGCGGTACGCCGACGGGACCGCGCCGATGATGCCCGCGGGGACGAGGAGGTACAGCGACGATCCGCCGGTGAACGGCGCGGCGACGACGGCCACCAGCGACATCGCCAGCGCGATGTTGGAGAGGGCCTCGTTCAGGATCTGGATCTTGCTCGCCTCGATCCGGATCGGGATCATCGTCTTGTCGACCAGCAGCGACAGGTTGCCGCGCCCGTAGCCGACCCGCTCGAGGAGCGCGCGCACGCCGTTCTCGAGCGCCTTGCTCTTGCTGTCGCCCACGCCCGGCTGCTGGCCGGCGTGCGGCGTGGTCGAGTCGGAGACGAGCCAGTGCTGCTTGCCGTCCTGGAAGCTCGCGGAGCGGTCGTCGGCCTCGATCAGCAGGTTGAGGACCTGGCCGCTGTCGGCGACGAACGTCGCGAGCAGGCGCTCCGGCGCCACCAGCCCGCGCTTTCCGCGATGCTTGATCATGTCCTCGAGCTTCTCGAGCTGCTCGTCGATCTGCTGGAGCTCCGCCTTGCTCGGCGGGTTCACCTTGTCCTGCTTCCGGCGCGTGAGCATGTCCTGCTGATAGGTCAGGACGTCGAGGACGTTGCCCGCCCGGGGCTTGAGGTCCTTCTTCTGCTGCTCGAGTGCCGCCTTGTCGGCACCGGGTTGCTGGAGCGCTGCGTCGATCTCGGCGATCTTGGCCTTGGCCTCCCTCTGCTCGGTGACCAGATCCTCGAGCCGCGACTCGGCGAGGAGCTCCGGCGAGCGCGCGAAGACGGGGAGGTAGGCGACGCTCGGCGGGCGCACGACCTCCGCCTTCTTGCCCGTGCGCGGCGTCGCCGTGGCGCGGATCATGTAGACGCCCGGGGTCTTGAAGTGGAAGCGCGCCATCCACGACGGGTCGCCGATGGTCTGGAAGGCGGTGCTGATCACGCTGCCCGCGTAGCGGAGGAGCGCGTTGGCGCCGAACAGCGTGAGCGCGGTGCCCGGCGAGCCGTAGCTCAGGGCGAGGTCGCTATAGAACCGGGACAGGTCGGTGGCCGAGTACTCGGTGTCGCGCCCCAGGCGGGTCTTGAGCAGCGAGAACTGGCTGGGCTCCACGCCCTTCGGCAGCTCGGTGGACCCGGCTGTCCGGGGATTGACGACCGAGCGCTTGGGGACCTGGATCTGCTCGAACCGGTAATAATACGTCTGGAAGGCTGACCAGAGCGTCGGCCACTGTAACGCCATCGTGAAGCTGTAGAAGCCCCTGGAGGAGGCCTCGAAGAGCGGTGGCGTGATCGGCGGATTGGCGGTCAAGGTGGCCGGGTGAGGCTCGGCGTTGGCGCGCCCGGGCTCATCGGCGATCTTCTGATCTCCGCGCGCGCCGTCCTCGCGGAGCGTGCCGCCGGAGAACCGCTGAAAGCGGTCGAGCAGCTCCTTCCTGGCGACCACGGCTGCGCCTGCGTCCTTCCCGGATACCTCGTTCACCAGATCGAGCTGGGTCTCGAGGAACATCAGGAACTGGTCTCCGACCCGGAGACCGAGGGGGCCGTCCGCCGGCGCGGGCGACTTGCCCGGCCATAGCTTCGCGTACGCCGCGTGCGAGGCGAGCAGAGGGTCGGCGCGGGTGGCCTCGACGACCGCCGCCGTGGGCTCGAGCGCGGCGACGATCGCGGCCGCCGCGTCCTTCAACGCGGCCGGATCTTTGCTCTTGTCGGCGGCGGCGTACTGCTTGAGCACCCGGCCATAACGGCCGATGACGCGTACGAAGAGCTGCTTCGAATACCACGCCGGGAGCTGGCTTCGCACGTCGGCGAAGGCGCGCGGCACCACGCGCCCGAGGGAGATCACCGCCTCCTTCTCGGCGGGGAGCTTGACCTCGAGGTTGAGCTGGTCCTTGAGGATCCGCAGGTAGATGTCGTAGATGCCGATATCCACGCTGCACTCGAAGATCGCCGGGTCCAGGCCGGCCAGCTGCTCCGGATCAGGATCGATCGGTAGCGCGGACGAGTCGGGGAGGGCCGCGAACCGGTCCGCGAGGCCCTGCGGGTATTTCCCCTCGAGGAGCCGCCGGAGCACGAACTCGAAGACCTGCTGTCTCGCCGAGCCCTTCTGGAGCTGGAGGGGACGGGCACTCTCGAAGATGAGGCCGTCGAGCGAGACGGTCAGCTTCGCCGCCGGCATGGGCGGCCGGTCCTTGCGCTGGAGCGCCGCGGTCCTCGCGCCGATCGGCGTCAGCGGGGACACCGCGCGGCCGCTCACCACCTGCTCGGCGGCGCGATCGGCCTCCGCCTCGTAGGCGTCGTGATCGAGGCCGGCCCCGGCCACGCCGGGGGAGCCGCTCGCCTGCTGGATCACGTGCGCCAGCTCGTGCGAGATCAGCCTGTCGCCGCGCGCGGTGTTCGGCTGGAACTCGCCGGGAGCGAAGGCCACGTGAGCGCCGACCGTGAACGCGCGCGCGCCCATGGCGCTCGCCTCGGTGCTGTCCCTGTGGATCTGGACCTCGCCGAGGTCCTGGCCGAACGCCTTCGAGAACCGGTCGGACAGCTCCGGGTTCAGCGGCGTGCCCGCGCCGATGCGGGAGAGCGCCTCGGCCGGCGAAGGGATGCTGTGCGCCGCCGCGCCCTTCGGCTGGACCCGGCTGCCGCCGGCGAGCTTCGCCTGCAGAGCGAGCGGCTCCACCTCCTCGTCGTCGGCCCCCTCGCCGGGCGCCTCTTCCTGGGGGGCCTTGGCCGGCGGGCGCGCGGACCGCTGCTCCAGTCGGAGGACGCCGGCGGCGCCGCGCTCCTCGGGAGCTTCTTCCTCGGCTCGTTGCACGGCGAGGGCCGCTGCACCCAGGCGGCTGCACGCCTCGCACGGACCGCGCGCGTTCGCCCGCGACGCTGCGACGAGGTGGCCGTATCCGCCGTCGATCGCGGCCTTGGTTTGCACCGGGCCCGTCACCCGCCGCGCGATCGCCGCGACCATGTGCGCCTCGCGCTCCTCGTCCCGCTCCCGCCCGCGCGCGATACGCTCGAACACCGGCGCGGGCGCGGGCGACTTCGGCGAGGCGGTCGGAACGGACGGTGCGAGGGCTGTCCTCTCGCTACCACCTTGCGGACGCGGGCCGGACCGGAGCTCGATCGGCGCGGGCAACGCCCGTGACGCCGCGACGAGGTGGGTGTATCCGCCGTCGATCGCGGCCTTCATTTGCACCGCGCCCGTCGCCCGCTGCTCGACCGCTGTGAGCATGCGCGCCTCGTGCTCTTCGTCCGGCTCCCACCCGCGCGCACTGCGCTCGAACACCGGCGCGTGCGCCGGGGCCGGCGGTTTCGGCGAGGCGGTCGGAACGGACGGCGCGGTGGCTTTCATCTCGCTGCCGCTTTCCAGGACCCGCGTCGGAGACGATCCCACGGTGGCACGTACAGCGGACGGCCGCAATGTCGCAGCAAGGGACATTCAAGCGGCGTTTCGGCGCTCGGCGAGCCGCTCGGAGCACTGCCGCATGGCCGGGGTTGCCCGATCGTCCGCGCCGGCGCCGAGCGCGAGATCGAGCGCTGACCCGGGATGCGATCAGCGGTGCTCGTCCTTGCGCTCGTCCTTGCGTTCGTCCTTGTGCTCGCCGTGCGGCGGCTGGGGGTGCTCGGCGGGCCGCGCTGCCGGGGCCTGCTCCGACGGCGCGTTGTGCTCGCGGGTCGGCGGCTCGCGGTACGGCCGCGGCGGCGCCTGCTCGTGCGGCGGCTGGGCGTGCTGGGGCGGCTGGGCGTGGGGAGGCTGGCCCTCGTGGGGCGGCTGGGCGTGGGGCGGCGGGCCCTCGTGCGGCGGCTGGGCGTGGGGCGGCTGGCCTTCGTGGGGCGGCTGGGCGTGGGGCGGCTGGCCCTCGTGGGGCGGCTGGGCGTGGGGAGGCGGGCCCTCGTGGGGCGGCTGGGTATGCGGCGGTGGCTGGACGTGGGGCGGCTGACCCTGCGGCGGCGGCGCGTGCTCGGGCGGCTTGGGCTCGCGGGGGGTGATCCCATGCTCGCCCGGCCGCGGCCCGCCGTGGTCCTCACCGGGGTGGCGGGCGATCTCGACGCGCGCGTTGACCTCCGCCTTGATCTGCGGGTGGGTCTCGATCACCTTGACGTGCGCCGCGTGGATCCGCGCGTTGCCGTCGATGCGGTGCTGGTTCTGGGCCTCGAACGCCGCGCGGTGGTCGCGCGCGCGCTCGACCTGCGCGTGGGCCTCGGCGGGAGTCCACCGGCCGACCGTGCGCGCCTCGCAGCGCACCGGGTGGACGGCGACGCGGTGCTCGCGCAGCACGGCGGCGGGCGGGCCGACGACGACCCGCGCGCGGCTGACCGTCGCGTAGTGCTCGAGCGGCCGCGCCCCGCGGTGGATCTCGATCACGCGCTCGCGCGGCTCGTAGAACCGGACGACGTTGGGGTCGAGCACGTGCTCGGCGCCGCAGTAGTGCCAGGATTCGACCGGCGGGTGCCAGCCGGTCCGGATGACGATCTCGGGCGCGAGCGGCGCCCAGCCGAAGTGGGTCCCGGTCTGCCGCCACTCGACCCACGCCGGTCCCCACGTGGTGTCGGGCAGCCAGTACCAGCGGCCGTAGTGGTTGGAGTAGGCCCAGCGGCCGTAGTGCGACGTCGCCCACGCGTGCGGCTCGGTCGAGACCCAGACGAAGCCGAGGTTGGTGTACTGCCAGTGGCCGGTGCGGTACGGGACGTAGTCCTGCGTATCGGGGATGTACACGCGGCCGACGTCGGGTTCGTCGACCCACGTGCCGTACGGCTCGAGCTGGTCGTAGAACGCGTCGACCGACTCGACCGGGACGCCGGGAGCCTCGGAATCGTAGGTGTCGACGCCGACGTTCACACCTACATCGACGCCGACGCCCACCGATTGCGCGGACGCAACCGCCGGGATCGCGCCGAGACACGCTGCCAGGCAGAGCTTGCCAAGGGTCATGGGCGCTCAGTGTAGCAAGCGCCGGGCCACGGCAACTGTGCGTCGACGCTCGCGCGGGGTGACGCGCTGGCGCCACGCCGGGGCGATCTGTCCCACGGCGGACGCCGCCGCTACTCGTCGCTGTGCTCGAGCTTGCCCCAGCCGCCGTAGATCTCGCCGTAGGAGTCGCCGACCACCCAGTCGCGGAACGCACCGACCACGACGTACACGGCTCCCACCTGCTTCTTGCGGTGGAACGCGAACACGGTCTCGCCGGCCTGGATCGGCTGGCTCAGGGTCGCGAGCGGAACGCGGTGGTGATCGAGCAGCTTGATCGTCACCGGGCCGATCGCGTGGTCGGCCTTGACCCGGACGTCGCCGGTCTCGCGGTCGTAGCGCAGCGCCAGGCCGGGCGGCGTTCCGGGATCGCTGGTTCCGGGATCGCTGATCGTGTAGCTCGCAGCCCACACCTCGTCGACCTTCGCGAGCTGGCCGGCGGTCTCGTCGGTCAGTCGATCAGGGTCGCGATCGCCGGCAGGACCTTGCTGCCCTCCGGCATCGGGTGCAGCCGGGTCGTGCGCTGGAAGCCGTCGCCGATCGCCGCCTCGAGCTGGGCGAACGCGCCGGGCGCCTGCAGCGACGCGATGCCGGCGGTGCGCCGCAGCTGGGCGAGCTGGCCGATCGAGACGTCCTCGCGGCGGCCGGCGAGCAGGTCCCACGCCCGGGTGACGACGTCGATGCGCGCGGCGGCGCCGCTGGTCTCGGCGAGATCGGCCAGCGCGAGCGCGTCGATCGCCTCGCGCGGGGTCTCGGCCCGATCCGGCTCGGGGCCGGGCGCCGAGCTGCGCGACGACCGCGACACCAGGTTGAACTCGATCCGCGAGGTCCACATCGCGGCGAGGAAGTAGCTGGTCAGCTCCTCGGAGCTGGTGTAGTGGCCGCGCGGCGTGTACGCGGTGAAGTCGACCACGCGGTCGCGGCCGAACAGCGCGATCCGCTCGGCGCCGGCGGCGGCATGGACCCGGGCGACCAGGTCGCTCGCGCCGGCGTCGACCGCGGCGTCGCCGCGGATGCTGTGGACCTCGCCGTGGCTCGCCAGGCTGCGCGCGACCGTGAGGTAGAGGTCGAGATCGCGCACGGTGTCCGCCGGGTAGGCGGTCGCCGCGGCGAGCGCGCAGTGCATGCGATCGAGCGCCTCGCCGAGCGCCGGGGCGATCGACGCGCGCTCCAGCTTCTCGACGATCGCGTCGTGCGACGCGAAGATCGCGTGGAACACCGAGTCGGCGGTGATGTAGACCGGCAGCTGGGACTGGAAGATCTCGTGGTAGGCGTGGGCGTAGCCCGGCTGGGTCAGCCGCGCCGGGACCACCACGCCGGCCCGGTTGAGCTGCGCGAGCTCGTCGGGCGCGAGCTCGAACCGGCGGCGGATCAGATCGAGCCGCTCGGGGCGGGTCCTGTGATCCCACGGCGTGCGCGGCGCCGGCTTGCCGGTGCGGCCGCGCGCCGCGAGGATCGCGTCGGCGTCGCGCGTGAAGTTGACCCGGGCGACGCTGCACGCCCCGATCGGCGCGAGCTTCTTGCGCCGCCGGCCCGTGCTTCCGTCGCCGTCGTCGCTCGCCGCGGCGTCGGTCGCGCCCGGGTCGGCGCTGGCGTCGCCGTCGCCGGCGCCCGGATCGGCGTCGACGAGCCTGGCGCACCCCGGATCGCCCGCGCCGGACCGCGGCTGCGCGTGGTCGGCGCCGTCGGCGAGCGCCGGATTCGCCGCCTCGGCTTCGGGCGGCGCGGGCGTGGACACCGGCGGCGATCTCGGCGCCGCGGCGCCGGAGCAAGACACCAGGACAGCGATCGCGAGGCTGCGCCAGATCGACATGGTTCCCTCCGCCGGCCAGCAACGCGGTCCGAGCGGGCGTTATTCGGGGCGCAGGGCGCGCGGCCCGCACTTTTGTCGAGCGCAGCGAGACAGGGGG
>JBGQCL010000375.1:0-11742 GCA_041495365.1 Kofleriaceae bacterium | reverse complement strand
TGTCGGTGATCGACTGGGCGGGTTCGGTCGGCAACGGTCCGGTCAGCGAAGCGGCCGCGCTCGAGCCGCGTCCGGACGAGCGCGGCGCGTACACCCGGGCGAAGCTCGAGGCCGAGCAGCTGGTGCTCGCGGCGGCGGCCGGCGGGCTGCCGTGCGTGATCCTGCGGCCGGGCCAGATCTTCGGCGGCGGGATCCCGCTGATCAACGGCGCGATCGCGCGCAACGCCGGCGGCCGCTGGCTGGTGCTCGGCGATGGCAAGCTCGAGCTGCCGCTGGTCTACATCGACGACGTGGTCGACGCGATCCTGGCCGCGGTCGCCAGGAAGCTCACCGGCGGCGAGGTCATCCAGATCATCGACCCCGAGCACCTGACCCAGGAGGACGTGCTCGGCCTGGCCGGCGGCAACAAGGCCGTGCTGCACGTCCCGCGCCCGGTCGTGTTCGCCCTCGGCAAGCTCAGCGAGTACCCGCTCGGCGCGCTCGGCCGGCCCAGCCCGGTCGCGGTCTACCGGCTCAAGAGCGCGCTCGCCCGCCTGCACTACGACAGCGATCGCGCGGCGACGATGCTCGGCTGGCGCCCCCGCGTCGGCGTCCGCGAGGGCATCAAGCGCGTCCAGCCCGCGCCGTAGGGCATGCAGTATAGCGTCGGGAGAACGCGTGCACGCTCGGCTCGCCGTGGGCTGCTGCGCGGATGGGCGTCGGGACCGCGCCCGCCGAATCACCACCGCCGCCTGCGCGCATGGCGCGAGGTATGTGCGGGGACCACGAGCGCCAATCGTAATCACGGTCGCGGCGCCCGACCCCATCCGCTCGCGGTCGCCCCCGGCGAGTCGCGTTGACGTCTCGCGCTCCTCCCTGCCTGCGGGAGGACGAGCTTGGCCGCGAGCGAATCGCGGCGGCCGTTCGCTACGGGGTCGCCGCGGGCGAGACGCTGGTCCCGAGCGACGCGGGAGGGCCCTTGATGAGCCCGGCGCCACCGCCGCCGCCACCGCCGCCGCCACCGCCGCCCATGCCATCCATGCCGTTCACACCTGGGCCGGCAGCGGCTCCGGAGGCGCCGTTGCCGCCGTCACCGCCGCCAGAGGTGGCGTTGCTACCGCCGACGGCTGCGTTCGTGACGCTGGCGTCAACGCCGGGGTTGCCAGCCAGGGCGTTGCTGCTGCCCTCGCCGCCGCCGCCGCCGTTGGCGACGAGGGTGCCGGTGACCATGATGGTGATGGCGTCGAAGCCGATCATGCCTCCGCTGCCCCCGCCGCCTGCCCCCGAAGCCGCGGGCGCCGCGGCGCCGCCCCCTTCGCCGCCAGCCTTGATCGTTCCGTTGACGGTGATGCTGTTTCTGGCGATCAGGAACACCGCGCCACCGCCGTGACCATGGACGCCCTTGCTGACCGCGGGACCGGCGCCGTCCTGGCCGGGACAACCGCCGCGGATGACCGTGTCGATACCCTGCGCGGCGCCGTGCACGCCGGCGACACCGCCCACTCCACCACTGCCGCCGTCGCCACCCGCGCCCATGAAGCTGCCGCCGGCCCCGCCGCCGCTGGTGCCACCTGTGGTGCCCGGTGGTGTTCCCGCGTTGCAGCCGGCGACGGGATCGCCGCCTGCGCCGATCGATTCCGTTGGCTGGCGATGGCTGCCAACATCGATCGAGCCCGAGATGGGCACGCTGATCGAGTCGGCGGCGACAAGGACCAGCGGCTTGAGGCCGATCGCGCGCAGCGTCGAGCTGATGGTGATCGTGCTGGCCGCGAGCACGCAGTCACCGGTGCCGCCGCTCATCGGGGTCGCACAGGTGAGCGCGGTGCCGATGACGGTGTCGAACGTCGTCGGCGTCGAGACATCGAGGTTCCCGGTGGGTGCGCTCGCGAAGCAGATGGTGTGCGGAGCGCTTCCGTAGCAGAACAGGCCCGCATCGGCCGGGTTGCCGTCGGGCGGGTTGCCGTCGGGCAGGTTGCCGCCATCGGGAGGCGGCTGGCCGCCCACGCACTGGCCCGAGTTGGGGCCGCCGAGATCGCCAAACGAGCGGCCGCCCGGGCCGCACTTTGCCTCGTTCGGGAAGCTGCACAAGTTGAAGCCGGGCTCGCACTTACCACCCGCGCCACACGAGGCGTCATCGGTGCACGAGAACTCGTAGGGTCCATACTTGCAACCGCTTCCCATCCCGACGACGACGATCGCGGCGGCCCAGATCTTCACGATGCGGCACTCTAACGCAGCGGCTGCGGCTTTCGTCTGCCGCAAAGCCGCGCCGGCGCCCCATGTCGACTCGGTCACACCGGCACACCCATCCGGCAGCCCTCGGCTCGGGATACCAATTCGGCAGGTGGGCGGCGCACAGCAGCGCCACCCGCGGTGTCAGAACCGGCCATGGACCGCCAGACCACCGCCACCGGGCACGAGCCACCCGGTGACGGTGCGCTGCTCGCTGGCGTCGCGATGCAGAACGATCCACGCCACGCCACCGCCCACCAGGGCGATCCCCACGCCGCCGGCGATCGCAGCGCGGGTGCCACGCTGAGATGCCCGGTCTCCCGCATTCCGCACCTGCTGGTAAGTTGTCGCCGTCTTCGCATCGTGATCGGCCGACTGCGCCGACAACCAGAACCCGGTGCCGACCCCGACCGCGGCGACGCCGGTCCCGAGCAAGGCGAGCGCGATCGGATCTCGGTACCATGCCCACGTCGCGGGCACGAATGCAGCCGGAGGCGCCTCCGGCGATGTGGCCGGCTGCTTGTGCCTCGCCTCGTCGTCCGCGCGCCTGGCTGCCTCCTCGTCGGCTTTCCATTGGGCGTTGTCGGCCGCCTTGCGCCGGGCCTCGTCCTCGGCGGCGCGCTTCGCCGCAGCCTCGTCGGCCTTCCGCCGGGCGTCCTCGGCCGCCTTGCGCCGGGCCTCGTCGGCGGCGGCGCGTCTGGCTGCGTCCTGGTCGGCTTTCCGTCGGGCGTCGTCGGCCGCCTTTCGCCGGGCCTCGTCATCGGCGGCGCGCTTCGCGGCGGCCTGCTGGGCAGCGATCGAGCGCCGCAGCTGGTCGACGGCGGTGCGCGCGGCGGCTGCGCCGCGGCCGCCGGGCTCGAGATCGAGGTACTTCTGGTAGTAGGTGAGCGCGTCGGGCTCGTCGCCGGCCAGCCGGTAGACCTCGCCGACGTTGAAGAAGAACTCGGGATCCGGAAACAGCTCGTGCGCCGCGAGGTACTCGGTCGCGGCGGCCTTGTAGTCGCCGCGCGCCTTGGCTGCCTCGGCGGCCTTGAAGTGCGCGCGCGCCCCAGCGAGCTCCTGCTGCGTGGGCTGCTTCTTCGGTGCAGCTGCGGGCTGCGCGGCCACCGAGGTCGCGAGCGAGCCGATCACGAGGAGCGCGAGGCGAGTCGATCGGGTCCAGCGCGTCATCACGGTTTTCTCTGCTTCGATAGCTTGTCGAAGGGATCGAGCGTCCGGCCGTGCGGCTCGCCCGGCGACGCGGAGCCGGATCCCGGACCGGGCGACTCCGGCTCGTGCGGCTTCGCCGCCGCGACGCGCGCCAGCGTGACCGTCTGATCGGTGTCGCGATTCGCCGGCACGGCGAGCTGCCGATCGGCGTAGCCGTGCCGCTTGACGATCAGCACGATCTCGCCCTCGATCGCGTCCATCGCGTACGTCAGCGGGGTGGTGCCAATGCGTACGCCCTGAGGCATGCGATAGACATCCGCGCCGCGCGGCTCGGAGGCGAGCTTGATCGTCACCTGCGCGGGTACCTTGGCCGCTGATGCCGTCGGTGTCGACGTGGGCGGCGTCGGCGTTGGCGCGGGTGGCGTTGGCGCGGGTGACGTTGCCATCGGGGTCGTCGGAGGCGAGGTCGACGGGGTTATCGGCGGTGGCTGCGCCGGTGTCGACGACGCGGAAGGCTGGGGAGCACGAACATGGGCCTCCACCGCCGGGGACGCCGGCTCGGACACCTTCCCCATGCTCGCGCTCCCACCGCCGCGCTGGCTGAGCGCGATCGCGGTCGCGCCGCCCGCGATCACCACGACCGCGACGACCGGTGCGATCCAGCTCGGCCTCCGGTTCGCCGGCGATATGCGCGACGCCGAGTTCGCGGCGCTGAGCGTCGTCTGCTGCGCTGGCACCGGAACAGATGCACCGCGCGCGGGCACCTGGATCGGTGCGTTGACCTGCGGGAACGATCCTGGCGGCACTGCCCTCTGCAGCGCCGCGCTCATCTCCTCGGCCGACTGGAACCGCTGCGCCGGGTCCTTGGCGAGCGCGCGCAGCAGGAACTGCTCGAGCTGGGGCGTGACCGGCGCGATCGAGCTCGGTGCCGGCACCGGCGCGTAGATGTGCTGCGCCATCACCTCGCCCCCGCCCTCGGCGATGAACGGCGGCCTGCCGCACACCATCTCGAACACGATGCAGCCGAGCGCGTAGAGATCGGTGCGCGCATCGACGTTTCCCGCGCCCTTGCTCTGCTCGGGAGACATGTACGTCGGCGTGCCCATCACCACGCCGGTCCGGGTCTTCGAGCTCCCGGGTTAGCGACGCGGCGATCCGCGCAGGATGTGCGGACGCGCTCGCCGCGGCAGTGCGCGGCTCGACCGCGCCGCCCGAGCCATTCGATCTCGGATGGCAGGCGGCCCTGCTGCTGTCACCGGTCGCTCGGATCGACGACACCAAGGCTGCCGAGCTCGCCCGCGAGCTGCTCCGGGTGCAGTGCGGTCGCACGCGGGTCGCGCGAGAGGTCGCGCTGTCGCTGGGTCGCGGGACCGGTGCGGCTACCCGCCACCTGCTCGAGGAACTCGCCTCATCGCCGGTCGCAGCCGTGGCGAGCGATGCGACCGCGGCACTGGCTCGCTGGGCACAGGCGACCGGCCGCGGTTGCAAGTGACGATCGCGGCGTCACGATGCTTGGCGGGTGCCGCGCCTTGGCGTCCGCCAGGCATCGCCCGCTCAGCCGCCTCGCAGAAGGCAAGACGGCTCGACGATTTCGTGGCATATTCTTGCCATGAATTCTGCCACGAAGAATTTTCACGTGCCGTTGCCGGAGGCGCTCTACGACGAGCTCCGGTCCGCGGCGCGGGAGGCTGATCAGCCCGCCACCAGGTTCGCCCAGGAGCTCATGCGCGCGGGGCTCGACCAGTGGCGGCGCACGCGGCGGCGGCAACAGATCGCGGCGTATGCGCGCCAGGTCGCCGGCACCACCGAGGATCTCGATCCCGAGCTGGAGCGAGCTAGCATCGAGTCGCACACCGACGAGCGATGAGGCGCGGCGAGATCTGGGAAGCCGATCTGAAGCCCAGGTCCGGCTCCGAGCAGAGCGGCCGGCGCCCGGTCCTGGTGATCTCCAGCGACGGCTTCAACGCCATCAATGACTGGCGCAGCGTGATCGTGATCCCTTGCTCGACGTCCGACAAGCAGCGCGCCCGGGGCCCGACCGCCGTTCCGCTCCGCAAGGGTGCAGGTGGCCTGCGCAAGGGTTCGGTCGCGCTATGTCACCAGATCACGACGCTCGATCGCGACAAGCTGGTCACTCGCTGGGGGGCGCTCGGCGCAGACGATCTCGCTGCGGTGAAACAGGGGATCCTGGCCGCGCTGGATGTGTGAGTGGGCCGCCGTGCACTTGGGCCCGCGGTCGCCGTGCCAGTCATACCGGCCGCCGGCGGTCCCAACCACGATTCCGCGGGATCGCCGGCCCGAGACCGTCATGGCTGCCGCCGCTCGGCTCGCCGTCTCAGCCACGGACGTGATGACCACGATTCCACGAAATCGCCGACCTGAATCGTCACGGCTGCCACCGACGGGCCTGCGACCGCCGGGCTTGCAATGTCAGCCACCGGACGATGCCGATCACGATTCTGCGGAATCGCCGCCCCGAGATCGTCGCGGCCGCCGCCGACGGGCTGCCGTCGCCCGCCTCGCCATGCCGGCCGCCGGATGGTGCCGATCACGATTCCGCGGAATCGCCGCCCCGAGATCGCCGCGACCGCCGCCGACGGGCATGCGGTCGCCGGTTTACCATGCCAGCTGCGGACGGTACCGACCACGATTCCGCGAAATCGCCGGCGGTCCGATCGATCTGTCGATCCGGAATCGACTGTCGATGCCATCGAGGCGCGCTCGTGAGACGCCAACGCGCGGCTCGTGGTGGGCGACCGCGAGCGGATGGGGTCGGGCAGCGACTGTGACCAGGATTGGCGGGTCCGCGCCCGCACGTACCTTGCCCTCGTCCGCGCATGCGCCGGCGGTTCTTCGGCAGGCGCTGTCCCGACTCCCATCCGCGCAGCAGCCCACCGCGAGTCGCGCGTGTACGCGTTCTCCTGGGCGCGATGCCCTGCAGGCTCCTTCGCTACCGGACCGGGGCCGACCACGATTCCGCGGAATCGTCACACCTGCCGCCGAAGGACCTGCGGTCGCCGGGCTCGCCGTGCCAGCTGCCCAGACCATGCCGACCACGATTCGATTCCGCGGAATCGCCGACCCGAGATCGTCAGGCCTGCCGCCGACGATCCTGCGGCCCGATGGGGCATGGCCGTGAAGAGCGCGCTCGCCCGCCTGTACGACGGCAGCGATTGCGCGGCGAAGATGCTCGGCTGGCGCCCCGGGCCGGCGTCCGCGAGGGCAGCTGGCGGGTCCAGCCCTCCCCGCGAGCCGGGACATGGTGGCGTGAAGCGACTGTGAGGGCTGCCGAACGCATCCTGGACGGTCGTCCCCACGTGCGGCTCTCTGGACTTTCGTCCCCACGCGCTGCTCCGGACTTTCGTCCTCACACGCTGCGTCAACCGGCGCTCCGGCCACGCGTGCGCGAGTCTGCTAGCTTGACATCAAGCTTGCACGACGAAGCGGCGGGAGGCGGACATGGAATCGCGCAGGACCCCGAAGATCCTATGCGTGGCGGGAGCGCGTCCGAACTTCATGAAGGTCGGCCCGATCCTCCGCGTGCTGCGCAATCGCGGCCGGTTCGCCGCCAAGCTGGTGAATACCGGGCAGCACTACGATGCGAAGCTGTCGAAGGTGTTCTTCGAGGACCTGAGGATCCCGCGCCCCGACTTCGAGCTCGCCGTCGGCTCCGGCAGCCACGCGATGCAAACCGCGGAGATCATGCGCCGTTTCGAGCCGGTGCTTCGCGACGAGCAGCCCGAGGCCGTGCTGGTGGTCGGCGATGTCAACTCGACGATCGCCTGCGCGCTGGTCGCCGCGAAGTTCGAGCTCGACCGGCCGTTCGCCACGGCGCTCGGCATCCGCCGCCGCCCGCTCACGATCCACGTCGAGGCCGGTCTGCGGAGCTTCGACGAAGACATGCCGGAGGAGGTGAATCGCAGGTTGACCGACGCGGTCAGCGATGTGCTGTTCGTCTCCGATCCGGCCGGCATGGCGAACCTGGACCGCGAAGGCGTGCCCGCGGCGCGGTGCTTCCTGGTCGGCAACGTCATGATCGACGCGCTGCTGGCCGCCCGGGCGGAGGCGATGGAGTCGCCGATCCTCGAGACCCTCGGGCTCGGCGATCGGCCGTACGCGCTGGTGACGCTGCACCGCCCGAGCAACGTGGATGACGTCGCCGACCTCACGGCGCTGCTGGGCACGCTCGACGAGATCGCGCACCGGCTCCCGATCGTGTTCCCGATCCATCCCCGCACCCGCGCAAAGCTGTCCACGAGCGGCCACGCGTTCGACCCGCGGCGCTGGCGCGTCAGCGATCCGCTGGGCTACCTGGACTTCGTCAAGCTCACCGCCCAGGCCAGCGTGGTGCTGACCGACTCGGGTGGCGTGCAGGAGGAGACCACCGTGCTCGGCGTACCGTGCATCACGCTGCGCGACAGCACCGAGCGCCCGGTGACGATCACCGAGGGCACCAACCGGCTCGCCGGGACGGACCGCGAGGCGATCCTCGCCGCGTTCGCGGAGTCGTACGGTGCGCGGACCCGGCGGGTGCCGCGATTGTGGGATGGCCGGGCAGCGGAGCGCATCGAACAGACGCTGGCCGAGATCTTTCAGGCGAGCACGTGATGGCGCGAACACGAGTCTACGTGACGGTCGATGTCGAGTGCGCCGAGGAGCGCAGCGCCGGCGGGCGATCGCTGCCGGCGCTGGACTACGACGCGCGGGTCTGGGGCCGGTTCCGCAACCAGCGGCACGACCTCGGCATCGGCCTGATCATGCGCGAGCTCGAGGCGCATGGCCTGCGCGCCACGTTCTTCACCGAGGTCCTCGGCTCGCAGACGTTCGGGATCGACGGGCTGCGCCGGATCATCGGCGAGATCCGCCAGCGCGGCCACGACGTCCAGCTCCACGCTCACCCGATCCAGCGCTGCGCGCGCTACCGCTCGCTCGGCCGCGCGCCGGTCGATGACGACATCGGGACGTACCCGCTCGACGAGCAGATCGCGCTGCTCGGTGAAGCGATCGCCATCCTGGTGAGCTGCGGAGTACCGCGCGACGAGGTGCGCGCGTTTCGAGCCGGCAACTACGGCGCGAGCAACACCACGTGGGCGGCCATGGCGGCGGTCGGCCTCCCGCTGAGCAGCAGCTACAACCCGTGCTACTTCGACAGGAACTGCCGGATGCGCTTCGCCGACAGCCGACCGGGGCTGTTCCGCGCCGAGCACGGCATCTTCGAGCTGCCGATCAGCAACTTCGTCGAGCGCGGCGGGCGTCATCGCCATCTTCAGATCACCGCGGTGTCGCTCGCCGAGATGACGAGATGTCTCGAGGACGCGCGCCGGATCGGCATCGCCGAGGTCACGATCGTCACCCACTCGTTCGAGTTCGCGCACCTCGATCCGCGCGACCCGCGACGCGCCGGGGTCAACCGGATCAACCTGCGTCGCCTCCGCGGGCTGTGCAGCTTCCTTCGCGAACGCGACGCCGAGTTCGAGGTCGAGACGGTCGGAGCGCTGGCCGCGCGCCTCCACGCCGGTGACGCCGCGCCGTCGGCGGCCGCCCCGTCGGCCGCCGCGCCGTCGGCCGCCGCGCCGTCGGCGGCCGCGATCGAGATGCCCACAGGCCGGCGACGCGATCGCGCACGCCGGCTGATCGAGCAGGGACTCAAGCGCGTGGAGGCCAAGCTCACGTGATGCAGGATCAGAACATCGTCTGCTTTGCCAAGGACTGGTTCGAAGATCCCACCAGCAACAACCACGTGATGAGGATCCTGGCCAGGACCAACCAGGTCCTGTGGCTCAACTCGATCGCGACGCGACGGCCCGACTTCACCAGCGGCGGCGACGTCGGCAAGATCGTCAAGAAGCTGCGGAGCTTCGCGCGCGGCCCCGAGCGGGTCGACGCCGGACTCGACATCTACACCCCCATCGTGCTGCCGTTCCCGCACAGCCGCATCGCGAACAAGGTCAATCGGCACATCATGCGCGCGAGCCTCGGCGCGCTGCGCCGCACGCGCGGCATGGAGAGCTTTCAGCTGTGGACGTTCCTGCCGACCGCAGCGCCGTACGCCGGGAAGCTCGGCGAGTCGTTCCTGGTCTACTACTGCATCGACGAGTGGTCGCGGTTCAATGCGCTGGATCGCGACCGGATCAGCGCGATGGAGCGCGAGCTGTGCCGGCGCGCCGACGTCGTGTTCACGACCTCGCGGCCCTTGCTCGAGAGCAAGCGCGCCTACAACCTCGAGACCCACCTCGCGTTGCACGGCGTCGACCACGCGCACTTCGTTCGCGCGCTGGCGCCGGACACCGTGGTGGCCGAGGACATCGCGCGGCTGCCTCGGCCGGTGCTCGGGTTCATCGGTCTGATCGAGGACTGGGTGGACCTCGAGCTCATCGCGCACCTTGCGGCACGGCGGCCCGACTGGTCGATCGCGCTGATCGGCAAGTCCAAGGTCGACACCTCGCGTCTGGCGAACCACCCCAACGTTCACCTGCTCGGGCACAAACCCTATGCGTCGTTGCCCGCATACTGCAAAGGCTTCGACGTGTCGCTCATTCCGTTCGTGGTGAACGAGCTCACTCGCCATGTCAATCCGATCAAGCTCCGCGAGTACCTGTCGGCGGGGCTCGCCTGCGTGTCGACCGACATCCCGGCGGTGCGAGATCATGCCGAGCCCGCGAGCGCGGCGCTCCGGGGCGCGTGCCACGTGGCGAGCACCAGGCACGAGTTTCACGACGCCGTGGAGCGCGCGCTTCGCACCGACTCGCCGGCGGCGCGCTGGCGGCGCTCGGATGCGATGAAGACCGAGACCTGGGACGACAAGGTCGGACAGGTCGGAGACATCGTGCTCCGCGTCGCAGAACGCAAGCACCGGGTCACGCGATCCCGACCGCGCGCGCCTTGAGCATGGCCGGCCGACACGCGCGGGCCACCGGGGTTGCACGCGATGTGTCGCGAGCCGGATGTGACCGCCGTCGCGGTCGGGCGAAAAAATCCCAAGCCGGCGGCTGCTCGGGGGTCCGACCGACGTGACCCCGCGAATCGCGCGCCCAGCGTGAGCGCACGGGCACAGCTCGCCGTCGGGAACGCCATGAAGATCGTCTGTGATGCGTGTGGCACGAGATATTCCATCGAGGACAGCCGGGTCGCCGGCCGGTCGTTCAAGATCCGCTGCAAGCAGTGCGCGCGCGTCATCGTGGTGCCGGGAACGCGCGCGCCCACCGCCGAGCCGCCTGCGGCCGGCACGTGGCACGCGGTGATCGACGGCATGCCGCGGCCGGTCGCGCTCGACGATCTACGCCGGCTCCGCGCGGCCGGTGTGCTCGGCGATCGAACGCTGGTGTGGCGCGAGGGCTTCGACGACTGGCGCGAGCTCGGCAGCGTCGATGCGCTGCGCCGGGCGGGGCCGGTGTCGGTCGAGATCGCGCCGGAGGCCGGGATGGATGGCACCGCCGTCGACCTGCCGAAGGCTGGCTCCGACGCCGCAGCGGACGCGGCGCCCGAGCAACCGCCGGAGCCCACGCCGCTGCGCGGTGTGCGCCACGAGAACTCGGTGCTGTTCTCGCTCGGCAACCTGGCGCGACTCGCCGCACCGGCGCCGACCGCGGCGTCGCCTGCCGGCCGGACCGAAGGCTCCGGGCTGCTCGACATCCAGTCGCTCGCGCGCTCGCTGACCCCCGCGCGCGCCGAGCGCGGCCGCGCCGACGTCGGGGAGCTGCCCGTGTACGGCGCGCTGCCGTTCGGTGAGCCCGGCGTGCTGATCCCCAGCTCCCCACCTCGCCGCGATCGCCGGTTGATCTGGGCGCTCGCCGCGACGGCCGGCGCGCTGGTGATGGTCACGGTGGTCCTGCTCGCGATCGTCCTGCGCGGCGGCACCGCGGCTCACGCCGGCACGCCGCCGGCTCTGCCCGCCGTCCCCGGCGCATCGCCCCCGGCGCCGACTGCAACGGGCGGTCCTCCGGGCGCCGCGGCAACTCCGGGGACCCTCGCCCACCCGGAGCCCACGGCCGCCGACCCCGCGCGCAGCTCCGTGGAAGCCAGCGCGTCGTCCGCGGACCGGACCGATCGGTCCACCGCCTCACCATCCGCAAGCCGGACGGATCACGCCGCCGCCGCACCGTCCGCAGACCGGACCGAGCACGCTGCCGCGCCCTCCGCGGACCGGACCGATCGCGCCGGTGCACCGTCCGCGGACCGGGTCGATCGCGCCGGCGCACCGTCCGCGGACCGGACCGATCGCGCTGCCGCGCTGTCCGCGGACCGGACCGGGCGCGCGGCGGCCACTCCGTCGGCAGACCGGGCGGAGTCCGCTGCCGCGCTGTCCGCGGACCGGACCGGGCGCGCGGCGGCCACTCCGTCGGCAGACCGGGCGGAGTCCGCTGCCGCGCTGTCCGCGAACCG
>JBGQCL010000374.1:0-11789 GCA_041495365.1 Kofleriaceae bacterium | reverse complement strand
GTAACCACCCGATAGTCGCCGTCTGGTAGTGCTCTCGCGTCTCGGTCAGTGTGGCGAGCCAGGAGGCACTGATGGCAGAGACGACGACGACGGATCGAGGCAGCGGGCCACGCGTGGTGACCGCGCCGGCCGAGTGGACGCCCCCACGAGGGCGCGCACGATGGCAGCTCGCCGACGGGGAGTTGATGGTCGCGGCGCTGCGGGCCAGCGGGGAGACGCCGGCCGCGTTCGCGCGGCGACATAGCTTGCACGAGGTGCGAGTCCAGCGCTGGGTTGCGCGGGTGGGCAGGAAGGCGCGATCGGCAGCGCCGGTGCAGCCGGTGGCGTTCGCGCCGGTGCACGTTACTTCGGCACAGCCCGCGGTGGGCGGCCTCGAAGTCGTGGTCGGCGGGGCGGTGGTCCGGGTGGGCCGCGGGTTCGACGGCGACCTGCTGCGACGCGTGGTCGCGGCGCTCGGGGAGGCATCATGCTGAGCCTACCGCCGACGGTACGCGTGTTCGTCGCCACGGCGCCGTGCGATCTGCGCAAACAGTTCGACGGGATTGCGGTGTTGGTCGAGCAAGGACTGCGCCATGATCCGCGGAGTGGCCACCTATACGTGGTGTTCAATCGACGCGGCGACCAGGTGCGAATCTTGTTCTGGGATCGCCAGGGCTACTGCCTGTTTGCGAAACGGTTGGAGCGCGGCCGGTTTCGGCTGCCGTGGGAGCAGCCGGCGACGGGCGCGACGGTAGAGATGGAAGCCGCCGAGCTGGCGCTGATCCTCGAAGGGATCGATTTGCGCGGCGCGAAGCGGCGAGCGCGCTGGACTGCGACGCCCGAAACAATCGACATCGCCGCGTGATTTTCTGATCACGGCCACTGTTCCGGATCGATCGGTTCTGATAGCAGAGAGCCGTGGCTCGACACGTGCTCGGCTCGACGACGGATGTGCCCGCGCTGCGCGCACAGCTCGAGGCACTGGTCGCTAGGGCTGCGATCGCTCCACCGGCATGGGCGTCAAGCGGTGCGGCGCTCCCCCGCCTGTGCACTCTCGATCTCGCGAAGCGCGGTGCTCAACGTGGGCTGACCGTTGTTGGTCTGTTGCGGGCGTGCGAGACCGCGTCAGTGGGGCCGGGTCGATACGTGGCGCGCGCACTCCTACTCCGCCGAATGGCTGTGCGTTCTCTCGAGCGAGAGCTCGTTGCGTCGATGTGCGGTCGGCGATGGCTGGAACTCGAGGAACGTTGCCAAACCGCGACTGGCGGCACGCTGATCGACGAGTTGACCGAGAAACTGGCCCCGCTTCTCTGGGTGCCGCGGGTTTGGTTGGAGGATGAGTTGCCGCTGCTTGTCGATGAGGCTGACCCGGTCGATGCGCTTGAGCGCGCGTGCCAGGAAGGCGTTGGCGACGCGTTGACTGCCGATGACGCGCGCTGGGCTCGACATCTGTTCCTTCTCTTCACCCGGGCCTCGATGGCGTCAATCGAAGACGATGCCGAGTGCGCTCGCTGGGCGAATGCCGACGTGATGCGACCTCGGCTTGTTCGTCTCTTCTACCTTGCTTGTCCGATGGGCTTGGCACGTCTATCCGAGGCCTCAGCAACTCCACCGGTAGCAGAGGCTACGTGACCGCCTCCCGACAGCAGGGTGTAGAACTGCCGAGCGTCCGCGCCCCGATTGAATGGCCGACGATTGCATGTGCGGAATGGGCGGCTCGACCTGTGACGGAACCTTCCTCGCGATCGCTACTGGAAGAGCGGCAGGTCGGCCGCCGCGTAGCCGCAAGACGTCAGCAACTCGCGATGGTGAAGCAGGCTGTCCAGCTGTTTCCGGGCCAGCCGCGCCGCTTCCACCCGGTTGGCGGCCGCTTCCTCCTGCATCGAGTCGGCGATCTGAGCGTCGAGCTCGGCGGCAGACAGATGCTTCGCCAGCCGGGCGATCGACTCGCGCGCGCGCGCGACCTTCGCCTGGAGCTCGCGCGCGATCGACGCCTCGAACTGGCGGGTGAGAAACCCGATCGCCTCCGGCCCAGACTTGTGCAGGAGATCATCCTTGACCGCCCACACCGCCACCTGCTTGTCATCGTCCGACCCGGACATGCCGGCCATGCAGTCGGCCAGCTTGTGTAGCGGCTCGGTCTCCTCGGTCGTGGCCCGGCTGTCACCGGGACCGGGAGAGAACGACAGCGATACCTTCACCTCCGGGATGGCGGCGAATTCGTCGAGGCAGAACGTCTTCACCGCCACGGTCATGGCGTCGGCCTCCGCGAGCATCACGATCGTCACCGCGGCGGCCGTCATCACGCGCTGCACCGAGGCATCCCCCGCGTAGAGCACCGTACCGGCCGGGACCTGCATCGTCAGCCCGCCCGATGTCCCTGGCGTCCGCGTCACCGTGATGGTGGACGGCGAGCCGGCGCCGCCGAACGCGCTCGTCACCGCCACCCGGCCGCTCTGGATTGCACCGGCGATGTTCTCCAGGGGCCTGGTGACCCAGGCGTGGATGCCGTACACCACGGCCACGCTGGCCACCACCAGCACCCAGGGACGGAGCGTCGTGCTCCGCCGGGTCATCGCGAAACCTCGGTGAACAGCTGTGCCGAGGCTGGCCGCAGGCTGAACAGCAGCTGGCGCGCAGGGTCGAGCACGTACAGCGCGCCATCACGCACGCGAATCGACCCGCCGGCGTCGTTGACGATCGAGAGCGCGTTCGCTCCGAGCAGCGCGTACACCTTCGCATCGGTCGCAAACAGGACGATGCCGTCCGCGGTGACTGCCAGCGAGCGGATCGGACCGGCGAAGTCAGCCGGCGCCGTGAACAGCGTCTCCGAGGTGCCGGCCTTGATCCGCAGGATCGCGGAGCCGGTCGCGGCGAACATCGCGGTCTCATGGTCGGCGGCGGCGACGATCGGCTGTCCCGACTCGAGCAGCACCTGCAGCGTGCCGTCGTCGATGAACCGGTACAGTCGATGGTGGTCGCCGGTCTTGCCAAACAGGTACGTGGCACCCTCATGCACCGACGGCGCCAGCTGCAGGTCGGGAGACGGCAGCGGAATTCCCTGCACGAGCTCACCGTCCTCGTTCAGCATGCCGAAGTAACCACCCGAGATGGTGAGCATCGTGCCGCTCGGATCGAGCGCGAAGCTGTCCGGAACGACCGCGGCCGCGACCTCGCCGACCTCGGGGAACGATGCGCCCGCCCGCTCGACGACGCGCAGCGTGGCGCCCGCCCGGAACACGATCGCCCCGCTGCGCGTGACACCGATGTCGCGGCCGATCGGGCTGCCGAGCGCGGCGAGCTCCATCGGCCCGAGGATCCGCTCGATGTGGGCACTGCCGATCGCGGTCACTGCGGTGGCCTTGCGAACGGCCAGTGCCGGTCCTAGCCCGCTGACAAACACGAGCACGCAGGCGAGCCCGACGACGATCGCGACACCGGCGACGATGCGGCGCGCACGGGCCATGGCTACCTCGACTCGAGCGTCTGGCCGCGCTGGCCGTCCCACGATGCCCCGGACGCCGGACAGCCGTTCGTGCACACGGTGAACGTCTTGCCGTCGCCGACCCGCATCAGCTCCTCGTGCAGTGCGTGCCAGCGCGCCTCGTCGCGTGGATCGACCTGCGGCTCGGCCGGGGGCGGCGCTGGCGGCGGTGCGGAGGGCGATTGCACCGAGCTCGACCCGCGCGGCTTCCTCTGCCACGCGGCATCGTCGGAGCGGATCGCGCGCACGACCGGATCCGGGATGGCGGCGCGCATCGCCACCGGGGCGGCGGCGCGCATGATGGGGACAGCTGCCACCGGCGCGGCGCGCATGATGGGGACAGCGGCCACCGGCGCCGGCAGCATGACCGCCTGGCGCGCCAGCTCCAGCCGGAAGCTCGAGGCGATCACCGTCCGGGGTTGCGACGGGTGCTCGGTCATGATCCTCGTGTAGATGTCGGACAGCGCGTCGGCCGCCGCCTCGGTCCGGGTCTCGAGGCCGAGTTGCTGGATGCGCTTGGCCACGAGCTTCTTCTCGGCGTCGCGCATGGCCTCCTCCGCCGCCTTATTTGCCCCGGCCGCGCGGGTCACGAGCTTCCCCCACCCCCGGCCGTTCCGCAGCGCGTCGAGCGACCCTCCGTGGCTCAGCGCCCAGTTGATCGCCTTCGGGACCGGAGGGCCGTGCTTGATAAGTTTCTCCCACCCGAACCCGAGGGCGTTCTCCAGCACCTTGTCGATCCCGACCTTGAAGACCGCATACGGAGCATTCTTGATGATGACGGACGCGGTGTATCCGGCGGGCGAGCGATCCGACGCCGTGATCTCGCGCATGCGGTCGCGGATGCGCTGCTCGATCTCGGTGGCCTCCAGCCCGCCGAGATCGACACCGTTGTGCTTCATCTCCTTGAGGCGCTCAGCGTCGCGATCCACGAGGACCAACTCGGCTCCGAGCCACCGATCTTCGCGGCCGATCGCAGCGGCACCGATATCGTGCGCGAGATCGAGCGCCTTGTACGTCACGCCGATCGCCACCCCCACCGGGTGCTTCGACTGGATGGCGGCGCCCGCGATGGCATCGCCGGTCAAGTCCAGCATGGTGCGGGAAAACGGCTCGGGCTCCTCACCGTGCGCCGGCGCAGCCGCACCGGCGGCGAGCGCGAAGCTGGCCACGCAGATCACCGCCCCGGCGCGCACGCGCGGTGACCGCGCGGTCATGGCACCACTTGCTGGGTCTTCTGCACGATCGCCGCTCGCTGCCGATTCTGCTCTCCGATCGCCTTCACCGCGTTCGCGACCCGCATGCGCTCGCGATGGGCGAGCTGCGCTCGCGCAGATTTGTGGCCGTCATCGCGAACCGCCGCTGGTGGTGAGTCGGACGCGCGCGATGGCGCTTGTTCACCATCGCGCCCGGCCGCCGCGCGCGCGGCAGGAACCCCGTCAGGGCTGCGGATGTGCGGCGCCAGGCCCAACGGCCCCTGCGGCACCAAGCCCGATGGACCCCGCGGCACCAGGCCCGACGGCCCCTGCGGCACCAGCCCCGACGGACCCAGGCCAGGTGGGCCCGGCAAGACGGTCGGCGCGGGACCAGTAGCTCCTCCGGGCATCGGCACGCCGCGGACCTGCCCATAGGCTGCCCCGAAGGGCGGGCACGCTCCCATCACCCCGACGAGGAGCGCAGCCCGCCACGCGCGCGACCAGCCGGGAGATTGCAACCATCGAACCCTCCGCGGTGCACTCGCCATGGCGCTCCTCCTTCATCCTCCATCGTAGCAAGGACCTACACCGCCGGATAGCACCTTCGGCGGCGCGCGGGCGAGCGGCCTGGTGCATCTCCGGTCAGCCGCGGCCGCCCACGCGCGTGCTGGCTACCCTGCGCACCCGGGCGGGAGCATGGCGGAGTCGGGGCGGCGGGCCGAACGTGCGTTGCTCACCTATCACGCCGAATCGCGGCTCACCACCGAGGAAGGGAGCCGCCCGAACCCGGAACTCTATACGGTAGCATTTCCGAAGATGTCGGTCGCGCCGCTCCAGTTCTTGCTGCTGGTGTTCGCGGGCTGGGTGAACCGCCGCCAGCTCGAGCTCCTCGAGTACCTCCAGGAGGAGAACCGCGTCCTGCGCGAACAGCTCGGTAGCCGGCGTCGAAGCTCGTCGGGTACGTCGTCGTCCCAACCGCGGTCCCAACCTCGTCCCTGCCGCGAGCTGGTCCCTACTTCGGTCCCTACTTTTCCGTGGCGCCGTGAAACGCCTGGATACGCCTCGAAACAGGTAACGTATCGGAACCAGTAGATCTCGAAGTAGTTTCAAGCTCGTCGGAGGCCATCCGAGATCCGGCCAGACACCGGACACGGTCTCGCCGATGACATCGAACGAAGTTCCAGGTGGCAGGCGGCGCATGGCTACAATCCTCCTTGCGAGGGCTCCGGCCTCGCCGCGTCATCGGCCCCACGGGTCGCGCGCCGCATCGTCGAGCACGAAGTGGAACTCCGCGTAGCCGTCGCAGACCTCGCTGGCAGCGACGGCGGCCCGGGGCATCGCGGCGACCAGATCAGCGCGCGCCAGCACGAGTAGACCCGCTCGGTGCGCGGTGACCATGCGCCGCTTGAATGCCAACCCCGTACGGGTCTTCCCCGGTCGGGGATCTTCCCGCTCGCGGGTCGGCCCAGGTGTTCGCCCTCGCCGCGTGATCAGTCTTGCTCGGCCTCAGCGTGCACGACACATTCGTCGAACGCGGCCACGAACACGGGAGCGTGAGCGACGAGGTATTCGCGGCACCGCTTCGTATCGATCCCGCCCTTGATCATCTCGATGACGTCGACCTGATCCTTCCGGCGGGGTGACTTGAGCTTCATGTAGACGAGCGGCGGAGCCTCCATCATCGTTCCCGGCGCTGCGCCGAGCGTCGCCTCGAGGAAGTCCTCCCCCTCCTCTGGAGACAGCAGGTCGACGGCGACTCCCTTGACCTGGAACGGGATCTCCTGGCGCATGGTCACGAGCCCGTTCGCGTGGTGGTGAAAGGCCTCGGCACCGACGAGGAAATCGACGTCCTTGGTCGCGCGCGGATAACCGTTGGCCCCGACGGCGAGCCCACCAACGACGACGTGCCGCACGTTCGCGGCGATCAGGGCTGCGGATGCCAGCTTCAGCGCTTCGAGCACCTTCGGGGCGACGACATCGATCAGGAGCGTCGGGTCGGGTTTCGTCATGCGACTCCTTCGCGGACCCGTGATCGAAAGCTGCGGTCGCGCTAGCACGCCGACAGTATGCCACGCTGGGCGCGATGTGCGCGCGCTACCCCTGGATGTAACGTGGCCTCGACCCAGGCGACGGGAACCACCGCATCGGCGGCCCGCGCCGGCCTCCGTTCGCCATAAGTAACGTCGGTCGGGGCCCAGCCGGGGCCCAGCCGATCGGGGCCCCCCGCGCGGCGGAGCGGCAGCGGAACGGCGGGCGGGGGCGGAGGCTTTCGTGCCGGGAGGCTTTCGCGGAGGCTTTCGTGCCGAGGCATGTTGCCCGCCGCGGTTACGCTGGAGCTGCACGCGGTCCCGGATCGGAGTCGGAGCGGCGAACCCATGGTAGCAGACCTGGGGCCGCTGCACCGATTGCTGGATCTGGGGAGTGCGTCGAGCCCCGAGCTGTGGTCTACGTGGGCCTCCGATGTCGGACAGGCACACCCGAGACCGCGGCAACCTCTTCGAGCACGCGCAGAAGCAACGGCCCAGCCAGCCGGCGTTTCACGGCGACTGCACCATCGATGGCACCACGTACGAGATCCGCGGCTGGCGACGCGAGAACCAGCTCGCGATCAGCCTCGCGCCGCAACGCGGCGACAAGAACACATTCCCGCCGGAGGTGTTTCGCGGCGCCCTCGACCCGGCGCCGGCGAAGCCCGGCCGGGCCGGCGCACGTGGCGCGAAGGAAGCCGGCGCCGTCTCCCCCACCCCGGCGTGGTCCGGCACGATCGTGAGCGACGAGGCGGCCTACGCGGTCCGTGCGTTCGAGAAGCAGGGCAAGAGCGGCCTGTACTTCACCCTGAGCTTCGAGCGGATCGAGCGACCGGCGCCGGACGCGAGCGATCACGGCCCGTCGAGCGGGGAAGATCACGACGACGAAGCCTGACGCGCGCAGCGCCGAAATTCCGGATCGACGCAGCCGGCAAGGCCGGCCAGCCGATGATCCAACACCGGTCCCCGGGGTCGGTCCCAACGACCGGCCCTGGGTCGTTGCGTCAACGCTCGCGCGCAGCGCCGAAAATTCCGGCGAAAATTCCGGATCGACGCAGCCGGCACGCCGGCACGCCAGTGATCCAGGCGGCGCTATCGCGGCGGCCGGATCTGGTACGCGCGAAACCGCTTGTTCTTGATCCGGCCGGCGGCGAGGCCGTCGAGGGCGCGGCGGCCGATCGCCGCGGCGACCGCGACGAAGCTGATCCGATCGTTGACCGTGATCTGCCCGATGTCGGTCGCCGCGATCCCGACCCCGGTCGTCAACGCACCGACGATGTCGCCCGGCCGCAGCCGATCGTGGCGCCCGCCCTGGATCGCGATCGTGACCATCGCGGGTGGTGGCGGTTGCTGCGCCTCGACCGACGGGATCCGCGAGCTCGCGATCCCGGCGAGCGGGCCCTGCCGCAGATCGTCCAGGATCCGGCCATCCGATGGATGCAACAGGCTGATCGCGAGCCCGCGGCGACCGGCGCGCGCGGTGCGGCCGATGCGATGCACGAACACGTCGGGCTCGCGGGGTAGATCGTAGTTGATGATCGCGCCGAGGTCGTCGATGTCCAGGCCGCGCGCCGCAACGTCGGTCGCCACCACGACCCGCAGGCTGCCGTTGCGGAGCAGCAACAACACCGTGTTGCGATCGTGCTGCTCCATGCCGCCGTGCAGCGCGACGGCCGCGAACCCCGCGTTCGCGAGCGCGTCGGCGACCTCGTCGCAGGTCTCGCGGTGGTTGCAGAACACGATCGCCGACCCGGGACGATGGTGACCGAGGATCCGGATCAGCGCCGGCACGCGCTCGGTGCGCTCGACGTCGTACACGACCTGGGTGATCCGCGCCGCGACGTCGTCCGCGGCAACGACCACGTGCAGCGCGTCGCGCTGGTACGTCGAGCTCAGCGCGCGCACCGCCTCGGGGAACGTCGCCGAGAACAGCAAGGTCTGATGCTCCGCCGGCACCGCGCGGGCGATCGCCCCGACGGTCTCGACGAACCCCATCTCGAGCATCCGATCGGCTTCGTCGAGCACGAGCGTGCGAATCCCCGACAGCTCGAGCCGCGCGCGGACCAGGTGGTCGTGGACCCGCCCCGGCGTCCCGACGATCACGTCGACGCCATGGTCGAGCGACGCGCGCTCGCGCTGCACCGAGCTCCCGCCGCTCAAGGTGAGCACGCGGGTGTGCGGCAGCGGACGCGCGAGCCGCCGCAGCTCCTCGGCCACCTGCGCGGCGAGCTCGCGAGTCGGGCACAGCACGAGCGCCCCGGGCCGCCCGCTGCGCGGCGTGATCCGCGCCAGCAGCGCGAGCCCGAACGCCGCCGTCTTGCCGGTGCCGGTCGCGGCCTGGCCGAGCACGTCGCGGCCGTCCAGCATCGCCGGCAAGGCGAGCGCCTGGATCGGCGTCATCTCGACGTAGCCGAGCTGCGCGAGGTTATCGAGCCACGCGGGCGCGAGCGAGAGCGTCGAGAATGCGGGCGTCGACAAGACCACGCTGTGTAGCGTGGCCGGCAGGGAAGCGTACCGGCCCGCGGCACGATTTCCGGCGTTCCGGCGACGTCGGGGCGGCCGCCTACCGCCCGGACCGACGCGAGCGTGGTGCGGCGGCGCGGCGTGGCTGTCGCGCCGGCTCCGCGGCGCTCGCCGGCAGCAGCGGTGCGATCTCCTGCGCCGAGAGCTGGCGCCAGCGGCCGAGCGGCAGCTCGCCCAGCTTGATGTGCATGATCCGCACGCGCTGCAGCGCCTCGACCGTGTAGCCGAGCGCCTCGCACATGCGGCGGATCTGGCGGTTCAGGCCCTGGGTCAGGATGATCCGGAACGCCTTGGGTCCGAGCGCGAGCATCTTGCACGGCCTGGTCATCGCGTCGGACAGCCGCACGCCCGCGGCCATGCGTTCGACGAACTCCGGCGTGATCGCGTGATCGACCCGAACGACGTACTCCTTCTCGTGGTTGTGCTCCGCGCGCAGCACCTCGTTGACGATGTCGCCGTCGTTGGTCAGCAGGATCAGGCCCTCGGAGTCCTTGTCGAGCCGGCCGATCGGGAACACCCGCTCGCCGTGGTTGACGAAGTCTACGATGTTGCCCGCGACGTGGCGCTCGGTCGTGCACGTGATGCCGACCGGCTTGTTGAGCGCGATGTAGACCGGCTTGAGCTTCTTGCGCGCCTGGCCGACGCGGTCGCCGTCGAGCCGGACGTCGTCGCCATCGGCGACCTGCATGCCGACCTGGGCGCGCTTGCCGTTGACCGTCACCCGGCCCTCGCCGATCAGGTTGTCGGCCTCGCGGCGCGAGCAGGCGCCGCTCTCGCTCAGATACTTGTTGAGTCGCACGTTCCTGCGGTCGACCCTACTGCAAGCTGAGCTACTTGCCGAGGGGCGCCTGCTGTTGGACAACTACGGTTGCCGTCGTCGCGGACCACCGCGAGCGTGCCGCAGTCATGTTCCCACATCAGCTTGGCGGCGACGTTGAGGTCGTCGTTGACGTGACAGGTGATGGCTGAGATCCTGGACGCGCGTGGGTTGGCTCCGTTCGGGTTGGCAACCTCACCGGTGCAGGTGTCGGACGGTGCAGATGTCGGACCAGGCTCGCTCGTTGCCCGATGCCTCCGCATGCTTCATCCCGGATGGGGCCTACCTTGGCCGCGACTTGCGCACCCTCCGCGCAGGGCGGCGCCATGCACGCAAAGCATTCGCGGATCGCTCGAGAGTGGAAAGCCTGTGCCACGGGTGGTCGGCGGCACCGACGAGGCCTTCCCATAGACGGTCGGCGGCCCGCTGGTGTCGCGCATGCCGCGGCGCCCCCCCCCTGCGCGGCGCAGCGCCTCGTCGATGCTTGTCGCGGCGACGAGCGAGCGCGCGGCCTGCCCGAGCGCTGGCTCGCCGGCTATCGAGGTCCGATGCTCGGCTTCGCGGCGGGTACGCTGCTCGCCTCGGGGCTCGGCGAGATCCTCCCCGAAGCGCTGGCCAGCACCGGCGTCGTCGCGCTGGCGTGGGCAGCGGGGCGATGGTCCTTGTCGGCGTGACCGAGCGCCGACCCGAACCCGCCCGGCTCGGCGTCACTCGCGTCGTGACGGCGCAGCTCATCCGCGGGGTAGCTCGTGGTGGCCGTGCTCGCCGACCCGAGCCACCGACGTGGCCTGCGGACCCTCGACGCCGGGCTCATCAGTGAACCGGACCTCGTCGCCGACGACGAGCTCGGCGTGATCAATCACGCTGTTGCGGTGGAAGTAGACCTGTCGACCGTCTGCGTCGAGGTATCCCCACTCGCGTTCGACGTCGAGGTACGTCACACGGCCATGCTCGGGCTCGATGTGGCTCTTGACGTCCGCGCGCTGGCGACGGGCGTGATCCTCGAGCTGCCGGCGCGCGGCGCGGAATGCATCGCGGATGGCCACGTGGAGATCCTCGTGCGCGCCATCGAGCGAATGATCGCGGCTGACCTCGACGTCGGGTCCAGGGACGGCGAGCGTCACGCGAACGTGATAGCGCTGGCCGTGGCGATGATGCTTGTGAGGGCGCTCGATCACCACCTGGCAGCGTTCGACACGGTGGTAGACCGTCTCCAGCCGGGACGCCCAGCGGCGAACGAAGTCCTCGATTGCAGGACTCGACTTCAGATCTCGAAACGTGATCGTCAGAGGAAATGGCATGGCGGCAGCTCCCATCTGGGATCGCAAGCACAAGTCGTGCCGCGCGTGCCGCGTCGCGGATCTTCCGCGCAACGCGTGGCCCCCAGATTCTATCACGCTCGCCGGTTCGACCCGGAATGCGATCGCCGAACTGCGACGGGTGCATCGCGCATCCACAGGATCCCCGCAGATCACGGCTCCATCGTCTCCTGCTCGCGTTTCGGCGGTTCCGGGGGCTCGGTCATCGTCGCCTCGCTGAGCAGCAGCACGCCGGCGACCGAGACCGCGTTCTCGAGCGCCATCCGCACGACCTTCGTCGGATCGATGATGCCGGCCTCGACCAGATCGCAGTACACGCCACGCGCCGCGTCGAAGCCCTGGTTGCCGGTGCCGGCCCTCATCCGCTCGACGACCACGCCGTCGTCGTAGCCGGAGTTGTCGGCGATCGTGCGGGTCGGCGCCTCGAGCGCGCGCTCGAGGATCTTG
>JBGQCL010000373.1:0-11842 GCA_041495365.1 Kofleriaceae bacterium | reverse complement strand
TGGCGGAGCCGATGGCTCGTGATGCGAGCAGGGTCCGGCAGGTCGCGACTGGCGTCGTTGAGAACGTCGGTCAGCTCGTCGTAGTTGCACTTGTGGTGGTTCCGCCCGGGGACGAGCCACGCGCGAGGGTGCGGCCCATGGACTGCAGCCGGCGGACGAGTGCGACCGCATCGGGATCGAGCGGGACGAGTCGCTTGCTATGCAGCTTGCCGAGCGGGACTTTCAGCAGCGGTTGACGCCGCTCGCGAGCGCACATCGGTAGATCGGCCGGTTATCTGGCGAAACCCGAGGCGCGTCCTGCCTGGCGTCAATTAACGCTGCGTATGCTTCCTGTTCTCAGTCTCGACCGCGCAGGATCGCGATCGCAGGGTCATCGTTGACCGACGGGACGCGCGCCAGCAGTGAGTCGCACTGCTCGACGGTGATCACGTTCCATTCGAGCGCTGCGGCGAGGTAGCCGCGCCAGGCGATCGCCGTCCTCTCGGGAAGCGCACCACGAAAATGCTCGATGTCCGCGTTGATGCGGTGCATGAGCTCTGCCGCGATGTCCTTGGTCGTCGTCATCGCAAATTCCGGTCAGTCCTTGCTCAGGGGAGCGGCGTGGTGATGCGCGGGATCGTCACGCCGAAGTTAGGCAACCTCGTCATCATGGCCGAGCAGAACGGGCTGATCACCGACCCGGCGTGTTCGCGCGCTGGATCGCCTCGATCGGCAGCCACATCATCGTCGGCTCGGGCCGTGCGTCCGACTGGCCTTCGATGGCTTCGAAGGCCACGAACCCGTACTTGGTGTAGAACTCGACCGCACCGGGCTTTGCATCGACGACCACTCCGGCACAACCGAGATCGTTCGCCATCTTCACGGCGAGCTGGAGGACGAAGCGGAGCAGCTGTGAGCCCAGGCCCATCGACTGCGCTGCGGCATCCACGGCGAGGCGAGCGAGTCCGAGCACGGGGATCGGGTAGCGGGGCAAATTCTTCTTCAGGCGATCGGGGAGGTCCTCGATGTCGATGTGGCGCGGTGCCACGGTCGCAAAGCCGAGGATCCGATCGTCTTCGACCGCGACGTAGCTCACGCCAACATGATGGCGGAACTGGTTCTGGCCGGCATAGCGGTGGAAGAAGCGGTCGAGTGCCTCGTCGCCGGAGTGGAACTGCGAGCGGTCGTCGCCCGGCCGGAGCGGCCTAATCTCCATCGCGCATCAGCTTGCGGAGCGCCGCCGTCGGCGCCGCCGACTCGGCCTGGCGAAGCATTTCCTCGCCGGTCTTTCGAGACACGACGATCCGCGGATGGACCACATACTCCGCAGGGATCTCATGTAGCGCCTGCAGGTGATGGAGCAGTGCCTGCTCGACGAGGTGACCCTTCTTGATGCCGGTCCGGCGGACATGTTGCTCCATGAGCTTCCGCGTCGTATCGGAGATCTGGGCTGAGATCTGGGTGTCCTTGCTCATGACTGCCATGAAAAATATACGTTTTTGTAGGAACGATGTCAAGCCGACGGGGGCAGTCCGGGTAAGGGTGGGGGGCCATGCGGCTCAGAGGTCCTGGACGATCCGGCCGGTGTCGAACAGGACCTTCCAGCTGCCGTCGGGCTGACGGCGCCAGATCGTGGCGTACGTGCTGCGCCAGCCGTCCTCGGCGCGGGCCGCGGTGAACGTGGCCTTGCCGACGGTGAAGCCGAGCTCGCCAGCGCGGCCGCTCGCGATCGGCGCCCAGGCGAGGCGGCCCGAGGTCAGGGTCGGCGCCATCGCCTCGGCGATCGCGGCGTACTCGATGCGGCCGGACCGGCGCATCATGCCGCCGTGCGGGTCGAACGCGGCGACCCAGCCGTCGACGCCGCGCTGCGCCGTGGCGGCGGCGAACGCGAGGTCGGCGGCCTCGAGCTCGGGGGCGGGGGCGCGGCGGCCGCGCGCGAACCCGAGCTCGAGGCGGCGGGTGCCGTCGAGCACGGCGGTGAGGCCGGCGCGGTCGTCGGTGAGGGCATATGTGATCGTCCGCGGGAAGTCGCGGGTGTCGTCGGCGAACGTCGCGCTGCCGTCGGCGATCCGGCGCTGGCGGAACTCGGCCGAGCGCGCGCCGTCGGGCATCGCGAACAGCCGCAGCACGCCGTCGGGCCGGCCCGGCCCGTCGCCGTCGTCGACCACCAGGACCTCGAAGTGGTCGCCGCGCAGCACCACGCCGTAGATCGCGCCGGCGGCGGCGATCCAGTGCTCGCTGCCCTGGCCGTCGCGGAAGTCCCAGTCGCCGAGCCACGAGGCGAGCGGGGCGAGCGCCGGCGACAGCTCGGGGCTGACGGCCGCGCTCTGTGACGGTGATCGCATCGGCGGCGCCGCCGCCGGGGCCGGACTGTGCGGGGCGCACGCCGCGAGCAGGACGAACAGCGCAATGACCGAGCGCAACATCGCGCCATCGTGCCATGATTCGCGTCGCGGGGATGTCGAACGGATGGTCACGGAATCTCACGAGTGCGCCGGGAAGCCCTGACGCTGAGCCCGCGTATGCAGTGACGATGCGGATCGCCGCCCCGGAATACCGGCCGACCCCGCCACGTTGGCTGGACGTGCGCGCGATGCGATGGACGCTCTCGCCCGGAGTGCTCGGGCTGCTCGCGCTGGTCCAGGCGGCGTGCTTCAACTCGCATGTCGCACGCGGCGTGCCGTGCAGCATCGAGAGCAAGTCGTGCCCCGACAGTCAGGCGTGCATCGCCGGGTTCTGCGGCGGGCCCTCCCAGGGCCTGGACGCTGCCGGCGACGCGACGCCCGACGCGTTCATCGACAGCGACGGCGATGGGGTCCCCGACTCGAAGGACAACTGCAAGGACAAGCCCAACGCCGACCAGGGCGACGAGGACCACGATGGAGTGGGCGACGCCTGCGACCTGTGCCCGATCGACGCCGACAACACCGACCCGGACGGCGACGGTGTCGCCGGCCTGTGCGATCCGCACCCCAACACCGCCGGCGACAAGATCGTCGCGTTCCAGGGCTTTCACGGCCCGATCCCGAGCACGTGGAAGGTGGTCGGCGCCGGCACCGTCGCGGTGACCGCCGACTACGGGGTGATCACCAACGCCGCGAACCAGATGACGGCGCTGGTCGCGAAGGACGCGACGCCGCCGTTCGGCAACGGCATGATCATGGCGAGCGTGATCGTCGACGCCACGCCCGGCGCCGCGCGCACCGCGCTGACCGTCGGGCTGCCCTACAACTCGGGGACCGACGTGGGCATCCAGTGTCAGCTCCACGCGCCCGACCCGGGCTCGCCGACGGGCCGCGAGCTCTCGCTGTTCGACTCGAAGGCGATCGCGGAGCCGGCCAACAACCAGTTCGTGTGGCAGAACATGACGCCGTACCGGCTCGCGATGATCCGGAACGGCGGCAACTACGCATGCTCGATGACCGACGCGAATGGCGTTGTGAAGGCGGCGGCGAACGGCCCGACGGGCTCGATCCCCGCTGTGTCCGAGGTCGCGCTGGTCGCCTCCGGCACGACCGCGCACGTCGCCTGGGTGCTCGTCGTCTCGTCGCCGTGACCCGCGGGGGCGGGCGGATCCTCGGCGCGCCGGTTCCCAACGACGCGCCGCGGCGCTAAGGTCGCAGGCGCCATGGTCAAGCCGGCGTACAAGCGCATCCTTCTCAAGATCTCCGGCGAGGCGCTGATGGGGCACCAGGGGTACGGCATCAACACCGAGGTCCTGGGCCACGTGGCCAGCGAGATCGCCGAGACCGCCCGGCTCGGGGTCGAGGTCGCGGTGGTGGTCGGCGGCGGCAACATCTTCCGCGGCGTGTCGGAGTCGGCGCGCGGCATGGACCGGGCGAGCGCCGACTACGTCGGGATGCTCGCCACGGTGATGAACGCGGTGTCGCTGCAGGACGCGATCGAGAAGCAGAGCGTGGTGACGCGCGTGCAATCGGCGATCCCGATGTCGCAGCTCGCCGAGCCCTACATCCGGCGCCGCGCGATCCGCCACCTCGAGAAGGGCCGGGTGGTGATCTTCGGCGCCGGCACCGGCAACCCGTTCTTCACCACCGACACCGCGGCGGCGCTGCGCGCGATGGAGATCGGCGCCGAGATCCTGCTCAAGGCGACCAAGGTCGATGGCGTGTACGACAAGGACCCGGCCAAGCACGCCGACGCACGGCGTTACGCCACGGTGACCTTCACCGACGCGCTCAAGCAGGACCTGAAGGTGATGGACGCGACCGCGTTCGCGCTGTGCCGCGACAACGAGATGCGCATCATCGTGTTCGACATGACCACGCGTGGCAACATTCACCGGGTGGCCTGCGGCGAGCCGGTCGGAACGACGATCGTCAAGGACAACCAGCTGACCCGGTTCGCGAACTAGGACGACCGCCGAGGACACCCGAGGACACCCGAGGACACCATGATCAACGACATCACCAGCGATACCGACGACGGCATGAAGAAGGCGGTCGATTCGTTCAAGCGCGACCTCCAGAAGATCCGCACCGGCCGCGCCAACACCGCGATGCTCGACGGGATCAAGGTCGACTACTACGGCACGCCGACGCCGGTGAACCAGGTCTCGACCGTCCAGGTGGTCGACGCGCGGCTGATCACGATCAAGCCGTGGGAGAAGTCGATGCTTCCGGTGATCGACAAGGCGATCCGCGCGAGCGACCTCGGGATCAACCCGGTGGCTGACTCCGAGCTGGTCCGGCTGCCGATCCCGCCGCTGACCCAGGAGCGCCGCAAGGATCTCGCCAAGGTGGTCGGCAAGCAGACCGAGGAGGCGCGCGTCGCGGTGCGCTCGGCGCGGCGCGACGCGATGGACATGGTGAAGGACGCCGAGAAGGACAAGCAGATCACCGAGGACGAGCGCAAGAACGGCGAGAAGAGGATCCAGGACCTGACCGACAAGTACATCGCGATGATCGACGACATCGCGAAGGCCAAAGAGAAAGAGATCATGGAGCTGTAGCCTGCCCGGCGACGGAGTATGATATCCCCCGATGTCCGGTATTCCGGCAGGCGCCGGCCAGCTCCTCGGCAAGCGGCTTGGCAAGTACGAGATCCTCGCGCTGCTGGCGCTCGGCGGGACGGCAGAGATCTACCTGGCGCGGATCGGGGGCGCGGCCGGGTTCGAGAAGTACGTGGTGGTGAAGTGCCTCCACGACCACCTCGCGGATGACACCGAGTTCGTGAAGATGTTTCTCGACGAGGCGCGGCTCGCGGCGCACCTCGATCACTCGAACATCGTCCAGACCATGGAGCTCGGCGAGCACGATGGCCGCTACTACATGGTGATGGAGTTCCTCGCCGGACTGTCGCTGGCGATGATCGTGCGGCGGGCCGGCGAGCGGCTGCCGAGCGCGCGTGTCCCCGTGCCGCTGGTGCTCAACATCCTCGCCCAGGCCAGCGCGGGGCTGCACTACGCGCACGAGAAGGCGATGAACGGCAAGGCGCTGAACATCGTGCACCGTGACATCTCGCCGCAGAACCTGGTGATCAGCTTCGAGGGTGTGGTCAAGCTGGTCGACTTCGGGATCGCCAAGGCCGAGCTGCGTGAGACCCGGACGCGGTCGGGGACGATCAAGGGCAAGTTCGCGTACATGTCGCCGGAGCAGTGCGTGGCCAACAACGTCGACCGGCGGACCGACGTGTTCGCGCTCGGCGTGATCGGCCACGAGCTGCTGACCGGGCGCCGGCTGTTCAAGCGGGCGTCGCCGTACGAGACCTACCAGGCGGTGATGGAGTGCGACGTCCGGCCGCCGTCGCTGAGCGATCCCGCGCTCGACCCGGCGCTCGACGCGGTGATCATGGGCGCGATCACCAAGGACCGCAACGATCGCTACCCGACCGCCGAGGCGTTCGGCGACGCGCTGCTCGGCTACCTGCACCACCGCGGGATCGGCTCGGGGCCGGGCGACGTGTCGCGGTTGTTCGACGCCTACTTTGCCCAGGAGATCGAGGAGCACTCGGGCCGGATGCGCGAGCTGATCGCCGGGCGCGATGTCTCGGTCGACAGCGGGGTGAGCTGGGGGGGGGACGACGGTCGCGACTCCGACCCGTTGCTCGGTGGGGATCCGGGCGCGGGGAGCTCCAGCGAGCTGACCGCGTCGCGCCGGCTGAGTGCGGCCTCGTTCTCGCTGGTGCACGACGAGCTCGGCGACGGCTCGCGCGGGGAGGCTGACGACGAGATGCCGGCGGAGCGGACGCGGATCGAGACCAACCCGATGGAGCGGGTCAACGAGCTGGAGCGCATGGCCGCCCAGGGGGGGCGCGCGCCCGCCGATGGGCCGACCCAGCTCGCGCCATCGAGCGCGGTGCCGGTCCCGCCGCCGCCACCCGGTGTGGAGGCGAGCGCCCAGCGCGCGAGCGGGGCGCAACCGCCGGCGTCTGGCAAGTTCCCCGACGCCGCGAACCTGCCGACCATGATCGGGGGCGCCGAGCCGCTCGGGCTCACGCCGTCGCCGGGGCCGGCCGCCGATCCGCCGGCCGCGCTGCCGGCGCACGCGCGGACGCACATCGCGCCGATGCCGGTCGCGCCGCGGTCGCACAGCGCATCGGGGCCTCCGGGGCCTCCGGGGCTGGGCATGGGCTACCCCGTGATGAACGCGGAGATGAGCGCGCAGATCGCGACCGGCGCGACGGTGTTTCCGAGCGAGTCGGTGCGCACCGGCTCGCCGCATCCAGGGCCTTCGGGACACGCGATGCCGGCGATGCAACCGGGGCCGGCGATGCCGTCGGGGCCGCTCGGAGCGGCAGGATCGACGATGCCGTCGGGGCCGCTCGAAGCGATGGGATCGACGATGCAGCCTCCGGAGCCAGGTGCGCTGCCGGGTCCGCCGTTCCCCGGTCCGCGCGGATCGGAGCCGGGGGGCGCCTACGATCCGCGCGACGCGACGCGCGGCCCCCTCTGGATCGACCCGCAGCGCGCGGCGGAGCTGATGTCGCCGGTCGGCCAGCAGTACCCTGAGCACGTCGACTGGAGCGCCGCGGCTGCGGGGCGTGCGCGGGCGCTCCCGCCGTGGATGCTCGCCGTGCTGTTCGTCGGCGCGATCGGCATCGCGCTCGCGCTCACGATCGTCGTCGCGCGGCTGATCCGCTGAAAAGCTGTCGATCAAAGAGGACTGAAGCTGATCCCGGCCTTTTCGACCTTGTCCTCGACGATGACCTTGACCAGAACGTCGACGTTGACGTCGACCCATCGATGACCTTGCACCTTGACCCTCGTGCGACGCGAGGTTCACGTCGAGGTCGACGATGGGCTCAACGTCTACGGCCAGGTCAACCTCGACGACGACCGTCAAGGTCAAGGCCCAGGTCGACGTCAAGTGGGCGATGCGCCTGAGGCAGGCCCGGGTCCCTTTGTTCGACACCTCTTGGTTGGTTGAGCCCGGTCAGTTGCGCACGAGGCCGAGCAGCTTGGACATCGTGCGCTCGTCGGCGGGCGGGAACTCGTAGTCGAGGAACTCGCGCGAGGTCACCCAGCGCAGGTCGGCGACCGTGGCGGGGTACGGCCGCGCCTCGGCGGGCAGCTGGCAGGAGTACATCGTGAGCTGGACGCGGTAGGTCGTGTAGTCGTGGACGTGCTCGCCGAGCTTGGCGCCGACCACCACCTCGACGCCGATCCGGCCCTTGACCTCGCGAAGCAGCGCCGCGGTCTCGCTCTCGCCGGGCTCGACCCGGCCGCCGGGAAATTCCCACAGCAGCGGTAGCACGGCGTTGGCGTTGCGCTGGGTGATCAGGTAGCGGCCACCATGCTCGATGACGGCCGCGACCACACGGATCACCTCTTTGGCCATGGCCAGCGATTATCGATGCTTTGCGCCCGATTGCAACGGTGGACGTGTATGCTGCGCCCCCGCGTATGGCGATCCGCTTCGTCGAGATCAAGGCTTCCGATCACCCCGAGACGTTCAACGCCGAATGGGTCATCCTGGAGAACGTCGGCAAGACGGCCTTCAGCACCCGCGGCTGCGGCATGACGGTAGGGCGCCGCGGCTCGGCGAAGAAGTCGCTGCTCGGCATCATCGACCCGGGCTTCGTGCTCGGGCCGGGTGAGCGCATGCGCATGCTGACCGGCAACCCCGGGACCCAGGCGCACGGTCCGCCGCCCGAGGACGGCGTGAAGAACTACTTCCTGTTCCTGCCCAGGACCTACGTGCAGGGCGCCGGAACGGTGCTCACGCTGGTGCTGCGCGGGCTGCCGGTCGCCAAGGCCGAGTTCGATCCGAGCCAGCCGGGCGGCGTCGCGGTGCCGCCCGCCAGGCCGGCTACCTGACGGGCGGGCCGGTGTAGCGGGCGCGGGGCCGGAGCAGGTGGCCGGTGGCGCGCTGCTCCAGCGCATGGGCGAGCCAGCCGGCGGCGCGGGCGACCGCGAACAGGCCGGTGCCGGCGGCGGGCGGAGCGCCGAGCGCGGCGGTCAGCGCGGCGAGGCCGGCATCGCAGTTCGGCGCCGCGTCCGTCGTGGCGTCGACGATCGCCAGCACCGTGCGGGCGCGCCGGTTGGTCGCCCGGCGGGCGGCGGCGTCGAGCAGCGGCGGCGCGCGCGGATCGCCGGCCGGGTACAGCGGGTGGCCGAACCCCGGTGGGAGCTCGCCGCGCCGCCGCAGCGCGCGGACCTGTGCGCGTGCGCCCTCGGGCGAGCCGACCGCGTCGGCGAACGCGGCGACCTGCTCGGACGCGCTGCCGTGCAGCGGGCCGGACACCGTGGCCAGCGCGGCGGCGACGCACGCGTACGGGTCGGCGCCGGTCGACGCCGCGATCCGCGCGGTGAAGCTCGAGGCGTTGAGCTCGTGGTCGGCGAGCAGCACCAGCGCGGCGTCGAGCACCGGCGCCGCGTCGTCGGGCGCGTCGAGCGCCCGCGCCGCGATCTCGGCCACGCGGGACGCGCCGAGCGCGCGGCTGACCGCGGCGGGCGCGAACCCGGGGGCGAGCGCCGCGGCGAGCAGCGGGATCAGCCGCCGGCCGCGCGCGATCAGCGCGTCGGGGCGGAGGTCGCCGCGCTCGCGGTCGGCCAGCGCGGCGATCTGGACCAGCAGCGGCATGACGTCGAGCGGGGTCGGCGGGTCGGCGCCGACCAGCCGGGCGAGCTGGGCGAGCGGGATCGCGCCGCGCGGCCAGGTGACGCGGGCGTCCGGGAGGTAGCCCGACCACAGGAGCTCGGCGACGTTCTCGAACGCTGCCCCTGCGGCGGCGAGCTCGAGCGCGAGCCGGCCGCGGTAGGCCGGGCCGCGCGGCGTGATCGCGGTGATCGCCGAGTCGAGCACCGGCTCGCCCCAGCGCAGCGCGCCGGCGGCGACCGCGCCGTGGCCGGCGCGCGCGTCGCGGCGGACCCGCAGCCGCTCGAGATCGGAGACCGCGTACAGCCGCGGCCGGCCGCGCTCGCCGGGGACGCTGCGGACCTGACCGCGGCTGACGTAGGCGTAGAGCGAGCGCACCGCGATCCCGAGGTGGCGCGCGGCGGCCCGCGCGCCGACCCAACGTTGATCGTCGATTCTACGTTGATCAACCATGGCACCGACGCTACATCGCAATCAGGAGGTACGCCATGACGAGCGGCAGGACGAGCGGGATTGCGAATCCAGGACTGGAGGGGGTGGTGGTCGCGGATACCGAGATCTCGGAGGTCGACGGCGAGCGCGGCCGGCTGGTGATCGCCGGCGCCGATGTCGAGCAGCTGGCGGCCTCGACCGGGTTCGAGGGCGCCGTGCGCGCGGTGCTCGCCGCGGGCGGCGCGGATCCGGCGGCGCTGGGGGACGCCGCGGACGCCGGGCTGGGCGCGGCGCGGGCGGCGGCGTGGGAGCGGGTGGCGCGGCTCGGCGACGCGCTCGATCACCCCGACGCGATGGATGCGCTGCGCACCGCGCTCGCCCACCTGCGGCCGCAGCCGGCGGGCCGGGGGGCCCAGACCGCCGACACCGCCGATGCGATCGCCGCGACCGCTGCCGCGCCGGTGTTCGTCGCGGCGTGGCACCGCCGCCGCGCCGGGCAGCCGCCGGTCGCGCCCGATCCCGCGCTCGGCCACGCCGCGGACTACCTGCGGATGACGCTCGGCCGCCCGGCGGATGCCGCCCGGGTGCGCGCGCTCGACGCCTACCTGGTGACCGTGATCGATCACGCGATGAGCGCGTCGACGTTCACCGCGCGCGTGATCGCGTCGACCGCGTCGGACCTGATCTCGGCGGTGGTCGGCGGGGTCGGCGCGCTCAAGGGGCCGCTGCACGGCGGTGCGCCGGGGCCGGTGCTCGACATGCTCGACGCGATCGGCGCGCCCGACCGCGCGGAGCCGTGGCTGGTCGGCGAGCTCGCCGCCGGCCGGCGGATCATGGGGATGGGGCACCGCGTGTACCGGGTGCGCGATCCGCGCGTGGCGGTGCTCGAGGAGGCGGTGCGCCCGCTCGCCAGCCCCCGGCTCGAGCTGGCGCGCGCGGTCGAGCGCGCCGCCGCCAAGATCCTGCGCGAGCGCAAGCCGGAGCGCTCGCTCGCCGCCAACGTCGAGTTCTACACCGCGGTGCTGCTCGACGCGGTCGGCCTGCCGCGCGAGCAGTTCTCGGCGACGTTCGCTGTGAGCCGGATCGCAGGCTGGTCGGCGCACGTGCTGGAGCAGCGACGCACCGGGAAGCTGATCCGACCCGCGTCACACTACACCGGCCGGATGCCGTGACCTACATGGTGCTCGCGCCGGCCGCCACGCTGGGCTCGCGCCGATGCGCCGATCCTCGTGGCCCTGCGTCGTGGCCGTGCTCGCGGCCTGTAGCTCCAGCCCTGCCAGCTCCGGGGTCACGCCGACCAGGCGGCTGAACACGCTATCGGCGAGCGAGCGCGACCAGCTGTGCAGCTTCCGGACCGAGGTCGAGCACGCGCCGCGCACCGTGACGTGTCCGGGCGCGAGCAGCGTGATGATCCAGGACAAGGCGTCCTGCCTGTCCGCGTTCAGCGCGGTCGATATCCAGTGCCAGGCCACCGTGAGCGACGCCGAGACCTGCTTCCACGCATTCGACGCCGATCCGTGCGGCCACGGCCAAGGCGGCTGCACGGAGCTGTTCACCTGCGTGCTGCCGACCGGCTGACGGCGGGCCGCGGCGCGGGCTACGCGAGCCGCTCGTCGTGGGCGCGCAGCGTGTCGAGATCGGGCAGCTGCGCTGGCTCGCCGGTGTCGAGGAACATCTGGGTCGCGCGATCGAGCCGCACGCCGGGGCAGTGCGCGACGACGTGCTCGACCACCGCGCGCGGCCGGGTATCGCCGTCGACGTCGACCAGCTCGCCGGTCAGCCGCGTCCACGGCACGATCCGCAGCGTCGAGCCGGCGGTCGACACGATGTCGACGAACGCCGCGCCGTCGTACGCCGGTGGCATGCGGCGCGCGACCACGCCGACCACATCGCGCCACAGCACCAGCCGCGACAGGCCATCCTCGCGGCGCGCGTCGATCCCGCCGCCGGTCATCTCCGCGGTGAGCGCGACGTAGCGCAGCCGGTTGCGCAGGTGGTCGGGGATCGGAGGTAGCGGCCCGCTCTTGGTCCGCGCGACCCTCGGATCGGTGGCGCCGGGGACGCGCATCGTGCCGGTCTGCTCGCGGGCCTCGGGGGCGCGGCGTGTGCCGGTCTGCTCGCGGAACCCCGCCGCGCGCATCGTGCCGGTCTGCTCGCGGGCCTCGGGGACGCGGCGGGAGCCGGTCTGCTCGCGGAACAGGCCGGGCGGCTGGGTCGGCGGACCGGGGACGCGGCGGGAGCCGGTCTGCTCGCGGAACGCGCCGGGCGGCTGGACCGGCGGCTGGGTCGGCGGACCGGGGACGCGGCGGGAGCCGGTCTGCTCGCGGAACGCGCCGGGCGGCTGGACCGGCGGCTGGGTCGGCGGACCGGGGACG